>NZ_JARUBN010000001.1:7116121-7427242 GCF_029626265.1 Micromonospora sp. WMMD1102 | reverse complement strand
AGTTCCGAGATGGTCGGGTTGTGCCCGATCAGCAGCAGCGTGCCCGCCTGCGGATCGGTGTCCCGGACGAGTTCGAGCAGGTCCGCGACGTGCCCGTGGTAGATCCGCGGCTCGTACCGGACCGCCGGCACCGCACCGGTGCGCCCGGGACCGGGCGCCGCACCAGCACCGCCGGGCCCGGAGGCCTGGCCGGCGGCGCCTGAGGTCTGGCTGGCGACGCCCGAGGTCTGGCCGGCGGTGGCGTGGGAGGGTCCGCCCGCGCTGCCGGACGTGGCCGTACCGGTTCCGCCGCCGGCCGGGCCGGCGGAGACGGTAGCGGTCCGGCCGACCGGGCGGGTCGGCGGCGCGGCCATGCCGAGCGCGACGTCGTGCCAGGTCTGCCGGGTGCGCTTCGCGGGCGAGCAGAGCACCACCGCCGGCAGGTGGCCGCCGTGGCCGAGCCAGGCACCGGCGGCGGCGGCGTCCGCGTGCCCCCGGGCGGTCAGCGGCCGTTCGACGTCCGGCGCCGAGGCCGGCCGTTCGGCTTTGGCGTGCCGGAGCAGCACCAGGGTCCGTCCCGGTACGTCCGGCCGCCCCGTCCCGCCGGAGTCGCCGATGCCGCCGGTTCCACCGGCCGGGCCGTTGTCCGTCACGTTCGTCCTCCCCTGGGTTCCGGTGGTGTGCCGCCTCCGCACAGCGACGCCGTATCCAGCTTGCCGGATTCGGATCTGTTACGCCTGGGTATGTCGATGGGTGCCGCGACCGTGGCCGGGAGCGGCGGAACCGGTACCAGTCGACAGCCTAGGAGGCGGCACAGTGGGCATCGGTGGAAGTATCTTTCTCATCGCTCTCGGCGCGATCCTCGCCTTCGCGGTGGACGTCGAGACGGGCTGGCTCAACCTGAGCGTCGTCGGCTGGGTGCTGATGCTCGCCGGCGTGGCCGGGCTGGTCATGACCAGCTACCTCTGGCGCAACCGCCGCCGTACCGTCGTCACTCCGGTGGTCGAGCCGCGGGTGCCGGTCCGGGAGGAGCAGGTCGTCGAGGAGTACCACGAGGTGCGGCGCCCCGGCCGTCCGCTCTGACGGCGCGGGCCCGTCGGGCCGCTGCGAGTGCGGACGACACGACGGGCCACCCGGCCGGCATTCCCGCCGGCCGGGTCAGGCGTTCCGCCGGCCGGGTCCGGCGTTTCGGCGGGGTCCGGGTGTCCGCTGCCGGTCAGGTGTCCCGACGGCTGGAAGTCAGGCGAAGAGGGCGAAGTAGATCGCCACGTGGTGGCAGATGGCCGCGACCAGGGTGCATGCGTGGAAGATCTCGTGGTGCCCGAAGACGGTGGGCCACGGGTTGGGCCGGCGCAGCGCGTAGCAGACGGCGCCCACGCTGTAGGCCGCACCCCCGGCGACCAGCAGCGCGAGGACGGCCACGCCGCCGCGGTCCAGGATGTCCGGCAGGACCGCCACGGCCACCCAGCCCAGGGCGAGATACAGCGGCGCGGAGACCCAGCGGGGCGCGTGCGGCCAGACCAGCTTCATCGCCACCCCGGCGACCGCCCCGCCCCAGACGATCAGCAGCAGTACGGCCGCGCTCGCCGGTGAGAGCACCAGCAGGCAGAACGGCGTGTACGTGCCGGCGATGAACACGAAGATCATCGAGTGGTCGAGCCGGCGCATCACCCGGTAGCCGCGTTCGGACCAGACCCGCCGGTGGTAGAGCGCGCTGGTGCCGAAGAGGCCGCAGACCGTGACACTGTAGACAAGGCAGCTGACCAGGGGCGTCCAGCCCGGCCGGGTCGCGGCGATCGCGCAGAGCACGACCCCGGCCAGCACCGCGACGAAGAAGGCGTACGCGTGCAGCCAGCCGCGCATCCGCGGCTTGCCGAGATCGACGGGGCGCAGCCGGAGCGGGGCGGAGGTACTCACCCAATCAGGTTACGGCACCGTAGGTTACTCGAGGGTAGTTAAGCTGGAGTGGTTCCGGTCACGTCCCGTGTCGGGCCGCCCGCCCCGGCTGTCCACGGCCTCAGCTGTCCAGGCCGCGTAGCACGAGGGGCAGCCGGTGGGCGCCGTCCGGCGTGACGCGAACCGGCACCCCCCAGTCCTGGCGGCTCAGGTGGCAGGCGGCGTGCTCGGCCTCGGCGTCGCAGGTGGCAGCCTGGGCCACCACCTGGAGCACCCCGGAGCTGACCCGGTCGTTCAGCACCAGCCGGCGGGACAGCTCGGTGCCCACCCCGGCACCGTCGATCAGCAGCTCGGGCGGGGAGGCGGAAACCTCCAGCCGGGTGGCCGGGCCGAACGAGGAATCCAGCTTCTGCCCCGGCGGCGGCTCGAAGACGACGTCCAGGGTCAGCTCCCCGGCGGCGAGGTCGGTCGGCGGTCGTTCGGTACGGTGCCGGCTCCCGGCGACCGTGCTGGCACCGGCGGCCGTGAGCGCCCCCGGCGCCAGCCGGCTCAGCCGGTGCGCGGCGGACTCGACCACAAGTACCCCGCCGTCGGAGGTCAGCACGACGTCGCTCGGCTCGGCCAGCCCGGAGGCGACCGTCGAGACGGTCCCGCTTCCCGGATCGAACCGCCGGACCGCACCGTTGTAGGTGTCGGCGACCAGCACCGACCCGTCCGGCAGCGCCCCGACCCCGAGCGGATGCTGCAGCAGCGCCTGCCCGGCCGGGCCGTCGACGTGGCCGAAGTCGAAGAGTCCCTGCCCGACGGCGGTGTGCAGCACCCCGTCGGAAACGTAGCGCAGCGCGCTGGTCTCGCTGTCGGCGATCCACAGCCGCCGGCCGTCGGCGGAGGTCGAGAGCCCGGACGGCTGGGCCATCCAGACGTCCGGCAACGGCCCGTTCCGCAGCGCCTCGACGGTGGTGCCGGCGTAGACGCCGACGGTCCGCTTCACCGGGTCGAACCACCAGAGCTGGTGGATGCCGGCCATCGCCACGACCAGCCGGTCGTCGTACCAGGCCAGGTCCCAGGGGGAGGAGAGGTCGGCGGCGAGCGCGTCGTGGGCGTGGTCGTCCACAGTCGAGCGCCACTGCCGGCCGGTACCGGCCACCGTGGTCACCTCACCGGTCGCCAGCCGTACGCCGCGGAGCAGGTGGTTGACGGTGTCCGCGACCACGATGTCGTAACCGGCCACCTCGGCGGTGTGCGCGGGCAGCCGGCAGAGCCCCTGCGGCTCGGCGAACCGGGCCACCTCGGCCGCCCCGTCCGACCGGCCGCGCCCGCCGGAACCGATCCGGCGCAGCACCGTCTCGCCGTCCGGGGCCAGCTCGACCAGCGAGTGCCGGGCCGAGTCCGAGACCAGCAGGTTCCTGTCGTCGAGCACGATCGCCTTGCCCGGGAACCGCAGCACTGTCTCCGGCTCGGCCGGCGGCACGTACGGACCGTCGCCCCGGTGCAGGGTGCCCTTCGCCTCGTGCGTGGCGATCAACTCCTCGAGCAGCCGGGACAGCCCCTCGGCGTGGCCCTCGCCGGCCATCGTGGCGACGACGTACCCCTCGGGGTCGATCACGTTCAGCGTCGGCCACGCCTTCGCGGCGTACTGCTGCCAGACGGCCATCTCGGCGTCGTCGAGTACCGGGTGGGCGACGCCGTACCGCTCGACGGCGGCGGCCAGCGCCGCCGGGTCGCGCTCGTGCTCGAACTTCGGCGAGTGCACCCCGATCACCACCAGGGCGTCGCCGTACTTCTCCTCCAGCGGGCGCAGCTCGTCGAGCACGTGCAGGCAGTTGATACAGCAGAAGGTCCAAAAGTCGAGCACTACTACTTTGCCGCGAAGATCCTGCAACGTCAGATCCGCTCCGCCGGTGTTGAGCCACCGGCGGCCCCTCAGTTCGGGTGCCCGGACACGGGGCGAAGTAGCCATACGGGCCACCCTGCCATGCCGTCGTCCCGGGCGTTCCCGCACCCCGGCCGTTGGGCTCCGGCGAACCGTCCGCGTCCCCGCCCCACCCGATCAGCCCGGGGCCGTACCGCGTGCACGGCGGGTCGCGCCAGACGACTGCGCCCCGCCCGGGAAGCCGGGCGGGGCGCAGTGTTCGAGTCAGAAGTACCGGACCGTCATCCGCCGGTGGGTGCCGTCGCCGGTTGCAGGCAGAGCACTTCCTTGCGGTCCGGTACGACGATCGTCTGCGGGGTGTCCGCCGGGCACTCGTTCTTGTCGGTCACCTTCGAGGCGACCTTGAAGACGCCCTGCTCGGCACAGTCCGCGATCACCGGGGTACCGCCGGAGTCCTTGACACAGGCGCCCACCGCCGGGTTGAACGGCGGTGCCGCGTCCTCACTGCCGATCTTGCCGAGCAGCCAGAGCGTGCCCAGCGGGATCGCCAGCAGCAGGACCGCCGCGACCAGTACCAGGAACAGCACCTTGCCGTTGCGTACCTGCGGTGTCGGCGCCTCGGTCTTGGTCTCGGTCTCCGTCGCCTCCGGCTTGAAGGCGTCGAACCTGCCCTTCTCGCCGTCACCGGGGGTGTCCCAGCCCGGTCCGGAGGAGGTGGGCGCCCCGTACGTGCCCGGTCCCGCCCCGGCCGCTCCGTACGTGCCCGGTCCGGCACCGGCCGGACCGGGGCGGCCGAATCCGTCCCCGTCGGGTCGTGGGCCGAAGGGCGGCTGTCCGGGCGGCGGCCCGAAGCCCGGTTGCCCCGGCGGCGGCCCGAAGCCGGGCGGTCCGGGCGGTGCGCCGAACCGGTCGGTGCCGGGCGGGGCGGACGCGCCGAACTGGCCGGGACCGGCCGGCCCGCCGCCGCCGAAGCGATCGCCGTCGAAGGGTGCGGGACCGCCGCCGCCCGGAGCCGGGCCGCCGAACGGTCCACCGGCCGGACCAGGCCCGCCGAAGCGGTCCGGCCCGTCCTGTCCTGGGCCGTCCTGTCCCGGCCGGCCGAAGCGCTCACCGTCGAACGGGGCGGGTCCGCCGAACCGATCCGGAGCACCCCGGCCGGGCCCACCGAACGGATCCTGCTCGGACTGGCCCGGGCTGCCGAACCGGTCCTGGTCAGCCTGGCCGGGCCCATCGAACCGGTTCTGGTCAGGCTGGCCGGCTCCGCCGAATCGGTTCTGGTCAGGTTGGCCGGGTCCGCCGAACCGGTTCTGGTCAGGTTGGCCGGGTCCGCCGAACCGGTTCTGGTCAGGTTGGTCCGGCCCGCCGAAGCGGTTCTGTTCGGACCGGCCAGGGCCACCGAAGCGGTCGTCGTCGAACGGTGCCGGCCCGTTCGGGCCGGGTCCGTCCATTCCGACGCCGCCCTGGCCCGGCGCGCCGCCGGGGCCGATCAGGTCGGCGAAGGGCGAACCGCTCGACGGCCGGTTCGGCGCGTCGGGCAGCGGGGTCCGGGCACCGGGCACGGCTACCCGGGTCGCCGGTGGCTCGTCGGAGAAGTCGTCGTCCTGCTGGCCCGGCTCCGGCCGATCCGGTCCCGGCTGGGCCGGCGGCGCACCGTACATCGTCGGGCCGGGGCGGCGGGCCTCGGCAGCTCCCGGCCGGTCGCCGTTCCAACCGCCGCCGGGTGCGCCCCCGGGACGTTCGCCGTCCCAGCTGCCCGGGCCGGCCGGTGAGCCCGGCCGGTCGGCGTCCCAGCCGCCCGGCGCGCCGGGCGGACCGGCCTGCTGGTCGACCTCGTCCGCACCGGCCGGACGGCCGTACACCCGCGGCTGCGGCGCCGGTACGGCGACCGCGGCGGCCAGGTCGGCGGGAGGCAGTACCCGGCTCGCGGCCGGTACGGCGGCACTGCCGGCGACGGCCCGGCCGGAGGGCCGGTCGGGTGAACCCGCCGACTCCGGTTGCCCCGACGCTCCGGGTACGGAGATCCGGCCGGCAACCGCCGACTCGGTCGGGACCCGCGGCTGCGGTACGACCGCCGCGCCGCCCGGCGTGGGCGCGGGCGACTGCGGCGCCGCCTCGGGCACCCCGGGCGCCCAGCCGCCCTGTTCCCGGACCGGCGGACCGTACTCGTCAGGCGACTGGCGGCCGGCGGCCGGCGGATAGTCGACAGGTGGTGATGCCGCCAGGCTGGCTCCGGGAATCCGGGTCTCCTGCGGCGGCAGCGGCACGGCGTTACCCGGCGAGATCCCCGGCCCGGGCCCGGGCTGGTACGCCGACCCCTCCGGCTCCCGCCGGTCCATGCCCGGCTCCCGCCGCTCGAACGTCGGCTCGCGCCGGTCCATGCCCGGCTCACGGCGGTCGAAGTCGGGCTCACGGCGGTCGAAGTCGGGCTCACGCCGGTCGAAGTCCGGCTCACGCCGGTCGAAGCCCGGAGTCCGCCGGTCCAGCTCCGGCTCGCGCTGGTCGAAGTCGGGGCGGGACGGCTCGAACGGGCCGGGCCTGCCGTCACCGGAGCCGGCCGACCAGGTTGGGGCCTGGGGTGCCCAGCCGGACGCCTCCGGTGCACCGCCGCCGTGCTGCGCGTCGGGCTCGCCCGGATGAGACCGGTCGGCCGGGCGCTGCGGATAGTCGCCTCCCGGGCCGCCGGGTTCCGGGCGGGCGG
This sequence comes from Micromonospora sp. WMMD1102, assembly GCF_029626265.1. Classification (NCBI taxonomy): domain Bacteria; kingdom Bacillati; phylum Actinomycetota; class Actinomycetes; order Micromonosporales; family Micromonosporaceae; genus Micromonospora; species Micromonospora sp. WMMD1102. The sequence goes on along the minus strand of NZ_JARUBN010000001.1, from coordinate 7,420,796 downwards.
GTGGATCGACCCGGGACGAGGCCGGTCCCCACGCCTCGGCGGCCGGCCACGGCTCAGCATCGGGGATGGCTGGACGGTTGACCGGCGGATAGCCCGGCCGCTCGGCGGCCTGGACCGGACTTCCCGGTGCCGCCGACGGGTACCCGGGGCTGTCCGGCGCCGCCGACGGGTAGGCCGGGGCGCCGTACGGCTGGCCCGGGGAACCTGGTGCGCCGCCGGCCTGCGGGTCCGGGTAGCCGGACGGGGCCGGCCCGGCCGGATATCCCGGTGGTCCGCTGGACGGGTCGGCGGGCTGGCCGGCGCCGGTCCAGCGCGGCGGGCCCGGGTGGTTGGGCGGGCTTCCCCACTCCGGCGGGAAGCCCGAGTTCTCCGAGGCCGGCGGTGCGCCGGCGGGCTCCGGGGGCGGACCCCACGAGCCGTCGGGGCGGCGGGAGCCGGGGGTGTCCGGGTCTTCGCCCGGAGTTGCCCAGCCGGCCGGGCCGGGGTGGCCCGGAGCGCCGCCCGGTGCTTCGTTCCAGGCCACCGGCGTGCCGGGCCGCCCGGGGGGTGGCGGAGCCCAGCCGTGGTCGGCCGGTGGCGTTCCTACGGATCCCTGGGGCGGGAACCGGTCGTCGTGGTGTGCTGCGGGGTTGCCGTACGTGGCTGGGCCTGCGGCGCCCGGCGCAGCCTCGTCCGGCCACCGGCCGGGGTGCTGCGGATCCTCGGACGTCATGCGCGCGCCTCCTCCATCACATGTCGGCCGCGCCGGTCTCGCGCGCCGGTCGCCGGCAGGTAGCCGGTGACTCCGGCGTGAAACCGGGCTGGGCAAGCTCCCCGCACGGTAGCCGGTCCAGGCCGGCACCGCCCGGGCAGCGCGGGTCGCCGGGGCCCTGGCCATCCGGGCGAGTCGAACGGAGGTCCGCTCGGCGCACTCCTACCGGCCGGTCGGGCGACGACCGAGCCCCACCGTACCGGGCGGTGTCCCGGGGGCGGTACTCCGGTGGCGTGCGGGTGGAAAACGGCAACGGCCCACCCGGAGCGCTCCGGGTGGGCCGTTGTCGTGGTGCGGAGGAGGTGAGGAGTCTGTCGAGGTCAGCCGTAGAAACGCTGGGCGGCGATCAGGATCTCGTCGCGGACAGCCGGCGAGTTGGTCGCCCGCAGTGCCCGCTCGATCGCCCGGGTCCGCCGCGCGCTGTTCCGCCGGTTGCGAAGTCGGTTGATCATGCTCATGGTGTCGCGCCCCCTGGCTATTCGGTTGTCGTCCGCGTCTGGTGTCCATTGAACCCCGCAAACCAGGAGATCGCCAGCGATTATTAGGTGAGCTGAGACACCAGCCTAAGAATCGTAGGCTCATCAGCAGCCTTAGCGACGTTTCTTCGCCACCTTATGGCAACGGCCGGTGTGCCCGGGAGTAACCCCGGGCACACCGGCCGCTCGTGCCAGGTGTGCGTGCCCGCCGTCCGGTCAGGTCCAGCCGAGCAGCGCCGCCTCCGGATCGGTCAGGAAGTCGCCCACGTCACGCAGGAACTTCGACCCCAACTCGCCGTCGATGATCCGGTGGTCGAAGGAGAGCCCGAGGGTGGTCACCTGGCGCACCCTGACCTTGCCCTTGTGCACCCAGGGCATCTCCCGGACCGCGCCGAAGGCGAGGATCGCCGACTCGCCCGGAGGCAGGATCGGCGTACCGGTGTCGACACCGAAGACGCCGACGTTGGTGATGGTCAGCGTGCCGCCGGACATGTCCGCCGGAGCGGTCCGGCCCGCCTTGGCGGTCTGCACCAGCCCGGTCATCGCGTCCGCCAGCTCACGCAGGGTGAGCCGTCCGGCGTCCTTGATGTTCGGCACGATCAGTCCGCGCTCGGTCGCCGCCGCGATGCCCAGGTTGACGTACTCCTTGACGACGATCTCGTCGCCGGCCCAGGTCGAGTTGACCATCGGGTGCCGACGGACCGCCAGCAGCACCGCCTTGGCGACCAGCAGCAGCGGCGAGACCCGGACGTCCCGCCACTCCCGCCGCCCGCGCAGCCGGTCGAGGGCCTTCATCGAACGGGTCACGTCGACCGTCAGGAACTCGGTGACGTGCGGCGCGGTGAACGCCGACGTCGCCATGTTCTGCGCGGTCAGCTTGCGGACACCCTTGACCGGGATCCGCTGCTCCCGGTCCGGCCCGAAGGCCGGCGCCGTCGCGGCCCCGGTCACCGGCGCCGGCTCGGCCGCCGTCGCCGCACCGGCCGCCGCCAGGTGTACGTCGTCCCGGGTGATCGAGCCGAGCGGTCCCGAGCCGGTCAGGGTACGCAGGTCGACGCCGAGATCCTTGGCCAGCTTGCGTACCGGCGGCTTGGCCAGCACGAGTCCACCGGCCGGGGCACCCGTCCCACCGGTCCGGGGTGCGGGTGCGGCAGCCGCCGGACGCACCGGCTCGGCGACCGGGGCCGCCGCCGGGCGTACCGGCCGGGGGGCCGGAGCCGGGGTGGGAGCCGACACCGGAGTGCCGTTCGCCACGGCCGGTACTCCGGCACCCTTGCGCGGCCGACGCTTCGCGGCGCCGGTGCGCGGGCCGTACCCGACCAGCACCGCCGTGCGGCCACCCGGAGCGGGCCCGCCGATCAGGCCGGGCTCGACGGCGCCCTCGGCGGGCGCGATCTCGACGGCGGCCAGCGAGGCCGCCGACGGCTCCGGCAGGTCACCGGCGCCCGGGTCGGTGTCCACGGCGAAGATCGGCGAGCCGACGTCGACCACCGTGCCCTCGTCGTGGAAGATCGCGGTGATCTTCCCGGCCCACTTCGCCGGGATCTCCACCGCCGCCTTGGCGGTCTCCACCTCGACGACCGGCTGGTTCAACTCGACGATGTCGCCGACCGCGACCAGCCACTTGAGGATCTCGCCCTCGGTCAGCCCCTCGCCCAGGTCGGGCAGGGGGAACTCCCGCACGCGCGACATCCCGCTCACCACCCGAAGGCGCGGTCGACGCCGTCGAGCACCCGGTCGAGGTTGGGCAGATAGTCCTCCTCCAGCCGGGCGGCCGGATAGGGGGTGTCGAAACCGGCCACCCGCAGCACCGGGGCCTCCAGGGAGTAGAAGCACTCCTCGGTGATCCGGGCTGCGATCTCGGAGCCGAGACCGAGGTTGCCGGGCGCCTCGTGCACCACCACGCACCGCCCGGTGCGCCGCACCGACTCGTAGGCCGGGCCGAGGTCCAGCGGGGAGAGGGTGCGCAGGTCGATGACCTCCAGGTCCCGGCCGTCCTCCTCGGCGGCGGTGGCCGCCTCCATCGCGGTACGCACCATCGGCCCGTACGCCAGCAGGGTGGCGTCCCGGCCGGGCCGGACCACCCGGGCGGAGTGCAGCGGGTACGCCTCGCCGAGCGGGGCGTCCAGTTCCACCTGCCCCTTCTCGTGGTAGCGCCGCTTCGGCTCCAGGAAGACGATCGGGTCGTCCGAGGCGACCGCCTGCTGGATCATCGTGTACGCGTCCTGTGGCGACGAGCAGGCCACCACCTTGAGCCCGGCGGTGTGCGCGAAGTACGCCTCCGGGGACTCGGAGTGGTGCTCGACCGCGCCGATGCCGCCGCCGAACGGGATCCGGATGACCATCGGCACCCGTACCTTGCCCTGCGAGCGGTAGTGCATCTTCGCCACCTGCGACACGATCTGGTCGTACGCCGGGTAGACGAAGCCGTCGAACTGGATCTCGCAGATCGGCCGGTACCCCCGGATGGAGAGCCCGACCGCGGTGCCGATGATGCCGGACTCGGCGAGCGGGGTGTCGATCACGCGGTTCTCGCCGAAGTCCTTCTGCAGGCCGTCGGTGATCCGGAAGACGCCGCCGAGCTTGCCGACGTCCTCGCCCATGATCACGACCTTGGGGTCGTGCTCCAGTGCGCGGCGCAGGCCGCGGTTGATCGCCTTGCCCAGGGTGAGGGTCTCGGTGGCCATCAGTGCACGCTCCCCTCGAACGAGTCCAGGTACCGGGCGGTCTGCTCGCGCTGCGCGTCCACCTCGGGCGAGCCGTTCGGGTAGACGTGGTCGAAGAGGGTCAGCGGCGCGGGGTCGGGCATCTCCAGCACCCGCTCGCGCAGCCGCAGCGCCTCCTGCTTGGCCTGCTCCTCCACCTCGGTCAGGAAGGTGTCGTCCGCGATGCCCTGCTTGGTGAGGAATGCCCGGACCCGGCTGATCGGGTCCTTCGCCTGCCACGCCTCGACCTCGCTGGCGATCCGGTAGCGGGTCGGGTCGTCGGTGGTGGTGTGCGCGCCCATCCGGTAGGTGTACGCCTCGATCAGGGTGGGGCCCTGACCGTGCCGCGCGTTGTCCAGCGCCGCCCGGGTCACCGCGTACGTGGCCAGCACGTCGTTGCCGTCCACCCGTACGCCGGGGAAGCCGAAGCCGGCCGCCCGCTGGTAGAGCGGGATCCGGGTCTGCCGCTCCAGCGGCTCGGAGATGGCGTACTGGTTGTTCTGGCAGAAGAAGACGACCGGGGAGTTGAAGACGGCCGACCAGATGAACGCCTCGTTCACGTCGCCCTGGGCGGAGGCGCCGTCGCCGAAGTAGGCGATCACCGCCTCGCCGTCGTCGGTGCCGGTCCGGCCGTCCATGGCCACGCCCATGGCATAGCCGGTGGCGTGCAGGGTCTGCGCACCGATGACGATCGTGTACATGTTGAACTTGAACTCGTTCGGGTCCCAGCCACCCAGGTCGACACCGCGGAACAGGCCCAGCGGCATGATCGGGTCGATGCCCCGGCAGTAGAGCACGCCGTGCTCCCGGTAGGTCGGGAAGGCCATGTCCTGCGGTCGCAGCGCCCGGCCCGAGCCCACCTGCGCCGCCTCCTGGCCGAGTAGGCTGGCCCAGATGCCCAGCTCGCCCTGCCGCTGCAACGCGGTCGCCTCGGCATCCAGCCGGCGGACGAGCACCAGGTCGCGGTAGAGGCCACGGTATTCCTCGTCGGTGAAGTCGACGCTGTACTCCGTACCGTCGGACCAGGTGACCTTGTCGATCCGGTCGCCCTCGGGCGTGAGTAGTTGCACCAGGTCACCGGTGGCGGGGGATTTCCCGCCCGACCGTGCGGACCGGGGTGTGGCTCGCCTGCCGCGGGCCGTACCCGCGGGATCGCCCTTCGCCATCCCTATCTCCCTGTCGTTCGTGCGTCGGCACCGGGGGTGTCCCGACCGCGCAGCTCGTGCGCCCGTCCGGCTGATGCCGGACCGGGGGTGGCTGCCGCGCCTGGCCCCGGTAGGGGTAGTCACGCGGCGTGAACCAGATTCTGGCCGAGCCTGGTCCACCGAGCGCCGGCAATCACGACCTGCCTGTCGCGGGGGTGCGCGAAGGTCGCGGCCGCGTTGCCGTCGGCTCCATATTCGCAGAGCAGGCCGGTAGCGCCACAGGTCGCCCTCCGCCGGATCCGGATCGCCGCCGGCTTCGCACCACATCAACCGATTTGATCGGGTACGCATACCGAATCGATCGAAACTCGACCCCTGACACGCTGTGTGACGCTGGCCAACACCTGGTTATCTCCGCCACTGTATGTAGCGGCGACATCACCGTCGCCGACGGTCCGTCCCCTCCGGCCGCCGCCTGGCCCGCGCTGCCGACGACGAGGAGTTCCCGTGTTCGACCAGGGTTACCAGCACCCGGCTCCGGTGCTGCCGGCCCGGCACCGCCGATCCGGTGGCGCGCACGCCGGATACCGGAGAGTGACCGGGGTGCACCGGGCGGAGGGGCTCGGTCGCCCGGCCCGCCGGTACCTCTTCACGGTCGCCCTGCTGGCCGGTACCTCCTCGCTGCCGATCCTGGCGGCGATCGGCAGCGGTTCGGCCACGGTCTCCGACGGGATGCGTCCGGCCGAGGTGAGTCCGTTCGTCCCGCCCCCGGCCGGCGTGCCCCCGCAGGTGCTGCCGCGCCACCCGGCCGTGCCGCCGGTGGTGGAACCGGGACCGGCCGGTCCCGGGGCCCGGTTCCGGGACACCGGCCGTCCGCTGCCGGTACCTCCCGACGCCGTGCCCGGCCGCTCCGGCCCGTCCGGCAACGAGCCCGGCCTGCCGCCACCCCTGCCGCCCGACCCGCCGGACGCGAACGACCCGGTTCCGCCGGGGACGCCGCCGCCGGACCTGCCGGCGCCGCCCACCCAGTCACCCGCCCCGCCGCCGGTGGCGTCGCCGTCGCCGACCCCGTCGATCCCGCCTGCCGGCTCGCCGGGCGCCGAGCCGCCCGCTGTGCCGTCGGCCGCTCCCACCGGTTCGCCGTCCGGCGCGCCGTCGCCGACCCGACCGTCCCCGTCCCCGTCGCCGGGACCGGGCGAGCCCCTGCCGGGGCCGAGCGCTTCCGCGCCCACCCCGGGCGCGACGACCTCGGCCGGGCCACCCGCCCCGCCGGTCGCCCCGGGGCCGACCGAACCGCCCGCCGGCACCCCGCCGACCCCGGCCCCGACCCCCGCGCCGGTGCCCAGCACCCCGCCCGGCGGCCCGCGCTCCTGACCCCCGGGCCGGTGGCCGGTCAGCTGCCCGGCGGCCCGCAGTCCTGAGCCTGGACACCGGTGGCCGGTCAGCTGCGGGCGACCGACGGGCGGAGCATCGGCGGATGCAGCAGTTCGGCCGGGCCGCGCCGGAACAGTTGGGCGGGCCGGCCCCGGTCGCCCTCGGTCACCCGGCCGGCCGGTTCGACGAAGCCGGGCGTGGTGGTGACCTTGCGGTGGAAGTTGCGCGGGTCCAACCGGGTGTCCCAGACGGTCTCGTAGACCGTGCGCAGTCGGGCGATGGTGAACTCGGCCGGGCAGAACGCCGTGGCCAGCGGGGTGTACTCCAGTTTCGCCCTGGCCCGTTCCAGTCCGTCGGCCAGGATGACGTCGTGGTCGAAGGCGAGCCGGGCGTCGGCGACCCGGTCCACCGGGAGCCAGTCCGCGGCCGCCGCGTCGGTCCCGGCCACCGGCGTCGGCAGGTCCGGCAGCAGGGCCAGGTACGCCACGGTGACCACCCGGCCCCGTGGATCCCGCTTCGGCGACCCGTACGTGCCGAGCTGCTCGAGGTGGCCGACCGGCTCGGGAACCCCGGTCTCCTCGGTCAGCTCCCGGGCGGCGGCCTCCGGCAGGTCCTCGTCGAAGCCGACGAACCCGCCGGGCAGAGCCCAGCGGTCCTGGTAGGGCGGCACGCCCCGGCGTACCAGCAGGATGCAGAGCTCGTCCGCCCGCACGGTGAGGACCACCAGGTCGACGGTCACGGCAAACGGCGGGTATTCGGCCATCTGAATTATCACCACCTTGACGAGAAGCTACCACAGTGCTTATCGTCAGTAGGACGAGAAAGGATTCGGTCCCGTCCTCCACGACCGGGACCGAACCACCGGAACGAGGTCGTCGACCGGCAACGACGGCCTTCGGCGGCGCTGGTCCTCGGGCCAGCGCCGCCGCCCTGATCGGCCGGCGGGGGGCCGGACCGGTCACCGGCGGTGCCGGCGGGCCGGCCTGCTCTCCCAGGTCGCGCCCGCCGGCCATCGGTGCCCCCGCGAAAATCTTCATCGCCCCCGCGTTGCCGTCCGGCCGCGGTGCCGTGTCGGCACTACCGGCCGGTAAGCGCACTCGTCCGGACTATTCACCGGCTCAGTGACGCGTGGCTATGCTGACCTCCCTCGATAAGACCGGTAACCCCGGACCCGACAGGGAGGCAGCGTGGGTCGCACCAGCAATCGGTGGAGCCGTGGCCTGCTGGCCACCACACTCGTCACGGCACTCGCGGTGACGGCGGCACCAGCGCCGGCACAGGCGAGTTCCGGCTCCGCCCTCGGCAGCCTCGGCTCCTGGGTGCTGCGCAAGGCGGTCACCGCCAAGGGCGTACACCAGCATCTCAAAGAGTTGCAGAAGATCGCGGACCGCAACAACGGCAACCGCGCCTCCGGCGCGCCCGGATACGACAGGTCGGTCGACTACGCGGAGAAGGTGTTCCGGAAGGCCGGATACCGGGTCTGGCGGCAGTCGTTCGACTTCCAGACCTTCCTGATCAACAATCCGTCCGAACTGGAACGGGTCTCGGCACCCGCCGGTGACCTGCCACACCGGATCATGAGCTTCTCGGGCAGCGCCGACGTGACCGCCCCGGCCAGCGTGCCGACCGGCGACGCGCAGGGCTGCAACCCGGGCGACTACGGCCCGGCGAACGTCGGCACCATCGTCGTGGTCAGCCGGGGCAGCTGCCCGTTCGGCCAGAAGGCCAGTACGGCGGCGGCGGCCGGCGCCTCGGCGGCGGTCATCTACAACAACGTCGCGGGTGACCTCTCCGGGACCCTCGGCAACGCGTACACCCTGGACTTCGCCGCCGTCGGCGTCTCGCAGGCGCTCGGTCAGGAACTGGTCGGTCAGGTCGCCGCCGGCCTGACCCTGCGGGTCTTCACCGACACCTTCCGGGGTCAGGCGACCACCGAGAACATCTTCGCCGAGTCCCGCTGGGGCGACCCGGGGAACGTGGTGATGGCCGGTGCGCACCTCGACTCCGTGCCGGAGGGGCCGGGCATCAACGACAACGGCAGCGGCAGTGCCGCGCTGCTGGAGATCGCCGAGCAGCTGCGCTGGTTCCCCACGAAGAACAAGGTCCGGTTCGCGCTCTGGGGGGCCGAAGAGGTCAACCTGGTCGGCTCGACCTACTACATCGCCAACCTGCCGCAGGCCGAGCGGGACAGGATCGCCCTCTACCTGAACTTCGACATGGTCGGCTCGCCGAACTACGTCCGGTTCGTCTACGACGGCGACAACTCTGCCTTCCCGCCCGGCACCGGCTCGGCGGCCGGCCCGCCCGGCTCGGGAGCGATCGAGAAGCTGTTCCACGACTACTTCCGGTCGCAGCGGCTGGGCTCGGCCGAGACGCCGTTCTCCGGACGCAGTGACTACGGACCGTTCATCGCCGACGGGGTGGGCATCCCGTCCGGCGGCCTCTTCACCGGGGCCGAGGGGGTCAAGACGGCCGAGGAGGCCCGGGTCTACGGCGGCACCGCCGGCGAGTCCTACGACCCCTGCTACCACCAGGCGTGCGACGACATCGACAACATCAGCATGAAGGCGATCGACGAGATGTCCGACGCGGTCGCGCACGCGATCATCACGTACGCCTACGACACCCGCAGCCTCGGCACCCCGCTTACCGGACCGACCCGCGGCACCACCGCGCCGGCCGGCGGCGGTGGCGGTCTGCACGACGACCACCACGAGGACGAGATCTGATCCATCCGCTACGAAGACGGCGGGGCGGCGCGGATGCGCCGCCCCGCCGCCGTTACGTGAAACTGTCGGTGCTCTCCGTTACCGTGGCGCCCGTGAACGTTCCACCCGTAGCCTTGACCTCGTGGCTTCCCCGACCGATTCCGGAGGTTCTCCGATGAGTGCCGCCCCGATCGCCCTCGACCGGCCCGGCCCGCACGGCTACACCACGGCAGACCTGCACGCCCTGCCCGATGACGGCCGGCGCTACGAGCTGATTGACGGGAACCTCATCGTGTCCCCCTCGGCCACGATCGACCACAACATCATCGCCCGATGGATCGCCAACATCCTGGAGGACTCATGTCCCTCCGAGGAATACGCGGTCGGCACCGACCAGTCGACGACTGTCGACGTGCACAACGAGCCCCGGCCGGACGTGGTGGTGACCCGGGCGGAGCACCTGCGGCGTACCCCGTTCCCGATCACCGACGCGCTGCTGGTGGTCGAGGTGGTGTCGCCGACCTCGGCGCTGCGGGACACCGAGACCAAGCGGGCGCTCTATGCCCGGGCCGGCGTCCCGACGTACTGGATCGTGGTGCCGGAGGAGGAGAAGCCGACCATCTCCCTCGCCGAGCTGGTGCTCGACCCGGGTAGCCGGAAATACCGCTACGTCACGCACTACACCACCGAGCCGTTCGCGACCGCGCAGCCGTGGCCGGCCCGGGTGGACCTGCCGGCGCTTACCGCGCGCCGGGCCAGGCTGCTGGGCCAGCCGACCGGCGAGGGCTGACCGGCGTGGCGTCGACAAGCGCCCGGTAAGCGGTCGCCGTCGAGCCCTCCGCCGCCGAGGGCTGACCGGCGTGGCGTCGACAAGCGCCCGGTAAGCGGTCGCCGTCGAGCCCTCCGCCGCCGAGCCCTCCGCCGCCGAGCCCTTCGGCGCCGAGCCCTCCGCCGTTACGCCGGGTCGTCGTCCAGGCGCTGCCGGTTCGCCTCGATCCAGGCGTCCAGCGCCGCCGGGTCGTTCGGGTCGACGCCGTCGGCGATGAGCTGGGCCACCGCCGCCGTCGCCGGGCTGCGCCGCTCCCCGGTGGTGTAGAGCCGGACGAACTCCGGCACCATCTCCTCGACCGACGTGTCGGTCTGGGTCGCCGCCTCGGCCGGCAGCCCCCGCAGCCGGCCGGCGTACGCCGCCCAGCTCCGGACCACCCGGGGCAGCATCGCCGCGTCGTCCATGTCGAGTACCGCCCGCCGGTGCACCCAGTCGAGCAGGAACAGGCCGGCCACCGCCGGGCTCCAGCGCAGCGGGTCCGGGTCGGAGAAGGTCGCGGAGTGGTCGAGAACCAGACTGAGACAGAAGTGCAGCGAGGCGAGATCCGCCTCGGGCACCTCGGGCAGGCCGAACCGGGCCGCCTCGGGCGAGCCGAGGAAGGACCGGACCAGCCGGTCCCGCTCGGGGCTGGAGAGCGGCTCCGGCCCGGCACCGACCAACGCGGTCGGTGCGGGTGCGGGCAGCAGCGCCAGCCGGGCGCCGACCAGAGCCCGGTCGGTGGCCAGCGAGCCCTCGTCCGGCAGGTCGCTCAGCTCGTCGGTGATGTCCAGGTGCCGGGCCACCTCGCCGCGCAGCCGGGCCGGATCCTCCGTACGGAACCAGGTGAGCGCGTCGTCGGCACACATCTCCCGGACCTGTCCGAGGATCCGTTCGGCGGGCCCGCCGACGAAGACGTCCTTGGTGATCCCGATGTTGTGGTCGACCAGGGCCACCACCGCGTGTTCCGGCCCGCCGGAGGTGCTGTCGTCGTAGGCGAAGGTGGCCAGGTAGGAGGTCTGGTCGCCGTACACGTCGCCGTAGGCGTAGCTGCCGGTCAGGCGTACCTTGCCGAGCTGGCCCGACCAGGACGGCGCCTGCGCGCCCGGCTTCACCGAGGCGGCGCCGTCGGCGTCCGGCACCAGGGCGGCGAAGACGGTCCGGATCGTGGTGGCCGCGGCGGTGCGGCGGCGGGACGTCGCGGAGAGGAAGTCGCCGACGAAGTGCCGGACGGCGCTGCGGCGATCCTCCTCGGCGATCGCGTAGACGCTGCCCAGCAGGGCGGTGCCGAGCATCTCGGCGTCGAGCGCGCAGTCGAGCTTCGTCACGTCGCGGGCGGCATGCAGCACGGCTTCGAAGGGGGTCCGGGGCGAGGCCATGGACCGACCCTACGCCCGCCGCTGCCGGTCCAGCACGACCAGCGCGCCGGGAACGAGTACGCCGAGCAGCAGCGTCCCCCGGCTGGCCAGCAGGTCGGCGCTGCTCAGCGTGCCGACCTGCACCAGGTGGAAGACCAGGTGCACGGTACCGAACACCAGCAGTCCGGTGATCACCACGGCGGTGACCCGGCGGTCGTCGAGCCAGGCGGCGGCCAGCAGCAGTACGCCGAGGGTCAGGAACGCCGCCCCGACATCGGTCATCAGGTGCGCGTTGTACGGCGGGTAGCCGGCCGTCCAGGCCAGGCCGAAGCCGGGGAAGCTGTCGAAGAACCAGCGCGGCACCAGCACGGCCGGCACCCCCCAGCTCAGGTGCAGTACGCCGAGCAGCAGCAGCCCGCCCCGGACCAGCACCTCCCGCCACCGGTCGCCGGTGCGCGCCGGCTCCGGGGCGGTGCGTGCCGGGTCCGGGGCGGCGGCCGGCTCGGTCATCGACGCCCGGCGGCGACGACCAGCGCGGCGCGTGCCTCGGCGTACGCCCGCAGCACCTCGCGGACCGGGCTCACCACGTACCCTCGGGCCACCTCGGCCACCGCGTCGTGCATCCGCCCCTCGGCGCGCCAGCGGGCCCGTCGGGCAGCCCATCTGATCACCGGCTTGACCAGCAGCGAGAGCAGTGCCCCGCCGAGCAGTCCGCCGAGCAGCAGCACGGTCGGCAGCGGCGCCACCCCGACCGTCGGATGGTCCAGCTCGGGCAGCCCGAGGGCGCGTACCGCGTAGCCGAGGAGCAGCCAGCCCAACCCGACCGCGGCGGCGGTGGTCACCAGCCACTGCACGGCGTTGACCAGCCGCCACCAAACCGGCCGGCGGGCCATTCCCAGTTCGGTGCCGGCGACCGCCCGGTCGAGCGCGTCCGGCAGATCGGCCTGCCGGGACCGGGCCGCCGCGGACACCGCCGCCGGCCAGGGGCCCGGCAGGGTCGCGCCGGCGCGGTCGGCGACCGCCCGGACGGCCAGCCCGACGGCGGAGCGCTGGGCCGCGGTCGGCTCGGGTACCGAGGTCACCGGCACCGGCCGGAGTTCGAGGCCGAGCAGCCCGCCGGGTGGTGCCGGGCGCTCCGGCTCGGCCGGTGTCCCGGCCAGGTGCAGCCGGCGCAGCGGGTCGGGGCGGAGCCGGCGCAGGCCCCGGGCCAGTGGCCAGCCGGTCGCCGCGACCGCCCGGTGCCGGTACGCCTGCTCGGTCGCCTCCGCCACCGCCGGTACGCCGGCCGCGCCGGCCAGCGCGTCGATCAGCCGGCGGATCGTCGGCCGGTCCACGTCGTCGTCCACCCGCCTGGCGTCGAACCGGGCGTCGACCAGCTCGGCGAGCCCGTCGACGACCGAGTCGACGTCGCCGGAGAGCCGGCGCAGCGCCGACTGCCGCTGCGCGACGGCCTGCTCCAGGGCGGCCCGCAGCGGTGACGTGCCGTCGTCGCTGAGTGCCGAGGTGGCGAGCACCGGCACCCCGTCGAGCCCGTCGGCGTCGACCAGCCGGCGCAGGTCGGCGAGGACCCGGGGCAGTTCCTGCGGCGCCAGCCGGTCGGCCTGGTTCAGCGCCACCACGGTGATGTCCCGGTGCCGGTGGAACTCGCGCAGGTAGCTGCGGTGCAGCACCTTGTCGGCGTACTTCTGCGGGTCCACCACCCAGACGACCAGGTCGACCAGGCCGAGCAGCCGGTCCACCTCGGAGCGGTGCGACCACTCCACCGAGTCGAAGTCGGGCAGGTCGAGCAGGACCAGCCCGTGCAGCGCCGCCTCGTCGGCACCGTCCAGCGCGCTCTCCCGGACGAACCGGTGCCGGGGCAGTACGCCGACCCAGTCGAGCAGCCGCGCCGCGCCGTCCAGTGGCCCCCAGACGCAGGCGTGGGTGACCCCGGTGGTCGGCCGGCGTACCCCGACCGGCGACATCTCGAACCGGGCCAGCGAGTTGAACAGGCTGGACTTGCCGCTGCCGGTGGCGCCGGCCAGCGCCACCACGGTGTGGTCCAGGGAGAGGGCCAGCCGGGTGCCGGCCCGTTCGATCAGGGTGCGCCCGGCGACCAGCCGGTCGTCGGGCAGGTGGCCGTCGACGGCGCCGAGGAACCGGTTGACCGCGTGCAGCCGCTCGACCAGCCGCTCCGGGTCGGCCCGCTGGTCGGGGCGGAACGAGTCCCGGACCCGGCCCAGGATGTCGGTCATCGGCCCGCCTCCGTCCCGCTGGTGCCGGCCCGCGCGGCCTCGACCGTCCGGGCCGACTCGCGGAGCTGGTCGCCGTGCCCGGCGTCGACCCCGGCCGCCGCGGTGCGGGCCAGGTAGCGGGCCGCCTCCTCGTCGAACAACCGGTCGACCATGCCGAGCAGGTCGGCGCGGGCCTGGCCGGCCAGGTTACGGATGGCCTGGTCGCCGAAGATCGCCTCCAGTACCTTCTGCGCGGCGACCGTGGTGCCGCCGGCCGCCGCCACCTCCAGGCCGGTCGGGATGAAGGCGGTGGAGGCGAAGACCGCGATCATCACCGCCAGTCCGGTGGCGTTCACCGCGTACGCCGCGCTGCGCGCCACGAACCGCTTGTCGCCGCCGCTGGTCCGGACCAGTTCGAGTACCCCGCGCTGCCAGTCCCGGACCAGCCGTTCGGCCCGTTCCGGCAGGTCCTCGCCGGGCCGGGAGAGTTCCGGGGTGAGCAGGGCGAGACCGGCCGGATGGGTCTGCCAGGCCGCGGCGGTCTGCTCGGCGGCGGTGGCGGCGGACTCCCGGAGCAGGGTGACGAGCTGCGACTCGATCGCGCTGTGCAGCTGGGCGTTCGGGGCCGGTCGCCCGGTCAGCGCCGCGACGAGCCGGTCGCGGAGCTGGCCGACCCGGGCCTCCAGGGTGCGGAAGAGCTCGCCGGTGCCGACGTACTCCTGCCAGCGGGCCAGCACCTCGCCGCGGAGCAGCCGGCCGTCCCGCAGCGCCTCCTCGACTCCCCGGCGGGCGCCCCGGTAGCTGGCCCGGACCCGTTCGTCGAGCGCCTGTGCGGCGTTCGCCTGCTGGTCGGCGGCGGTGGCCAGGTTCTCCAGGGCCGGGCCGAGTGCGGCGACGGCGCCGTCCAGGGTCTGCCGGATCACCGCCGCGCGGGCCTCGGAGTCGGCGGCGAGCCGGCCGAACCAGGAGCGCAGTGGTTCGGTGAGCCGCCCCGGCAGCAGTCCCTGCCCGTCGACCACGGTCTCCGGGAGGACGAACAGTGGTGCGGTGTCGAGTTGGTGCTCGGCGAGCATCTCGGTCAGGTGCGCGGCCACCTCGTCGGTGGCGGCCGGCGGCACCCGGTCGAGGACCAGGGCGATCGCCGTACCGCGCAGTCGGGCGGTGCGTAGCAGTTCCCAGGGCACCGCGTCGGCGTACCGGGCGGCGGTGGTGACGAAGAGCCACAGGTCGGCGGCGGCGAGCAGCTGGACCGCGAGCGCCCGGTTGGCGTCGACCACCGAGTCGATGTCCGGCGCGTCGAGGAAGGCCAGCCCGGCGGGCAGGGCGGGGGCGGTGACCAGGTGCAGGGTGTCCGGCTGGTCGCCGGGGGTGGTGATCCGGGTCAGTCCGGGCAGCAGTTCGCCCTGGCGGAACCATGCCGAGTCGAGCGGGCTGCACACGAGTACCGGTGACCGGGTGGTCGGCCGGAGCACGCCGACACTGCTGACCCGGGCCTGGACCAGGCTGTTGACCAGGGTCGACTTGCCGGCGCCGGTCGAGCCGCCGACGACCACCAGCAGCGGGGCGTCGAGCCGGGCGAGCCGGGGCAGCAGGTAGTCGGCGAGCTGGGCGCGCAGCGCCGAGCCGAGCTGGCGGGCCTCGTCCGCGCCGGGCAGCGCCAGCGGGTACGCGGTGACGTCGATCGCGGCCCGCAGCCGGGTGAGCGCCCAGCGCAGGTCGGAGCCGGCGTCCCCGGCCGGGGCCGGGTCCGGCGCCGGACCGGTGTCCCGGGCGGTGTGCTGCCGGGTGTCCGGATCGGGGGCGAGGGCGGCCGTGCTGTCCGGATCAGGGCCGAGGGCGGCCGTGCTGTCCGGATCGGGGGTGCGGGCTGCCGTGCCCGCCTCGTCCTGGTCGCGATCCGCGCCGGCGACGGGGGTTTCCGGGCCGACCACGGGCGTGCCGAGGCCGGTGGCCGGTTCGCCGTGGGTCGTCACGGGGTAAAGACTGCCCGATCCCTCGAACGCAGACAACCGGCACTGTTGCCCTCCGATCGGTGTCCGGTCGGGCGCCGCTTTCCTGGCCCGCTGTCCGGATCGGTACGACCACCGTCGATGTGGCGTCCGGTCGGGCGATTCGCGGTGGTGGAAGCCCCGGCACGGGTTGCGTCGATGTGACTCAAGTCCGACTTTGCAGCCTGGACGGATCGTGGCACTATTGAGTCCGGTCCACTCAACTTGCGGTGGGGTGCGCTGCGGGCGATGCCCGTTCTGCGCTGCGGGCGGTGCCCGTCACCTGCCTTGTAACGAAGCGAGGAAGCGAAGATGGCACGTGCGGTCGGAATCGACCTCGGCACGACGAACTCCTGCGTCAGCGTTCTTGAGGGCGGTGAGCCCACCGTCATCGCGAACGCCGAGGGCTCGCGGACGACTCCTTCGATCGTCGCGTTCGCCCGCAACGGCGAGGTGCTCGTCGGTGAGGTCGCCAAGCGTCAGGCGGTGACCAACCCGGACCGGACCATCCGGTCGGTCAAGCGGGAGATGGGCACCAACTGGTCCGTCGACATCGACGGCAAGAAGTACACCTCACAGGAGATCTCCGCCCGGACGCTGATGAAGCTCAAGCGGGACGCCGAGGCGTACCTGGGCGAGCGGATCACCGATGCCGTGATCACCGTCCCGGCGTACTTCAGCGACGCCCAGCGGACCGCCACCAAGGAGGCCGGGGAGATCGCCGGCTTCAACGTGCTGCGGATCGTCAACGAGCCGACCGCGGCGGCGCTGGCGTACGGGCTGGACAAGGGCTCCAAGGAGCAGACCGTCCTGGTCTTCGACCTCGGCGGCGGCACCTTCGACGTGTCGCTGCTCGAGTTGGCCGAGGGGGTCATCGAGGTCAAGTCGACGAGCGGTGACAACCACCTCGGCGGCGACGACTGGGACGAGCGGATCATCGACCACCTGGTGAAGACCTTCCGGGGTCAGCACGGCGTCGACCTGTCCCAGGACAAGATGGCGATGCAGCGGCTCCGCGAGGCGGCCGAGAAGGCCAAGATCGAGCTTTCCGCCGCCACCACCACCAGCATCAACCTGCCGTACATCACCGCCGGTCCGGCCGGTGGCGACGGCGCGCCGTCGGCGCCGCTGCACCTGGACGTGACGCTGACCCGGGCGGAGTTCCAGCGGATGACGCAGGACCTGCTGGACCGCTGCAAGGGCCCGTTCGACCAGGCGATCAAGGACGCCGGGGTCAAGGTCTCCGACGTCGACCACGTCATCCTGGTCGGCGGCTCGACCCGGATGCCGGCCGTCTCCGACCTGGTCAAGCAGCTCACCGGCCGGGAGCCGAACAAGGGCGTGAACCCGGACGAGGTCGTCGCGGTCGGCGCCGCGCTCCAGGCCGGCGTGCTCAAGGGCGAGGTCAAGGACGTCCTGCTGCTCGACGTGACCCCGCTGTCGCTGGGCATCGAGACCAAGGGCGGCATCTTCACCAAGCTGATCGAGCGGAACACCACCATCCCGACCAAGCGCTCCGAGGTCTTCACCACGGCCGACGACAACCAGCCGTCGGTGCTGATCCAGGTCTTCCAGGGTGAGCGGGACATCGCGGCGTACAACAAGAAGCTCGGCACCTTCGAGCTGACCGGCCTGCCGCCGGCCCCGCGCGGCGTGCCGCAGGTCGAGGTCACCTTCGACATCGACGCGAACGGCATCGTGCACGTCAACGCGAAGGACCTCGGCACCGGCAAGGAGCAGTCGATGACCATCACCGGCGGCTCGGCGCTGCCGAAGGACGACATCGAGCGGATGATGCGGGACGCCCAGGACCACGCCGACGAGGACAAGCGGCGCCGGGACGAGGCGGAGACCCGCAACCAGGCCGAGCAGCTCCAGTGGCAGACCGAGAAGTTCCTCGCCGAGAGCGGTGACAAGCTGCCGGCCGAGCCGCGTGACAAGATCAACGAAGCGCTCGGCGACCTGCGGTCCGCGCTCGGCGGGACCGACCTGGAGAACGTCAAGACGGCGCACGAGAAGCTGCTCAAGGTCTCCCAGGAGGCCGGCTCGATGCTCTACGCGCAGCAGCAGGCCGAGCAGGGTCAGCCGGGTCAGCCGGGTGCCGCCGGTGCGGGTCCAGAGGCCGGCCCGACCGGGGCCAAGGGTGGCGCCGACGACGTGGTGGACGCGGAGATCGTCGACGAGGACGACAAGAAGTGACGAGCCGTTCCCCGCGTACCCGGGCTGCTGGCCGCACGCACGATGGATCGAGGTAGTTGTATGACGGACAAGCCACGAGCCGCCGATCCGGAGTCCACCGGATCGGCGCCGGGTGGCTCGCCCGCCGGCCCCGCCTCGGGCACGGCCGGCGAGGGCGTCGTCATCCGGAACAACCGGAAGATCAACCTGACCGGCGACCAGCCGGCCTCCGGTGGCACCGACGGAGCCGGACTGGCGGCGAAGGACCCGAACCCGGATCCCGAGCCGCCGGGTGAGGTCGAGCCGGTGGTGGCCGCGGGCGAGGTGGACGACACCGCCTCGACCGGTGCCGCCGGCTCGGTCGACGACGCCGCGTCGGCCGACGGTGGGCCGGAGGTGGCGGACGACGTCACCACCGAGCCGGCCGAGGCGACCGCCGAGGACGCCGCCGACGCGACCGCCGACCCGGCCACTCCGGTGGTGGACGACACCGAACTCGCCGAGGTGCTGGCGGCCGAGCGGCCGTCCGGCACCGACGGTCCGGTGGTGGACGCCCCGGCCGCGCCGGTCTCCGAGGGCGCGGCCGACGTCGACGGGTCCGGCCCGCTCGGCGCCGAGCTGGGGGCACTCCGGGCCGACCTGGACGAGCGGACCCGGGACCTCCAGCGGGTGACCGCGGAGTTCGCCAACTACCGCAAGCGGATGGACCGGGAGCGGGCCAAGGACGTGGACCGGGCCACCCGGGTCGTACTCGCCGCGCTGTTGCCGGTACTCGACGACCTGGACCGGGCCCGCGAACACGGCGACCTGGTCGGGCCGTTCGGCACCGTGGCGGAGCAGTTGAGCACGGCGCTGGCCAAGTTCGGGCTCACCCCGTTCGGCGAGAAGGGTGACCCGTTCGACCCGAACCAGCACGAGGCGGTGGCGCACCAGACGTCGACCGAGGTCACCGAGCCGACCTGTGTGGAGGTGCTGCGGCGCGGCTACCAGGTCAACGACGCGCTGCTGCGGCCCGCGCTGGTCGCGGTGGCCGACCCGGAGCCGGAGTGAGCGCTGCGGCGCCGACAGGAATCGGACCGGAGCGAGGTTGAGCCGGTGCGTCGCGGTCGAGGTGCCCTCCGTACACCGCCCGTCGGGCGGGGTGCGGGCGGCACCTCGACCGCGCCACAGGGGAAGGGGGTGGACGACCGATGAGTTCCAAAGACTGGCTGGAGAAGGACTTCTACGCCGTGCTGGGGGTGGCCAAGTCCGCCTCTCCTGACGAGATCAAGAAGGCGTACCGGAAGCTGGCCAGGGAATCGCACCCGGACCACAACCCGGGCAACGCCGAGGCCGAGGAGCGGTTCAAGGCCGTCTCCGAGGCGTACGACGTGCTCTCCGACCCGCGTAAGCGCAAAGAGTACGACGAGATGCGCTCGCTCTTCGGCTCGGGCGCGTTCCGCCGCAACGCCCGGTCCGGCGGGCCCGGCGGCTATCCGTTCGACGTCTCCGACCTCTTCGGCGGGATGGGCGGCCAGCCCGGTGGCGCGGCCGGCGGGGACCGCCGGTTCGGTGCCGGGCCGGGCGGCTTCTCGGACCTGTTCAGTTCGATCTTTTCCGGCGGCGGTCCGACCCGGACCCGTGGCCCGGCCCGGGGCCGGGACGTGGAGGCCGAGGTCGTGCTCGACTTCGGCGACGCGGTACGCGGCGTCACGGTGCCGTTGACGTTGCGCGCTCCCGGGGTCTGCGACACCTGCCACGGCGACGGCGCCAAGCCGGGCACGCTGCCCCGCACCTGCCCGCAGTGCCGGGGGGCCGGGGTGGTCACCCGCAACCAGGGCTCGTTCAGCTTCTCCGAGCCGTGCCGGGAGTGCCAGGGCGTCGGCACGATCGTCGACGAGAAGTGCCCGGAGTGCCGGGGCAGCGGCGGAGTGACCAAGTCCCGCACGCTGAACGTCCGGTTTCCGGCCGGGGTGGCGGACGGCCAGCGGATCCGGCTCGCCGGCCGGGGTGAGCCCGGTGACCGGGGCGGGCCGCCCGGCGACCTGTTCGTCCTGGTCAAGGTCCGCGCGGACGATCTCTTCGGGCGCAGCGGCGACGACCTGACCCTGACCGTGCCGATCACCGTCGCGGAGGCGGTGCTCGGGACGGACCTGCGGGTGCCCACGCTGGATTCCGCGGTGACCCTGCGGGTGCCGCCGGGCACCCCGAGCGGCCGGACCCTGCGGGCCCGGGGCCGGGGGGTGGTCCGGCGGGACGGCCAGGCCGGCGACCTGCTGGTGACGGTGGAGATCGCGGTACCCGAGCAGCTCTCCCCGGAGGCCAGGAAGGCGCTGGAGGAGTTCGCCGCGCACACCCCGGCGGCGGAACGGGAACATCTCGACGCCCGGGTGCGTCGTTTCAACTGAGCTGTTGGCAACGCGGAGGTGATCAAGGTGGCCGAGGAGTACGTCGTCGTCTCGATCGAGCAGGCATCCGACGCCAAGGTTCTGATGATCTCGGTCGCGGCCCGGATGGCCGGCATGCACCCGCAGACCCTGCGCCAGTACGACCGGATGGGGCTGGTGCAGCCCGGGCGGGCTCCGGGCGGCGGGCGCCGGTACAGCGTCCGCGACGTCGCGCTGCTCCGCGAGGTGCAGCGGCTCAGCCAGGACGACGGGGTGAACCTGGCCGGCATCAAGCGGATCATCGTGCTGGAGCAGTTGGTCGACGAGCTCCAGCAGCGGATGGCCGGCCTACAGGCCGAGCTGGAGGCCGCCTATCGCCGGATCGCCGAGCTGGAGGCGCTGGGCGGGCTGCCCCGCCGGGACCTGGTGCCGACCAACCGGCCGTCCACCGCGCTGGTCGTGTGGCGGCCCCGCCGCGGCACGGCCCCGTCCGCCTGACGCCACCGCGCCCATCCGCATGACGCCACCGCGCCCATCCGCATGACGCCACCGGACCCGGCCGCGGCGGCAGAAGGGTACCGGCGGGTATCGCCAGGATCCGGGCATGCGTGACAGTTACCCCGGTGTTCTCGAAACCGATTACGCCGGGTGTTTCGGGAACATTACGCCCGATTCTCGAATCCAATAGGTAAGAGACTCGGAAACCATTACCCCGGGCGGGCCGGAAGGCTTCACCGTACATAGCGGGTGGTGACGGAACCCGCGGGCCCTGTCCGGTCGGCCGGATCGTTCCGTCGCACGCCCGGCAAGGTCATTAAGCGCCTCGCCGGTCCGGCCCGGTTCGGGTATGGGGGCGGGTCGCCGAGTCGTGTCCGGTGCCGCGCTCCGACGTGGCCCCGCGGATGCCTGTGAATGATCAGAAAGAACTGATCAACGGTTCATTGGAATGTGGGCGGTTACAAGATTGTTTAATTGACGACTATCTATGTTCTGACTATGGTGGGCTGCGGGCGCGACCGCATCGCGACGACCGGAAGGAACTAGCATGTCCAACGTGATGGCTGTCGGCGGAGTACTCGCGGCATTGTTTGCCCCGGCGGTAGCTACCGAGCCCGTGGTGACCCCCGCCGAGCGGATCACCATCAGTGTGGAGACCGTCAACGGCTCGGGCTGCCCGGCAGGAACCACCCAGGTCAGCACCGCCGCCGACAACACGGCCTTCACGGTCAGCTACAGCGACTATTACGTCCTGGCCGGTGCCGGGGCGAAGCCGACCGAGTTCAGGAAGAACTGCCAGCTCAATCTGCGGGTCCAGATTCCGGCGGGGCTCACCTTCGCGGTGTCCCAGGTGGAGATGCAGGGCTTCGCGTACCTCCAGCGGGGGGCCAAGGGTACGCAGCTCAACCACTACTACTTCATGGGTAGCTCTTCGACGGGCCAGCAGAGCCACGAGTTCAACGGGCCGTACGTCGGTGGCTTCCGCACCACCGACCGCGCCGCGTCGCTGGTCTACGCGCCGTGCGGCCAGGAACGCAATCTCAACATCAACACCGAGCTGCGGGTGGACGCCGGCGACTCCGAGAGCGGCACGAGCCTCATGGTGATGGATTCGAGTCGGGGCAGTGTGCGCAGCGTCTATCACCTGAGCTGGAAGGAGTGCTGACCGCACCGTCGTGAACGCGTCCCCTCGCGGCGGTCCGCAGGGTTAGCGCGAGTCAGGGCCCCCGGGTTGGTCCGATGGAATTGTTAATGTCCATCGAGCCTGACCCGGGGGCCCTTGCGTTTCTTGGGGCCGCCGACTACTTTCCACTTTTCGGACGATGGCGCATTCATCTTTACGACATTGACGAACATCAATAAAGCAAGTTAGGGTACCTGTGCGCGCGCAACATTATCGGCACGATCGGGAGGGAACCCATGATCAGTGTGCTGGCCATTGGCAGTCTCGTTGCCTCGCTGCTCGGCGGCTCGATTGTCATTCCGACGGATCCGCCCGTGGAACCGCCGGAAGAGAAGATTGTCATCGAGGTCATTACCATCAATGGTTCGGGTTGCCCGGCCGGCACCGCGGCCGTCGCGGTCGCCCCCGACAACACCGCCTTCACGGTGACGTACAGCGAGTATCTCGCCCAGGTCGGTGTCGGGGCGCGGCCGACCGACTCCCGGAAGAACTGTCAGTTGGCCCTCCAGGTGCACGTACCGGAAGGCTTCACCTACGCCATCCTGCAGGCCGACTACCGCGGCTATGCCTACCTGGCCAACGGTGCGACCGCGGTGTCGCGGGCGAACTACTACTTCCAGGGCTCTTCGCCGACGACGTACAAGAACCACAACTTCAGTGGTCCGCTGGACGACAGCTGGCAGACGACGGACACCTCCGAGCTGACCTCGGTCAGCTACGCGCCCTGCGGGGAGATGCGCTTCCTGAACATCAACACCGAACTGCGGGTGAACGTCGGTACGTCCAACCCGGCGACCACCACCAGTTTCATGGCGATGGACTCGACGGATGGTGCCATCAACACCATCTACCACTTCGCCTGGAAGAAGTGTCCGACCCCCTGACGTGGGCCCTCCGGGTTGGGATGCGGGAATCCGTTCCGGCATCCCAACCCTGAGGGCAGGGGCCCGCCCGCCGGGTCGCCCGGTCCGAAGGCGGGCACCGAAATAAGAGGGCATCCAGATCCATGGATGATTTCGATACATCGCGCGGGCAACGGCCCGCGCGACGGTAACCGAAGGGAGCCCCGGAAAATGTTGAACACGTTAGTCATCGGTGGTCTGGCAGCGTCGTTGCTGGGCCTGCCGGTACTCGGCGACCCGGTGCCGACCACGAACCCGCCGGCCGAACGCATCACGATGGAGGTCGTGACGGTCAACGGGTCGGGCTGCCGGCCCGGGACGGCGGCGGTCGCCACGGCGCCGGACAACACCGCCTTCACGGTGACCTACAGCGACTACCTGGCCCAGGCCGGTGCGGGCACCGCGCCGACCGACTTCCGGAAGAACTGCCAGCTCGTCCTCAAGGTGAACGTGCCGGGTGGCTTCACGTACGCGATCCGCCAGGCCGACTACCGCGGCTTCGCCCACCTCGAAAAGGGTGCCAGCGGCATGCAGCGGGCGAGCTACTACATCCAGGGCACGTCGCCGACGGCGGTCGAGTCGCACACCATCCCCGGCCCGATGAGTGACAGCTGGCAGACGACCGACGTCACGGACATGGCCGAACTGGTCTACGCCCCCTGCGGCGAGGTCCGGCTGCTCAACATCAACACCGAGCTGCGGGTGAACCGCGGGACGTCCAACCCGGCGACCACCAGCTTCCTGATGATGGACTCCACCGACAGCAGTGTCAGCACCACGTACCACTTCAACTGGATGCGGTGCGAGTAGGCGTCGCCGGGACCGGTCCCGGTGTGCACCTGACAGGGCTACATCCACGCGCACCGGTACGGCGTCCGCCGGCCGGCGTCGCGACCGTTCCACCGAAGAACACCGCTGGCGCTCGCAGAGGGCTTCGAGCGCCAGCTCTTCCTGTCCCCGACCTGTTCTGTCCCGGGTCGTCCTGTCCCCGGCTCGTCCCTGCCGTCGGCGAGCGGCCCACGCGCCGCTGCCCGGTTCCGCCCCGTCGCGGTCGCCAGCTCAGTAGCCTGACTGGTGGTGCGGCTGCCGCGGGTCCGCTGTCCTCGGACGAGGAGGCGGGCCCCGCCGTTGCGCCGGCACCGGTGGTGGCTGGTGGTCCGGGGTCCACGGGGGGTCCCGGCCCGCCGTGGCGACGTCGGTCAGCTCAGCCGGCGGGACTGCCGGACCAGGCCACCCTCACACCAGTCGCGGTAGTCGAAGAGGTCGGGCCTGGCCTGAAGCATCCGGGTGTTGTGCGCCCAGGTCACCATCGGCTCGTCGCCGAGCCGCTCGGCCTGCTCGACCAGCTTGCGCAACCGCCGCTTCGGATGGGCCTGGAACTTGGTCCGGATGCCGTCCGCCGCGTAGATGTAGAGGCAGTGCATCGCGAACCGGCGGGCCGGGCAGGACTGGTCCATCGCCAGCTCGAACAGCGTGCCGATCAGCCGGTCGCCGGAGACCAGCAGGTCCCAGTCCTTGGGCATCGTGTGCAGCGGCACCGAGTCCGGCTGGTAGGCCCAGGCTCGAAGTTCGGCCGGGGACGGGTCCACCGGGTTGGCAAAGCCCCGGAACGCGGAGTCCTGCACGCTCAACGGGCCGCCTTTCCGCTCGCGCGGCTGCCGGGCACCCCGGCCCCCGCAAGACCTGTGGCTACTGCGGCGACACGGTAACGCGCTGTTGCCAACCTGCGAAAGGGTCGCCAAGTGCTATTTCATCAACCCGTTACGCAGTCGTCGATCCGGCCGTACGGCGATCCCGGTATGTGGGGCGCGACGGGCGCCGCGCCCACCTCAGTCCGGTACGGGAGCCGGCGCCGGCCCACCGGCAGCGTTCCGGCGCAGCCACCGCTTGAACCACTCGAAATCGGGCAGCCGGGCCAGCATCGGCCCGGTCACCACGGTGATCAGCACGTACGCGGTGGCCAGCGGGCCGAGCTGCGGGTTGACCACGCTCGCGGTGACGGCAAGTCCGGCGATGACGATGGAGAACTCGCCGCGCGGCGCCAGGGTCAGTCCGGCCCGCCAGCGGCCCCGCGCCCCGATCCCGACCCGTTTGGCCGCCAGGTAGCCGGTCAGCACCTTGGTGGCCATGGTGACCACGGCCAGCGCCAGGGCGGGCAGCAGCACCGGCGGGATCGCCCGGGGGTCGGTGACCAGGCCGAAGAAGACGAAGAAGACGGCGGCGAAGAGGTCCCGCAGCGGCGAGAGCAGCTCGGTCGCGTTGTGCGCCACCGGCCCGGAGAGCGCTATGCCGACCAGGAACGCGCCGACCGCCGCCGACACCTGGAGCCCGGCCGCGATGCCGGCGACCAGCAGGGTCAGCCCGAGCACACCGAGCAGCAGCGCCTCCGGATCGTTGGCCGAGAGCATCCGGGAGATGAAGGTGCCGTACCGGATCGCCACCACCAGCACCAGCACCACGGTGAAGACCGCGACAGCCAGCGCGATGCCGCCGCCGAGCAGGCTCTTGCCGCTGAGGATCGCGGTGACCACCGGCAGGTAGAGCGCCATCGCCAGGTCCTCGATGACCAGCACGGAGAGGATCACCGGAGTCTCCCGGTTACCGATCCGGCCGAGATCGGCCAGCACCTTGGCGACCACGCCGGACGAGGAGACCCAGGTGACCCCGGCCAGCACGATCGCGCCGACCCAACCCCAGCCGAGCAGGAAGCCGAAGGCCGCACCGGGCAGGGCGTTGAGCAGGCCGTCGATCAGCCCGGCCGGTGCCGCCGCGCGCAGGTTGCCGACCAGTTCGCTGGCGGAGTATTCCAGGCCCAGCATGACCAGCAGCAGGATCACGCCGATCTCGGCGCCGACCTCGAAGAACTCCTCGCTGGCCGAGAGCGGCACCAGCCCGCCGTGCCCGAAGGCGAGCCCGGCGAGCAGGTAGAGCGGGATCGGTGAGAGGCCGATCCGCCGGCTCAGCCGGCTGAGCAGTCCCAGGGCGAGCAGCAGCGCGCCGACCTCGATGAGCAGGATTGTGGTGTGGTGCATACGCCTCAGCCGTCCGGATCGGTCTCGGCGAGGATCGCGGTGACACCGTCGAGTCCCTGACGGGTGCCGACCACGACCACGACATCGCCGGCCTCGAACCGGAAGGTCGGATCGGGTGAGGCGATCACCTCGCGTTCCCGGAGGACCGCGACGATGGATGCGCCGGTGCGGGTGCGGGTCTGCGTGTCGCCGAGGCGCCGGCCGACGTACCGGGAGCCGGCCGGGATGGCGATCTGCTCGGTGAGCAGCCCGGCCGCCTGCTGGCGCAGCCCGGAGAGCTGGCCCAGCATCAGGGAGGCGCCGAGGATGTCGGCCAGTGCCTCCGCCTCGTCGTCGGTGAGCGGGATGTCGGCGGTGCAGGAGTCGGGGTCGTCGGGGTCGTAGAGCACCAGATCCCGTCGGCCGTTGCGGTGCGTGACCACACCGAGTCGCCGTCCGGAGGTGGTCACCACGTCGTGACGTACGCCGATGCCTGGCAGCGCCGTCTGCTCCACACGTACTCGCACGTAACCAACCGTACCCGTACGTCGATCGAGGGCTGGTACCGGCTTCGGATGGCGGAGCCGGGTGGAACCGCCCCGTCACGGCCGGCGGCGGGACCCGGAGGGTGTGACTGACGTCATAGCCGTAGAGTTGAGTGGAATAGACTCAACTCTGGTTGTGTCGTTCCTACTGGAAGTGGTGCCGCCGGCGACGGCGACACCGCCCGCCACGCTGCCGATGCCGGACCGTGCCACGGCCGGCGGACCGTATTGGGAGCCCATGAACGCCGAACGTCTCACCACGAAGAGCCGCGAAGTCATCACCGGCGCCGTCGCGACGGCGAACCAGCGCGGCCACGCCACCGTCGAACCGTGGCACCTGCTGCTCTCCCTGCTGGACACCGGGGGGTCCACCGCGGCCGGGCTGCTGCGGGCGGTCGGGGCGAATCCGGCCGACATCCGGCGGGCCGCCGCGCGGGCCGTGGAGAACCAGCCGGCCGCCCGGGGATCCAGTGTCGCCGAGCCGAGCCTGGCCCGCGAGTTCGTCAACGCGATCGGCGCGGCCGAGCAGATCGCCCGGCCGCTCGGCGACGAGTACACCTCGACCGAGCACCTGCTGGCCGGGCTGGCCCGGGTCGGCGGCGCGGTCGCCGACACCCTCAAGCGGGCCGGCGCCACCGAGGACAACCTGGTCGCCGCCTTCCCGGCGGTACGCGGCGGCGACCGCCGGGTCACCACCGCCGACCCCGAGCAGACCTACCGGGCGCTGGAGAAGTACGGCGTCGACCTGACCGCCAGCGCCCGGGACGGCAAGATCGACCCGGTGATCGGCCGGGACGCCGAGATCCGCCGGGTCATCCAGGTGCTCTCCCGGCGTACCAAGAACAATCCGGTGCTGATCGGCGAGCCCGGCGTCGGCAAGACCGCGATCGTCGAGGGGCTGGCCCAGCGGATCGTCGCCGGTGACGTCCCCGAGTCGCTGCGGGACAAGTTGCTGGTCTCGCTCGACCTCGGCGCGATGGTCGCCGGTGCGCAGTACCGGGGGCAGTTCGAGGAGCGGCTGAAGTCCGTGCTGGAGGAGATCAAGAACTCCGACGGCCAGGTCATCACCTTCCTCGACGAGCTGCACACGGTGGTCGGCGCCGGCAAGGGCGAGGGCTCGATGGACGCCGGCAACATGCTCAAGCCGATGCTGGCCCGGGGCGAGCTGCGGATGGTCGGCGCGACGACGCTCGACGAGTACCGCGAGCACATCGAGAAGGACCCGGCGCTGGAGCGGCGCTTCCAGCCGGTGCTGGTCGGCGAGCCCACCATCGAGGACACCATCGGCATCCTGCGCGGCCTCAAGGAGCGCTACGAGGTGCACCACGGGGTACGCATCACCGACGCCGCCCTGGTCGCCGCCGCCTCGCTCTCCGACCGGTACATCACCGACCGGTTCCTGCCGGACAAGGCGATCGACCTGGTCGACGAGTCCGCCTCCCGGCTCCGGATGGAGATCGACTCCCGGCCCACCGAGGTCGACGAGATCGAGCGGGCCGTCCGCCGGCTGGAGATCGAGGAGATGGCGCTGGCCAAGGAACCCGACCCGGGCTCGGCCGAGCGGCTGGCACGGCTCCGCAGGGAGCTGGCCGACAAGCGCGAGCAGCTCACCGCGCTCAGCGACCGGTGGAAGCTGGAGAAGGAGCACATCACCCGGATCTCGACGGCCAAGGAGGAGCTGGAACGGCTCGGCGGCGAGGCCGAGCGGGCCGAGCGGGACGGCGAGCTGGAACGCGCCGCCGAGCTGCGCTACGGCCGGATCCCCGAACTCCAGGCCACGCTGACCCGGGCCGAGGGCGAACTCGCCGGGCTACAGGCCGACGGGGCGATGCTCAAGGAGGAGGTCGGCGCCGACGACATCGCCGCGGTGGTCGCGGCCTGGACCGGCATCCCCGCCGGCCGGCTGATGGAGGGCGAGACCGCCAAACTGCTCCGGATGGAGTCGTCGCTCGGCGCCCGCGTGGTCGGCCAGGCCGAGGCGGTGGGTGCGGTCTCCGACGCGGTACGCCGGGCGCGGGCCGGTGTCGCCGACCCGGACCGCCCCACCGGCAGCTTCCTCTTCCTCGGCCCGACCGGCGTCGGCAAGACCGAGCTGGCCAAGGCACTCGCCGAGTTCCTCTTCGACGACGAGCGGGCCATGGTCCGGATCGACATGAGCGAGTACGCCGAGAAGCACTCGGTGGCCCGGCTCGTCGGCGCCCCGCCCGGCTACGTCGGGTACTCCGAGGGCGGCCAGCTCACCGAGGCGGTGCGTCGGCGGCCGTACTCGGTGATCCTGCTGGACGAGGTGGAGAAGGCCCACCCGGACGTCTTCGACGTACTGCTCCAGGTGCTCGACGACGGTCGGCTCACCGACGGCCAGGGACGTACCGTCGACTTCCGCAACGCCATCCTGGTCCTCACCTCCAACCTCGGCTCGGCGGTGCTCTCCGACCTGACGCTGGGCGAGCAGGAGCACCGGGAGGCGGTGCTGGCGGTGGTCCGCTCGCACTTCAAGCCGGAGTTCCTCAACCGGCTCGACGACATCGTGGTCTTCGCCTCGCTGACCGGGCAGGAACTGCGCGGGATCGTGGACATCCAGCTCGACCGGCTGCGGCGGCGGCTCGCCGACCGGCGGCTCGGCCTGGACGTCACCGACGAGGCCCGGACCTGGCTGGCCGAGCACGGGTACGACCCGATCTACGGCGCCCGGCCGCTGCGCCGGCTGGTGCAGTCGGCGATCGGCGACCGGCTGGCGAAGGCGCTGCTGGCCGGCGAGGTGCGCGACGGCGACACCGTGCGGGTCGACCTGGCGGACAGCAAGGAGTCGCTTACCGTCGTGCGGGTCTGAGCACCGGTCGACGGTCGTCGTTGACGCGGCCGGCGAGCGCTCCGGGCCGCGGCGGGTGACCATGGGTGGCATGAGCGAGTTTCCGGGAGAGCGCGAAGACCTGACGACGGCGGTACGCGAGCTGGCCGACGCCGACGTGGTCGCGTTCGGCGGGGTGGGTCTCGCGGGCCAGGTGCTGGTGCCGACCGAGGCGTACCGGACCGTGGAGGCGGCACTGCCGGACCGGGGTGCGGAGATCCGTCCCCGGCTGACCTGGTTGCTGGCTAACGGCTCGGCAGCCGGCAAGGCGTACGCGGCGACGCTGCTGGACCGGCTGGACCCGGCGGCCGCTCGGGAAGCCTGGCGGGGACTGCTGGACGACCGGGCCGAGCTGACCACCTTCAGCGGCTGCCTGATGGACCAGACCACCCTCGGTGAGTACGCCGCCGCCCGGCTCGGCCAGGACTGACCGCCGGCCGCCCGGCTCGGGCAGGGCCGACCGCCCTGCCCGCGCGCTGTCCCGGCCGGCCGGCGGCCGGGACCGGCGGCGGTTCAGCCCTGGTCTACGGGACGCGAACCGATACGGTGGTCCGGAATAACCGACTTCCGCTCCGGGAACATTCGATCCGCACAACCGATCCCGGGGAACCCCGATCCGGGGACCCGAGCCAGGAAAAGGAGAGTCGTGTCGGAACCAGCGAATCCCGCGCCGACCGCGAGGCCGCGCCCGGGCACCGTCACCAACGCGAGTTACCTGCTCTATCTTGCGGCCGCCCTGATCGCCGTCCTCGCGGCGGTCAGCTTCGCCACCGTCGGAACCGTCTCCACCGTCTACCGCGAGGCGTACGCCGGTAGTGACCTCGAGGGCGCCGACGGCTTCATCGTCGGCACCACCGTGGTCAGCGCCGTCCTGCAACTGCTGGTCGCCATCGCACTGGTGGTGCTGGCCCTGCTGAACAACCAGGGCCGCAACGGCGCCCGGATCGCCACCTGGGTGGTCGCCGGTCTCGGGGTCTGCTGCACCGGCCTCGGTGCCGGCGGCTCGGCCTTCTCCGGGATGGGCGCCGGCGGCGGCTCCACAGGGGACGTCCCGGATCCGGCCGAGGTGCAGCGCCGGCTGGAGGCGGAACTGCCCTCCTGGAGCGGGCCGCTCACGCTGATCTGCTCGATCGTCGCGCTGCTGGCGCTGATCGCCGCGATCATCCTGCTCGCGCTGCCCGCGTCGAACGAGTTCTTCCGCAAGCAGCCGGCCGGCGTGGATCCGGCACTGCCGGGTGCGGCCTACCCGGGGCAGCCGACCGGGGAACCTGGATATCCGCAGTACCCGCCGGCCGGGCAGCAGCCGGGCGCCGGCACCGATCCCGGGTACCCGCCGTCCGGGCAGCCGCCGTCGAACCCGCCGGGCAACCCCCCGACCCCGCCCAACCCGCCGTCGAGCTGAACTCCCGCAGCACCGAGGATCCCCCGGTCGGCCCCGGCCGCCGGGGGATCCGGCTTTCCGGCGTACCGGCCGACGCCGCGCGGCCCTGGCGGGGCCGCGGACGGCCGGGCAGCTCCGGTACCCCGGCACGGCTTTTCCGATTCCGGAGGCTCGGCTACCTTGTGGGAGCGGTGG
Organism: Micromonospora sp. WMMD1102; assembly: GCF_029626265.1. Classification (NCBI taxonomy): domain Bacteria; kingdom Bacillati; phylum Actinomycetota; class Actinomycetes; order Micromonosporales; family Micromonosporaceae; genus Micromonospora; species Micromonospora sp. WMMD1102. Next base: position 7,390,166 of record NZ_JARUBN010000001.1, on the reverse strand, counting down.
CGCCGGTCGGGGCAGTCCCGGGTGCCGCCGCTCCGGTGGAACGCGCGCCGCGGCCCACCTCGACGGCTACCGTCGACCGCCGTACGCCCGCGAAGTCGTCGAGGTGAGTGAGGAAGCCAGTGGCCGCAGCCGTTCCCCCGCCCGGCACCGGACCGGGCACCGGGGCGGACCGGAACGGCAGCCGTCGTGCCCTGGTCACCGGCGCCACGGCCGGGATCGGCGCCGCGTTCGCCCGCCGGCTCGCCGCGGACGGCTACGACCTGTTGCTGGTGGCCCGGGACGGCGAGCGGCTGGCGGCCACCGCCGCGGAACTGGCCGCCCGGCACGGCAACCGGATCGAGGCGCTCTCCGCCGACCTGGCCGACGACGATGGGTGCGGTGCGGTCGAGGAACGGCTCTCCGACGCTTCGGCGCCGGTCGACATGCTCGTCAACAGCGCGGGAATCAGCCTGAACCGGTCCTTCCTGCGCTCGACGGTTGCCGACGAGTCCCGACTGCTCCGGCTGAACGTGCACGCGGTGCTCCGACTGACCCTCGCGGCCCTGCCCGGGATGACCGAGCGGCGCCACGGGGCAGTGATAAATGTCTCTTCCGTTGCCGGGTTCGGCCCGGTCATGCCCGGGTCGACGTACCCGGCGAGCAAGGCGTGGGTGACGAACTTCAGCGAGTCGGTGGCCCAGTCCGTCCGGCCGACGGGCGTACGCGTGATGGCGCTCTGCCCCGGCTACACCCGTACCGAGTTCCACGACCGGGCCGGGATCAACATGTCGACGACGCCGGACTGGTTGTGGCTGCGGGCCGACGACGTGGTCCGGGACGCCCTTCGTGACCTGGATCGGGACCGTCTGGTGAGCGTCCCGGACTGGAAGTACAAGGTGGCGGTCTTCGGCATGCGGCACACGCCGGGCCGGCTCTGGCGGGCGGTGGCCAGGGACGCCCGCGGGCGTACCGGTCGGGAAAACTTGTAATCCGGGGGACCCTCGCCGGTCCCGCACTCCGCCGGACGGGCCGACGACGCCCGGACGCGGACAAGATTCAGTGCGGAGAGTAGCCGATTTCCCGGCTCATCGGCCACCGTCAGACCGACGCGAACGGCCATCCTCCCGGGTCGGCCATTCGGCTCTCACCTTGGCGCAGTACCCTTACCGGCCATGGGCGACCACGACGACCTGCGTAAATTCATCACTGACCTGGCCGTCGTACACGGCCGGGTGGTGCTGTCGTCCGGTCGTGAGGCGGACTGGTACGTCGATCTGCGGCGCGTGACCCTGCATCACGCGGCGGCACCTTTGGTCGGTCGAGTCATGCTGGACCTCACGAAGGACTGGAACTACGACGCGGTTGGCGGCCTGACGTTGGGTGCGGACCCGATCGCCGTGTCGATGTTGCACGCCGCTTCGGCGGCGGCGCGTCGACTCGACGCATTCGTGGTGCGCAAGGCCGGCAAGACGCACGGGTTGCAGCGCAGGATCGAGGGTCCGGAGGTGAGTGGTCGCCGGGTGTTGGCGGTGGAGGACACCTCTACCACGGGAGGCAGTGTGCTCACCGCGGTGGAGGCGTTACAAGAGGCCGGAGCCGAGGTCGTGGGCGTGGCGGTTATCGTTGATCGTGGGGCGGGCGACGCCGTACGAGCCACCGGATTGCCATACCGGGCAGCCTATACGTTGGCTGACCTCGGCCTTGTGGCCTAAAAGTTTGCCGATTCGGATCTGCTGATATGCAGCCGGGTCGATGCTGCTGGTGGAAGGATGGAATACGTGGGAACTGCGTTGGCCGAAATGACTATGCCTCAGATCTCGCCGCTTGCCGGCGAGCCGATCGAGCGAGCCGATGCTGAGCGGCTGGCAGGGGTCCTCAAGGCCCTTGCCGACCCCGCCCGGCTGCGGCTGCTCAGCCTGATCCAGTCGGCACCGGAGGGCGAAGCGTGCGTGTGTGACCTCACCGCGCCGCTCGGCCTCTCCCAGCCGACGGTCAGCCACCACCTCCGCATCCTCACCGAAGCCGGCTTGCTGGAGCGGGAGAAGCGGGGCGTGTGGGCCTACTACCGGTTGGTGCCGACGGCGATCGCCACGATCGCCGACCTGCTGACCCCGCCGCGTAAGCGGGCCACCAAGAAGGCCCGCTGAGTCAGCGTCCGGCCCGTCTGGTGTCCCGCCCGCACAGGGCGGCGCCAGACGGTCCAGCCGCTGCTCAGGCGGTGGGGTGGGGCGGGCTCCACGCGTGAACTATCTCCGCGGAGACCTGCGGGATCAGCTCGCGTACGTCGGACGGGAGGTCGTCCGGACCGGTCTGGTGACCGGCTCCGGCGGCAACCTGTCCGCCCGGATGCCCGACGGCGATTCCTGCTGGGTGACCGCTCGCGGCACCTGGCTGGACCGGCTTGACCTTACGTCCTTCGTCCGTGTCCGCATATCGGACGGGTCGGTCCTCGCGGACCACCCGGGACGGCCGGACGAGTCGCTCCGCTCCGGAGAGCCGCCCGCGAACGCCGGCCCGGCACAGCCGAGCCGGCCGACCGGGCAGGCCGGACCGGGCGGTGGCACCCCGGGCGGTACGACGCTGCCCGCGCAACGGCCTCCGGACGGCGCCTGCCGCTGCGCGCCGGCCGTCGACGCGCGGGAGATCCTGCCGACCAGCGAGTTGGAGCTGCACCTCGCCACCTACCGGGTCCGGCCGGACGTCAACGCGATCGTGCACCTGCACCCGCAGACCGCGCTGCTGCTCGACGCGCTCGGCGAGCGGATCCGGCTGGTCACCACCGACCACGGCTTCTACCTGCGCCGGGTCGCCCGGGTGCCGTTCCGGCTGCCCGGCAGCACCGAACTGGCCGGGTTGGCCGCCGAGGCGACCCGGGACGGCACCAACTGCCTGGTGCTGAGCCGGCACGGCTGCTCGGTGCTGGCCGACAGCGTGGAGCTGGCGCACAAGCGGGCCGCCAACCTCGAGGAGGCGGCCCGGCTGACCTACCAGGCGCTCGTCGCCGGGCGGCTGTCCGGGTTGCCGGAGCTGCCCGCCGAGTTCCTGGCCCGGATCGAGGGCGGCGCGACCAGCGTGTGACCGGCCGCGCGCCTGCCCTCCGTGCTGCTGCGCGTGTGTGCGGAAAGGCGTCCAGCCGGTCAGTAGCCCTGGCGGTGCCGCTGCGCCTCCTGGGCGGCGTGCTCCAGCTCGGACCGCTCGGCCGGGGTGGTGCCGCGCTTGGCGGCCAGCCGGGCCCGGAGCAGCTCGATGATGATCGGGACCACCGAGACGAAGACGATGCCGATCAGGATCATCTCGATGTTCGCCTTGACGAACGGGATCTGGCCGAGGAAGTAGCCGAGGACGGTGACCCCGGTGCCCCAGAGGATGCCGCCGATCACGTTGTAGATCACGAAGGTGCGGTAGCGCATTCCGCTGACCCCGGCGACGATCGGGGTGAAGGTACGGACGATCGGCACGAACCGGGCCAGCACCACCGATCGGGCGCCGTACTTCTCGAAGAAGTCGTGCGCCTTGAGCAGGTTCTCCTGCTTGAACAGCCGCGAGTTCGGGCGGCGGAACAGCGCCGGGCCGACCTTCTTGCCGAACGCGTACCCGACCTGGTCACCGGCGATCGCGGCGATCGTGATCAGCAGGCAGACCAGCCACAGCGGGTAGGTGATGTGGCCGTCGGCGGTCAGCAGACCGGCGGTGAAGAGCAGCGAGTCGCCGGGCAGGAAGAAGCCGATCAACAGGCCGGACTCGGCGAAGACGATGGCCAGGATGCCGAGCAGCCCGAAAGTCGAGATCAACCACTCCGGATCCAGCCAATCCGGACCCAGGGCCAGCGTGGTGGTGGGCGTCGGCACGAGGAGACCTCCGGAACTCTCGGCATGGCGCGGTGAGGGGGCCGCCAGCGGCGGCGGCTGCCATGGCACGGTGGCGGGTACCACAGCAGTCTAGGCGGACGTTCCCGGCAGCCGCCGCGCGATGCCGGCCCCGGGCGTACCGGGAACGGACCGGACGGCCCTTTTCCGGCACGCCTGCCCTGCTCGGGCAACTCGGCCGGCCAGCCGGGCGACGGCCGCCAACCAGCCGTGGCCGTCGCCGACCAGCCGCGAATGCCGCCGGCCAGCCGTGGCCGTCGCCAACCAGCAGCGACATCGCCCGGTCAGCGGCAACCGTCGCCGGCCGGCGTCGGTCACGCGTACCTAGAGGCGGGGATCGACCGGTTCGGACTCGCAGGCGAGGATCGCGAAAACCAGTTCGTGCCGCCGCCACAGCGGGGCGCCCTCGGCGAGCCGGTCCAGCGCCGCCAGGCCGAGCCCGTGCTCGCGCAGGGCCAGCCCCCGCTTACGCCCCAACGACCGGTGCCGGAGAACGGCCAACTGGTCCGGTTCGGCGTACTCCGGGCCGTAGATGATCCGCAGGTAGTCGCGGCCACGACATTTCAGCCCCGGCTGGAGCAGCCGGCCGTCGGCGTCCCGGGCGCCGAAGCCGGCGTACGGCTTCACCACCATCCCCTCGCCGCCGGCCCCGGTCAGCTCCAGCCACCGGTCCGGGTGAACAGCTCCGGATCGGCGTCGTGCAGCCGGTCGGCCAGGCCGAGGTGCCAGCCGTGGTCCCGGCCGGCGTGCGAGGCGCCGGCGCTGGCGAGCACGGCGAACGGTGCCAGGGTCACCCCGGCGAGGCCGTCGATCGGCCGCACGTAGCCCGAGTACGCCTCGGTGTACCGGTCCAGGTCGGTGGCGCGCCGGGCCATCCGGGCCCGGAGGTCGGCGACCGGCAGGTCCCGCCCGGCCGCCCGGTCCAGCATGTCGAGTACGGCCGGCAGCGCGGCCCGGCCCGCCGCGCCGACCGGAGCGTACTGCTCCCGGATCAGCGTCCCGGCCTTCGCCGACCAGGGCAGCAGTTCACAGTCGAGCAGCAGCCAGTCGGTGTCGAGTTCGGCCCAGAGCCCGGCACTGCCGAGGGCGGCGCGTACCCGGGCCAGCAGCGCCCGGTCCAGCGCACCGCCGAAGAACGGCCGCCCGGTACGGGTGTAGACCACCCCGTCGCCCGGACCGAACGGCCCGGCGCCGGCCAGCGTCGCCGTCGGCCCGGTCGGTCCGGCCGCCGTCGTCGGCGCGGCCTCGTCCCGGCAGACGAGGACCACCGCCCGGGAGCCCATGTGCTTCTCCTCGCAGACCACCCGGTCGACGCCGGCCCGCCGGTAGTCCTCGAACGCCTGAGCGGGATGCTCCAGAAAGCCCTCGACCGTCGAGGTGGAGCAGGGCGCCATGGTCGGCGGCAGCCAGGGCAGCCAGCGCGGGTCGACGGCGAACCGGCTCATCACCTCCAGCGCGGCGGCGGCGTTCTCCGCCGGTACGGTCACCGTGCCGTAGCCGTAGTCGACGTGCCGGCGCCCGGTGACGTCCCGCAGGTCCAGCCCGAGGTCGTCCCGCCCGGCGCTGTCGAGCCATCCCACCCGTCCCGCCCCGAGCCGTGCCGCGCCCGGCGACCCGGTCGGTGCGGTGTCCGGCGTCCCGGCGGCGACACCGTCCGGTACGGCGCCCAGCGGCCGGACCGGCGGGTAGTACTCCTTCGCCGCCGGCACGGAGACGAGTTCCCGGCTCGGGTAGCGCAGCGCGGTCAGACGGCCGCCGAAGACGCAGCCGGTGTCGATGCAGATGGTGTTGTTGACCCACTCCGGTGCCGGGGTCGGGGTGTGGCCGTAGACGACCGTCGCCGAACCCCGGTAGTCCCGGGCCCACGGGTAGCGCACCGGCAGGCCGTACTCGTCGGTCTCGCCGGTCGTCTCCCCGAAGAGCGCGAACGCGCGGACCCGGCCGGACGCCCGGCCCTGGTATTCGGCCTTGAGGCCGGCGTGCGCGACCACCAGCCGGCCGCCGTCCAGCACGTAGTGGCTGACCAGTCCGTCGACGAAGGTCGACACCTCGGCGACGAAGCCGGGGTCCTCGGCGTCGAGCTGGGCCAGCGTCTCGGCCAGGCCGTGCGACACCGTGACGTTGCGGCCGCGCAGCTTACGCAGCAGCTTCTGCTCGTGGTTCCCGGGCACGCAGAGCGCGGTGCCGGCGCCGACCATCCCCATCACCAGCCGGAGTACGCCGGGCGAGTCCGGCCCCCGGTCCACCAGGTCGCCGACGAAGATCGCGGTACGGCCCTCCGGATGGGTCGCGTTCACCGGCCGCCCGGCGGCGTCGGGGTGCAGGGTCCAGCCGAGCCGGAGCAGCAACGCCTCCAGTTCGGCCCGGCAGCCGTGCACGTCACCGACGATGTCGAACGGTCCGGTCAGTTTCTTCCGGTCGTTGAACAGCTTCTGGTAACGGATCTCGGCGGTCTCGACCTCCTCGACGCCGCGCAGCACGTGCACCTTGCGGAAGCCCTCCCGCTCCAGCCGCCCGAGGCTGCGTCGCAGGTCCCGCTGCATCCGCCCGAGCACCTGCCGGCCGAACGTCCGGTCCGGCCGCTGACGGGTCCGCTCCCAGCAGAGCGGCTCGGGCACGTCAAGCACGATCGCCACCGGAAGTACGTCGTGCTCCCTGGCCACGGTGACCAGCCCGGCCCGGGCGTGCTGCTGGAGGTTGGTGGCGTCGACGACGGTCAGCCGGCCGGCGCGCAGCCGCTTCCCGGCGACGTGGTGCAGGACCTCGAAGGCGTCGGCCGAGGCGGACTGGTCGTTCTCGTCGTCGGCCACCATGGCCCGGAAGGTGTCCGAGGAGAGCACCTGGGTCGGCGCGAAGTGCCGGCGGGCGAAGGTCGACTTGCCCGAGCCGGAGATGCCGACCAGGGCCACCAGTGCCAGCTCGGGAATGTCCAGTGTGGTCATCGGTCGCCTCCTCCTCCGGATGCGGTGGTGGTTTCGGGCGGGGTGTGGGCTTCGGGTGTGGTGCCGTGGTCGGGCGGGGTGTGGGCTTCGGGCGTGCCGCGGGGTGGCTGGGGCGTGCTGCGGGTGAAGAGCGCGAGCTGCGTCGGGGAGCCGACCTCGGGGTCGTCGGCGCCGACTCCGCTGACCGTGACGGCGTAGCCGTAGCCGGCCGCGACCGTGCCGGCCCATCGCGCGAACTCGGCCCGGGTCCACTCGAACCGGTGGTCGGTGTGCCGGAAACCACCCGCGGCCAGCCCCGGATACCGCACGTTGTACTCGACGTTCGGGGTCGTCACCACCACCGTCTCCGGCCGGGCGTGCCCGAAGACCGCGGCCTCCAACGCCGGCAGGCGCGGCGGGTCGAGGTGTTCGACCACCTCCATCAGCACTGCGGCGTCGTACCCGCGCAGCCGGTCGTCCCGGTAGGTCAGCGCGGACTGCCACAGCTTGATCCGCTCGCGCTGCCGGGCCGGCAGCCGGTCCAGCCGGAGCCGCCGTTCCGCGAGCGCCAGGCTCCGGGACGAGACGTCGGTGCCGACGATCTCGGTGTACCGGCGGTTGCGCACCAGCTCGGCCAGCAGCGCCCCGCCGCCGCAGCCGAGGTCGAGCACCCGGCTGGCACCGGCGGCGTCCAGCGCGGCGAGTACGGCGGCCCGGCGCAGCGCCGCGAGCGGCTGCCGGTCGACCGTGCCCGGCAGTCCGGCATCCTCGTCCAGCACCCGGTCCGGACCCTCCACGACGGAATCCAGGTCGGCCGGCTCGTCGACCAGCCGCTGCTCGGCCAGGCGGGCCAGGGCGGCACCGGCCAGGGCCCGCCGGTGTGCCAGGTAGCGGCGGGTGATCAGGCCCCGTTCCGGGTGGTCGGCCAACCAGCCCGCACCGGCCCGGAGCAGCTTGTCGATCTCGTCCGGCGCCACCCAGTAGTGCTTGGCGTCGTCGAGTACCGGCAGCAGTACGTAGAGGTGGTTGAGGGCGTCGGCCAGTCGTACCGTGCCGGTCAGGGTGAGGTCGACGTAGCGGCTGTCGCCCCAGTCGGGACGGCCGGGGTCCAGCGGGATCGGCGCGGCGGCCACCGTCCAGCCCAGCGGGGCGAAGAGCTTCCCGGCCAGTTCGGCCCCGCCCCGGCAGCGCAGGGCGGGCACCCGCAGCTCCAGCGGGATCGGGGTGGCGGCCAGCTCCGGCCGGTCCTTCGAGTTCCCGCGCAGTGCGGACCGGAACACTGTGGACAGGGCGGAGGAGAGCAGGCTGGAGGCGGCGTACCCGCGGTCGTTGACGTACTGGCCGAGGGTGAAGCCGTCCGGCGTCGGGTTGCCGCCCCGGCCGGACCTTCCCCGCCGGGACCGTGCGCCGGCCAGGGCCAGCGGGTCGACGTCGAGCAGCAGGGCCGCGGTGCAGCGTTCGGTGCCGGCCTCCGGGAACACCACGTACGCCGTACCGGTGGGCATCCCGAAGGTGTGCACCCGGTCGGGATGCTTCACCAGCAGGTAGCCCAGGTCGGTGGCGGGGCGGTGGGTGGTGGTAACGGTGATCAACACGTCGACAATGCTGACAGTTGCCCCGCCCCGCCGTCGCCTCGATTTAGCCGTCGCCTCGATTTGGCCGGTCGTCTCGATCCAGCCGCAATCTTCCCGTCCCGCGCTCCCGTCTATAGGGAGGAGAGGCCGGAGGTGCCCGTGACGTACGAGGAGTTCGCCGACTCCAGACTCACCGCGCTGCTGCGCTACGCGGTGATGCTGACCGGCGATCCCCATCTCGCCCAGGATCTCGTGCAGGAGACGATGGTGCGGGTCCAGCTCAACTGGCGGCGGGTGAACCGGGCCGACGCGCCGGAACGGTACGTACGCCGGATGCTGACGAACCAGTACCTCGACTGGCAGCGCGGCTCCTGGGTACGCCGGGTGCTGCTGCGCGCCGAGCCCGACGAGACGACGACGGCGGCACGGGCCGACCACGCCGAGATTACGGTGGAGCGGGACCAGGTGTGGAGCTGGCTGTCCCGGCTGCCCCGCCGACAGCGCGCCGCGCTCGTGCTCCGCTACTACGAGGACCTGCCGGACGCCGAGATCGCCGAGGTGCTCGGCTGCGCGGTCGGAACCGTCCGCTCGGCCATCTCGCGTGCTCTCGCCACCCTTCGTGCCGAATTCGTGGAGGTCTGAATGAGCGACGACATCCGGGCCGCCGAGGACGAACTGCGGGCGGCGTTCACCCGGTACGAGGCACTGATTCCGGATGCCGGGCCGTTGCGCGCGGCGATCGACGCCCGGGTGGTACGCCGTCGCCGTCGGCGCCGGGCCGCCCGGCTCGGTGGGGTCGCCCTCGCCATGCTCGGCGTGCTGGCGGTGCCGACGCTCGGGCGTACCGTCGGGGAGCCGCCGGTGGCGCAGGTCGCCGCGACACCGGTGGCGTCCGACCCGACCGGCCCGGCCGAGCCGCTGGACTTCCTCGTCCTCGGCGTCGACGGCGGGGACGGCCGGCGCAACGGCCACCGCGCGGACACGGTGCTGATGGTGCACGTACCGGCGGACCGGAGCCGGCTGTACCTGGTCTCGCTACCCCGGGACCTCGGGGTCGAGGTGCCCGGGCACGGTTTCGGGAAGCTGAGCGGCGCCTTCTACCTCGGCAGCCACCGACCTGGCGGCCGTCCCGACCTGGCGGCCGGGGCCGCGCTGACCGGGCGGACCGTGACCGCACTCACCGGGGTACGGTTCGACGCGACCGCCACCCTGACCTACGCCGGGCTGCGCCAGCTCACCGACGCGGTCGGCGGGGTACGGGTCTGCCTGCCGAGGCAGGTGGACTCGGCGCACACCGAGCGGGTCTTCCCGGCCGGCTGCCAGCGGCTCGACGGTGCCGCCGCACAGGACCTGCTCCGCCAGCGGTACCGGCTGGAGCAGGGGGCGCACGACCGGGACCGCAACGGTCAGCGGTTCGCCGAGGCGCTGCTGCACCAGGTCACCGACCCGGCCAACGGACTCGACCCGATCCGGGTCGCCCAGATCGTGCACGCGCTCGGCCGGCAGCTGACCCTGGACCTGGCTGGGATGAGCGCCCCGGACCTGTTCGGCACGCTGCGTACGGTGGCCGCGGCGGACGCCGTGGGTATCGGCTGGACGTACCACCCGGACCGGGGGCCGGTGCGTGCGGTGGAGAGCCTGGACCCGGCCGAGAGCCGCGCCCTGTTCGAGGCGTTCCGCCGGGACACCCTGGCCGACTGGATCACGGAACATCCGGACCGGGTCACCCGCTGAACCCGGCCGGGCCGGTTTCCGTCGTCCGGTGTTCACCTTCGCGTCATGCCGTTATCGCCCTGGTCAGCGGGATCGGGCCGTACACTCGCCGGCCGGGACTCGTCGCGCGGTGCGTGGGGGACCGCGGTGCCTGGGGACGGAGACGAACGATGACGACCGACGACGCCGGGACGGGTCGCGCCGGGCCGGGCCGGATCGTCATGCTTGTCGACAACGGTGTCGACGGCGACTCCCGGGTGCAGAAGCAGGCCCGGTCGGCGGCGGACGCCGGCTGGGAGGTGATCCTGCTCGGCCGCTCGCCGAGCGGGGAGCCGCGGAGCTGGCGGCTCGGCGGGGCCCGGGTCCGGCTGCTGCCGATGCCGGAGCCGCTGTTCCGGCGGCGCCACCAGTACCGGCGGGCCTGGCTGCGCTGGCCGCTCGGCTATCCGCCGAACGGGATCGCCGAATACCGGGCCCAGCAGGTCGCGGCCTGGCGGGCGGACCTGCGGTTCCGGGAGGCCCAGCTCGTCCTGGCCGCCCGGGACGGCCGGCGTGACCGGGCGGCGGAACTCCTGCTCCGGCTCCGGCTGGTGCTGGCCGCCGTGGCCGACCGCTGGGTCTGGGTCCGGACGAAGATGCACAACCGGGGCCGCTACGGCCGCCGCTACCGCAACCCGTGGGACCGCGCGTACACGCTCTTCTGGCAGTTGACCATGGGCGACGGGGCGTGGCGGCGGCTGGAACCGGGGCTGTGGGACTACGAGCTGGCGTACGGTCCGGTGCTGGACGAGCTGACGCCGGACCTGATCCACGCCAACGACTTCCGGATGCTCGGGGTGGGTGCCCGAGCGAAGATCAGGGCAGCCGCCGCCGGCCGGTCGGTCAAGCTCGTCTGGGACGCCCACGAGTTCCTGCCGGGCATCCGGCCGTGGCAGCGGCACGTCCGCTGGCTACCTGCGATGCGGGCGCACGAGCGCGAGTACGCGCCGTACGCCGACGCGGTGGTCACCGTCTCCGAGGCGCTCGCCGACCTGCTCCGCGCCGAGCACCAGCTGGCCGAGCAGCCGGCGGTGGTGCTGAACGCCCCCGCTGCCGAGCACGCCCCGGCTGCCGGGCGTGGTCGCGTCGTCGAGCGCGGCCCGACCGGGGTGCGGGACCCGGTGCCGGACCTGCGGCAGCGCTGCGGGATCGGGCGCGACGTGCCGTTGGTCGTCTACAGCGGCAGCGCCGCCGAACAGCGCGGTTTGCGGACCATGGTCGACGCGCTGCCCGAACTGCCCGGGGTGCACACCGCACTTGTGGTGAACCCCGACCTCCCGTACGTGCGAAAGCTCGTCGCGCACGCCGGCCGGATCGGGGTGGCCGACCGGCTGCACGTGCTGCCGTACGTCGCGCACTGGCAGGTGGTGCCGTTCCTGTCCGGCGCGGACGTCGGGGCGATCCCGATCCACCACTGGCCCAACCACGAGATCGCGCTGATCACCAAGTTCTTCGAGTACGCGCACGCCCGGCTGCCGCTGGTGGTCAGTGACGTCAGGACGATGGCCGGTACCGTCCGGGAGACCGGGCTGGGCGAGGTCTTCCGAGCCCGGGACGTGGCCGACTACGCCCGCGCGGTCCGGGCGGTCCTCGCGGACCCGGTACGCTACCGGGCCGGGTACGACCGGCCGGGGCTGCTGGCGGGCTGGACCTGGGCGGCCCAGGCGGAGACCCTCACCGGGCTCTACCACCGGCTGCTCACCGCCGGGGCGGTGCCGGCGGGTACGCCGGAGCCACCGGTGCCGGCCGCTCAGCGGTAGTCGTCGTCCTCGGTACCGACGATCCGGGCCTGCTCCATCGCGTCCCACTCGTCGACCTCCAGGCCGCGTTGGACGGTCGACTGCTCGTCGGCGTTCGGGTTGGCGACCGTGGCCTGCTCGACGGCGTCCTCGGCCGGCGCCTCCGGGTCGCGTTCCTCGGGGCTGAGGTGGTCGCCGGGAGCGAAGTCCTCGTCGGGCTGGCCCATGTCCTACTCCTGCCGGTCGCTGCCTCTGTTTCCCACCGTACGGGTCGATTCGGTGGCGCGTACCCGGAGCACCCTGCCCGGTGCCGGACCGGGCTAAACCGCCCGCCCGGCCCCGGGGCGCGTGCCACGATGAGACGGTGGGCTTCCTGGTCAGGCTGGTGATCGGCGCGCTGGCGCTGTGGATCACCAGCCTCGTGGTGCCCGGCATCGAGTTGACCGGGCGCTCCGCACTGGACAACGCACTGACCGTACTCGTGGTGGCGCTCATCTTCGGCGTGGTCAACGCGGTGCTGAAGCCGGTGATCCGGGTCGTCGGCTGCGTCTTCTACGTGCTCACGCTGGGGCTTTTCGCGCTTGTGGTCAACGCGCTGCTCTTCCTGCTCACCGACTGGATCGCGCAGGTGTTCGACCTGCCGTTCTCCATCGACGGCTTCTGGCCGGCCTTCTTCGGCGCGATCGTGATGGCGGTGGTGACCTGGTTGCTCGGTGTCGTCTGGCCGGGCCGGTCCGAACGCTGAGCCGGGGCCGGGTGGTTGAAGTGGCGGGATCGGGCTACGGGATACTTCGGGGCGGAGGACAGCGCGGTCCGGGCGCATTCATCGACTCTTTTCCCACCTGAACCGCGCAATGCCCGCGCATCGACCCTCAGCGGCGGACCACGGGCCCGCGAGGGGAGGTGGGAAGAGATTCTCATCCAGACAGCGGCCGAGCAGGCCGAGAGTGGTTAGTAAGGAGCGTTTCACATGCCCATCGCTTCCCCCGAGGTCTACGCCGAGATGCTGGACCGGGCCAAGGCGGGCCGGTATGCGTACCCGGCGATCAACGTGACGTCCTCGCAGACTCTGAACGCGGCGCTGCGCGGCTTCGCCGACGCGGAGAGCGACGGCATCATCCAGGTCTCCACCGGTGGCGCGGAGTACCTCTCCGGCCCGACGGTCAAGGACATGGTGACCGGTGCGGTGGCCTTCGCCGCGTACGCCCGCGAGGTGGCCAGGAACTACCCGGTCAACATCGCGCTGCACACCGACCACTGCCCCAAGGACAAGCTCGACAAGTTCGTCCGCCCGCTGATGGCGATCTCCAAGGAGCGGGTGGCGCGCGGCGAGGAGCCGCTGTTCCAGTCGCACATGTGGGACGGTTCCGCCGTGCCGGTGGCGGAGAACCTGGAGATCGCGTCGCAGCTGCTCGACGAGGCGGCGGCCGGGCACATCGTGCTGGAAATCGAGGTCGGCGTGGTCGGCGGCGAGGAGGACGGCGTCGAGAACGCGATCAACGAGAAGCTCTACACCACGGTCGAGGACGGCATCGCCATGGTCGACGCGCTCGGCCTGGGCGAGAAGGGCCGCTACATGGCGGCGCTGACCTTCGGCAACGTGCACGGCGTCTACAAGCCCGGCAACGTCAAGCTCCGGCCGGAGATCCTGAACGAGATCCAGCAGGCGGTCGGCGCCAAGTACAACAAGGGTGACAAGCCGCTCAGCCTGGTCTTCCACGGCGGCTCCGGCTCGCTGCTGGAGGAGATCCGCGAGGCGCTGGACTACGGCGTGGTGAAGATGAACATCGACACCGACACGCAGTACACCTTCACCCGGCCGGTCGCGGACCACATGTTCCGCAACTACGACGGGGTGCTGAAGGTCGACGGCGAGGTCGGCAACAAGAAGATGTACGACCCGCGGGTCTGGGGCAAGGCGGCCGAGGCGGGCATGGCGCAGCGGGTCGTCGAGGCGTGCGAGCACCTGCGCTCGACCGGTACGACGCTGGCCAAGTAACCCCGGCACTCCGCAGTCCGTACTCCGTACTCCGTACTCCGCACTCCGGCGGCGGGTGCGCGGCCGGTACGGCTGGTCCGCCAGCCGTACCGGCCGCACCCCGTCCCGGTACGCGCCCGGGGTGGGCCGGTCAGCCGGTGGGCGGCTCGGGTGGTCCGGCGGTGAGCAGCTGGACTGCCTCGTGCACGTCGTCGGTGACGTGCACCGAGCGGTCCAGGTCACCACCGGCCAGCGCCAGCAGCGGGCGCAGCAGCGCCTCGATCGGCAGCGTCTGGGTCCAGAACGCGCTGTCCAGGAAGACGTACGGCCCGCTGTCGCCGTCGGTCCCGTAGAACGTCTTGGTAGCCGCCTGGAACACCTCCTGCACGGTGCCGGCCCGACCGGCGGCGAAGACGATCCCGCCCCGGGCCAGCCGGAGGATGGTGTCCTCCCGGATCGCGTTGGAGAAGTACTTGGCGATCCGGCCGGCGAAGAGGTTCGCCGGCTCGTGCCCGTACAGCCAGGTGGGGATGGCCAGCCCGCCACGCCGGGCCCACCCGTGCGGATCGGCGTCCCGGTGTCCGTTGGCACTGCCGCTGCCGGCCCCGCCACTGCCGGCGCCGTTGGTGCCCGTGCCGTTGCCGCTGCCGTTGCCGTTGGCGTTGGCGTTGGCGGTGCCGGGGTCGTCGGGGGTGCCGGTGCGGGGCCGCGGTATCGCCGGCGCGAACCGGGCCCGCACCTGGAGCGCCACCGCCGTGTACGGGTCGTGGTCGGTGAAGTCCGGCGCGGTGGCCAGCAGGTCGATCGCGGCACCGAGGTCGGGCGCCGACCGCTCCGACAGGTAGGCGCCGAGGTTCGCCGCCTCCATCACCCCCGGCCCGCCGCCGGTAACCACCAGCCGGCCGGCCCGGGCGAGTTCCCAGCCCAGTGTCGCGGCCAGCCGGTACGCCGAGGAGCCGCGCGGCACCGCGTGGCCACCCATCACCCCGACCACCGAGGCCGGACCGTGCCGGGCCAGCCAGGAGCGGGTGGCGTCGGCGAGCGCGTTGTCGACGGCGTGGTCGTGCAGCCGTTGGGTCAGCGCCTCCCGCAGCTCCGGCAGGGCACCGCCGTGCTGGCGGAAGTGCTCGTAGACGACGGTGTCGTACATCCCGGCGAAGCCGTGCCGGTCGAACCCGGCAGCCAGCTCGTCGGCGGTGTAGAGCCGGGACGGGTGCGTCGGGTACGGCAGCGCCGCGAAGTCGGGTATCACCGTCGCGCCGCGCCGGACCAGCTCCGCCTCCACCTCTCGGGAGGCGAACCGGCACCCGGCGAAGAGGGTGCCGGTCAGGTCGACCCCGCTCAGTTCCGGCGCCGGGTCGAGATCCAGCCGGAGTCCCTGCACGGTCAGCCCGGCGAGGCTGCCGGTACGGAGGTGAAGATCCAGTTCCGCGCGTGACTCGATCTCGTCGTGGGTGTCGTCATGTGGTTCGAGCACGTCGGCGGGGGGTGGGGTGGGCACCCTGCCATCTTGCCCCGGCCGGGCAACCCGCCAACCCCGTCCCCGGCCGGCGGCGGCGTCCCGCGCGGCGTCCGCCGGCCGGCGTGGGGTGGCGGGAAACGGCGGGAGCCCGGCGACACGAGGCCGCCGGGCTCCCTGTTACCGGGTCCTGGGGAGGCTCCGGATCTCTATTTGTAGTCCAGGGCCGTCCGGACCGCACCGGCCGCACGCGTGACAGATCATCAGCCGTTCAGCCAGCCGACGTGACACCCCGGCTCGCCGGAGCCGGTGCCGAGCAGGTTGAATGGGCGGATGCAGAACCTCTTGCCCGAGCCGCCGGCCACCCTCCTGCCCGGAGACGACGCGGCCGAGGCTGCACTCGCCGCCGCGCGGGCGACGGACACCGACGAGGCGTATGCCTCGGTCGCCGCACAGCACCCGACGTTCAGCGCGGCCTGGGGGATCCTGGGCGCGCGGGCGCTCGGCTCCGGCCAGGTCGTCGCCGCCTACGCGTACGCGCGCACCGGCTACCACCGGGGGCTGGACCAGCTCCGCCGCAGCGGCTGGAAGGGACACGGCCCGGTGCCGTGGAGCCACGAGCCGAACCGGGGGTTCCTCCGCTGCCTGTACGTGCTGTCCCGGGCGGCGGGTGAGATCGGCGAGTCCGACGAGGCGGCCCGCTGCGCCCAGTTCCTCCGCGACTGCGACCCCGCTGCCGGCGACGCCCTCTCCAGCAGCTGACCCCGCCCTCCTCAGCACAGCTCACGTCAGCACGTAACGGCGCACGTCAGCACGTAACGTCCGGCCTGCGCTGGCCGGCCGGACGCTACGTGATCATGTTGGGCGGGTGGGTCAGAGACCTTCGGCGACCGAGGCGGCGATCTTCAGCCAGGCGTCCCGGGTCGCGGACGAGAGCTGGGCGTACCGGATCGGTTCGCCGGTGTCGATCAACCGCTCGTACGGGGCCAGCAGCACCGCCCTGGTCCGGGCGGCGAAGTGCCGCTGGATCGCCGGCAGGTCGATCTCCTTGCGCGACGGCGGCATGGAGACCACCGTCACCGCCTGCCGGACGAGCCGCTGCCGACCGCTCTGCTCCAGGTGGTCGAGCATCCGGGCGGCCGTCTCGGCGGAGTCGTTCCTGGCCGACATGGTCACCACGAGCTGGTCGGTGGCGTCGATCGCCGCCTGCCAGTTCTGGGCCCGGACGTTGTTGCCGGTGTCGACGAAGATCAGCTTGTAGAACCGGCTGACCACCTCGCGGATCTCGGCGAAGGCGGCGGCGGTGAGCATCTCGCCGCCGGTCGCGGACTCGTCGGAGGCGAGTACGTCGAACATGCCCTCGCTCTGCGAACGGACGTACTGCGACAGGTCGCCGACCCGGCCGTGCGCCCCCTTGAACTGGTAGAGGTCGCGGAGCATGTCCCGCACCGTGCGGGAGTGGAAGTCCTGCTGCGCCCGCATCCCCAGGGTGCCCTGGGTCTCGTTGTTGTCCCAGGCCAGCACGTATCCGCCGCGCTTCTGCCCGAAGGTCATCGCCAGCAGCAGGATCGCCACCGTCTTGCCGGCCCCGCCCTTCGGGTTGACCACCGTCACCTGGCGCAGTCCGCCGAAGTTCCGGCGGATCATCTCGATGTCCTGCTTGATCTCCTGCTCGTGCCGGCCCGGAGCGAGCTTCACCAACCCCAGCGTGGTCTTGTTGACCGCCGCGCGTACCCCCATCTGGGCGACCGGGTCGGCGGGGCGTACCGCCCGGCGACGGGCGAAGTCCTCGGCGGTGGGCGTACCGGAGTCCGGTGTCCAGAGCGGGTCGGGATAGGCGTCCGGCTGCGCCGGAACCCGTTGCACCCCGGCTGACTCGGCGTACGGCTGCTGCGGCACCTCGGTCACGCCCCGGTGCGGAGGGTGCGAGGAAACCGGCGGCACCGGGGGAGCCGGCGGTGGAGCCCAGCCGGACTGCGGAGCGGATGCCGGTGGCGGCGGGGGCGGATAGCTGGGATAGCCGGGTTGACTCGGGTAGCCGGGCGGGCCGGGCTGGTCCGCCGGCTGCGGCGGGTACGCCGGATAGCCCGCCGTCGGTGCTGGCGGCGGTCCGGGCTGGTGCGCCCCGGGCGGGTACGCCGAGACCGGCCGCGCCGTGGCCGAGTACGGCCCGGGACTGATCGTTGGCGGGTACGGGCCGACCGGTGGGGCCGAGGCGCTCGCCGGATCGGCCCCGGGAGTCGTCGAACCGGGCCCGGGACCGGGAGTCGCCGGCCCGGGACCGGAGACGGGGTGCGGCGGGATGGGCGGCTGGATCGGCTGCGGAGCCGTCGGCGGTGGCGGGAGCGGTGTCGCCGAGACGGGTACCGGGGCGCCGTGCTGCGGCGCGACCGGCCGCTGCGGCGGCTGTGCCCACGGCGACTCGGCGGGGGGCCGGGCCGGGCCGCCGTCCGGCTGGCTGCGGCTGGTGGCCGGCAGCGTCGCCCGGCCCCGGGCCGGTTCGGCGGCGCGGGGCGTCTCCCGCTGCCCGACCGCGCCGGCCTCGGGCTGGACCGCCTCCGCCCCGGCGGTGCGGTCCGCCTCCGCGGTGCCGCCAGCGTCGCCCCTCGAGGTCGCGGTCCTGCCCTGTTCGACGCCGGTCGACGGCTCGGACGCCCCGGCGGCAGGCCCGGCGTCGCCACCCGGTCCCCCGTCGGTCAACGTCGCCGCGCCCGTTGCGGTCGCCCTGCCTGTCGAGGGTCCTCCGCCGCTCGAGGGTCCTCCGCCGGTCGACATGCCTCCGCCGGTGGAGGCGGTGCTTCCGGTCGAGACACTTCCGCCGGTGGAGGCGGTGCTTCCGGTCGAGAATCCTCCGCCGGTGGACGCCGCTGCGCCGGTGGAGGCCGGCCCGCCGGTGGACGCGCCCGTACCGGTCGACGTTCCTCCGGCGCTGGACGCGGCTCCGCTCGTCGGGGTCGCGCTGCCGCTTGAGGCGGACGCGTTCGCCGACGCCGACGGGGATGCCGACGCCGACGGGGAACCGGTCGCCCGGGAGCCGGTCGTCGGGACGGCCGGCGTCGCTCCGGTGGCCGGGCCGACCGCGGCTTTGCCCGCGTGGGGGCTCACCGCCGCCTTGCCGGCGGCCGGCCCGACGGACGCCTTGCCCGCGGTCGGGCTCACCGGGCCGACCGTCGCCTTGCCGGCGCCGGGGCCGACGCTCGCCTTGCCGGCGGCCCGGGGCTCGGCCGTACCGGTGCCGCCGGTCTGCTCCGCGCCGGTCGCCGGCCGGTCCGGGGAGTCCGGGCGGGCCCGGCCGGTCGCGTCGACACCACCGGTCTCGGGCCGGCCGGTGGTGTCGGGCCGGCGGATGTCACCGGTGTTCACCGAGGCCCGGCCCTGGTTGCCCGGGCTGACCGTCGGCCAGACCCGGGTCGGCGAAAGCATCGGCGTCTCGGCCGCCCCGGAGTGCGGCGCCGGACCGGGCGGCGGCACGGGCGGGGCCGGCGGGTGCACGGGGATGGCGGTCACCGGCGGGACCGGCGGCTGCGGAGCGGACGGTCCGGGTGGCCCGGGTGGGGTCGGCACGGGCCCGAACGCGGGCGGGACCGGCGGGACCCCGGGTGGTGGACCGGGCGGAACGGCCGGCGGAGTGGCCTGGTAGGGCTGGTGTGCGACGGCCGGCGGGGTGGACTGGTAGGGCTGGTGCGCGACGGGCTGCGGCACTCCCGAGATCGGGCCCGGCGGGGTCGCGTCCGGCGGCGGTGGTGGGGTCGGTGCCCAACTGATCGGATTGGACTCGTCGCGCGGCTCGGCGACGATCTCGTCCGGTGGCCACAGCGGCTCCGCCTCCTGCGGCGCTGCCGGCACCTGGCCGGGTATGTACCCCCGGTCTCCATGACTGTTCACCACGGTCTACCTACCTCCCCCCACACACCCGAGGATATGCCCGCCGGTCGGCGTCGGGCCGGGCACGGAGGTCCCCACCACAGCCTTCCACAAGAGATCAGTGGTCGTACACCGCCCACGCCCCCGGCTCGATCCACCACGACCGCTTCCGGTTGAGCGTCCCCGTTACCCCGTCGTCCAGGAACGGAACCTCCGGATCCCGGGGAGTGACCGCGACGGCCCGGCCCCGGGCCCGGCGTACCTCGAGGCGTACGGCGCGGCGGCCCCACCGGGACCGGGTGGTCACCGGTACGGCCACCGCGACCTCGACGTCGCCGTCGGCCGGGTCGGCCGTGGACAGCAGGCGTACCCCGCCCAGCTCGGCATAGCCGCCCGCGTTGCCGATCGCGCAGGCGAACAGCGGGTCGTCGCCGGCCGAGAGCACGATGTCGTCCACCTCCACCCGACCGTGCCAGGCCAGTGGGGTACCGGCGTCGTCGGCGGCACCGAGCAGCGCACCGTCCAGGGTGACCGAGCCGCCGTCGTTGCGCAGCAGGTCGAGCCGGCGTACCCGACCGGCGAGTACGGCCGCGGCGACCGCCGCCGGTTCGCGGGGCAGGCCGAGTTGCCCGGCGAGGTCCCGGGGTGGGCCGGTGGTGGTCGACCGGCTCGGCTCCAGCGGCAGTACCCCGATCGCCGGCAGGTCGGGCACGGTCCGGGCGGTGGCGAGGTCGGCCGGTCGGCGGCTCGGCGGCGGGGCGTACCGGCGGACCAGCCGGCGCATGACGGCGCGTAACTGTGCGTCGCTCGCTGTAGCGACGACGAGCCGGGTCTTGCCGTCCGGATCGGGCCAGTCCAGCCCGTCCGGCCGGGGCGGACCGTCCAGCCGGGCCAGCACCGCGTCGATCTCCCGGTCCGACCGGGCGGTCACCGACTCCACCCGGGCACCGGCCGCGGCGAGCGCGTCCGCGCAGGCCAGCACGGGTACCCGCGGAGTCTCCGCGCAGCTCGCCCGGTCGGTCGTCGCCTCGGACGAGCAGCAGGCACCGCCCGCGCCACAGCCCGCCGGGTCGGCCTCACCCGGGGCGAGGGTGAGCAGTACCACGTCGTACACCGGGAGTCGCCTCCTGCCGCCAGCCCGGCCTCTGCGGGCCGGGTCGTCACTTTTTGTTAGCCTGACACCTCGGGCTCGCCACGCGGTCGCCACCTGGCACCCGAGCCCCCTGGAGGCGGGTTTAGAGATGCCGGCGATCGTGCTCATCGGGGCGCAGTGGGGCGACGAGGGCAAGGGCAAGGTTACCGACCTGCTGGGTGACCGGGTCGACTACGTCGTCCGGTACTCGGGCGGCAACAACGCCGGGCACACGGTGGTGACCCCGGACGGCCAGAAGTACGCCCTGCACCTGATGCCGTCGGGTGCGCTCTCGCCGAGCGCGGTGATCGTGATCGGCAACGGCGTGGTGGTCGACCCGAAGGTGCTGATCTCCGAGATCGACGGGCTGGCGGAGCGGGGCGTGGACGTCTCCCGGCTGCGGATCTCCGGGGACGCGCACCTGATCATGCCGCACCACCGGGCGCTGGACCGGGTCGTCGAGCGCTACCTCGGCTCGTCCCGGATCGGCACCACCGGCCGGGGCATCGGCCCGGCGTACGGCGACAAGGTGGCCCGGATGGGTATCCGGGTGCAGGACCTGCTCGACCCCGGCATCCTGCGCAAGAAGCTCGAACTCGCGCTGCGGGAGAAGAACCAGATCCTGTTCAAGGTCTACAACCGCAAGGCGCTGGACGTGGACGCGGTGACCGACGAATACCTCGGCTACGCGGAGCGGCTGCGGCAGTACATCGCGGAGACCCGGACGATCCTCTGGGACGCGCTGGACCGGGGCGAGACGGTGCTGCTGGAGGGCGCCCAGGCGACCATGCTCGACATGGACCACGGCACCTATCCCTTCGTCACCTCGTCGAATCCGACGGTCGGCGGTGCCTGTGTCGGCGCCGGCATCCCGCCGATGGCGATTAACCAGGTGATCGGGGTGACGAAGGCGTACACCACCCGGGTCGGGTCGGGGCCGTTCCCGACCGAGCTGTTCGACGACAACGGCGCGCACCTGCGCAAGGTCGGCGCGGAATACGGCACCACCACCGGCCGGGAGCGCCGGTGCGGCTGGTTCGACGCGGTGATCGGCCGGTACGCCGTACGGCTCAACGGCATCACCGACCTGGTCGTCACCAAGCTCGACGTGCTCTCCGGAATGGACAAGGTACCGATCTGCGTCGGCTACGAGATCGACGGCAAGCGGTACGACGACATGCCGATGACCCAGACGGCGATCCACCACGCCAAGCCGATCTACGAGGAGCTGGACGGCTGGTGGGAGGACATCTCCAAAGCCCGCTCCGAGGAGGAGTTGCCGGCCAACGCCCGCCGCTACCTGGAGCGGATCGAACAGCTGTGCCGGACCCGGGTCAGCGTGGTCGGCGTCGGCCCCGGCCGGGACGAGAACGTCGTCCGGCACGAGCTGCTCCCGCCGAGGTGAGGAAGGGCCCCCTCTACAACAAAAAGCGATAAGCGGGGGCCCTTCCTTGCACGCCTGACCGTAGGATCGGTGGCCGTGCGCGTACTACTAATCGGTGGCGGCGGGCGGGAGCATGCTCTTGCGCTCGGCCTGGCCGCCGACCCGGCCGTCGACCAGCTGATCGCCGCACCGGGCAACCCGGGCATCGCCGAGGTCGCGCAGCTGCGGCCGGTGCAGGCCACCGATCCGGCGTCGGTCGCCGCGCTCGCCGTCGAGGTCCAGGCCGACCTGGTCGTCGTCGGCCCGGAGGCGCCGCTGGTGGCCGGGGTCGCCGACGCGGTACGCGCCAAGGGCATCGCCTGCTTCGGCCCGTCCGGCGCGGCGGCCCGGATCGAGGGCTCCAAGGCGTTCGCCAAGGACGTGATGGCGGCGGCCGGAGTGCCGACGGGCCGGTCGCGCACGGTCGACAACCCCGGCACCGGGATCGGGTCGGCGCTTGTCGCACAGGCGCTCGACGAGTTCGGCCCGCCGTACGTGGTGAAGGACGACGGGCTGGCCGCCGGCAAGGGCGTGGTGGTCACCGGGGACCGGTCGGCGGCGCTGGAACATGCCGCCGGCTGCGGCCGGGTGGTCGTCGAGGAGTACCTCGCCGGACCCGAGGTGTCGCTCTTCGTGGTCACCGACGGCGAGACCGCGCTGCCGCTGTTGCCGGCCCAGGACTTCAAGCGGGTGGGCGACGGCGACACCGGCCCGAACACCGGCGGGATGGGGGCGTACGCGCCGCTGCCGTGGCTGCCGCCGGGCACCGTGGACGAGGTGCTGGCCACCGTGGTCGGGCCGACCCTGGCCGAGATGCGGCGCCGGGGCACCCCGTTCGGCGGGCTGCTCTACGTCGGGCTGGCCATCACCGGGGACGGGCCACGGGTGATCGAGTTCAACGCCCGGTTCGGTGATCCGGAGACGCAGGTCGTACTCGCACTGCTGGAGACGCCGCTGGCCGGGCTGCTGCACGCGGCGGCCACCGGCACGCTCGCCGGGCATCCGCCGCTGCGTTGGCGTTCCGATGCGGCGGTCACCGTGGTGGTCGCCTCGGCGGGTTACCCGGGCACCCCGCGTACCGGTGACGTGATCACCGGCGCCGACCGGCCCGGGGTCGTGCACGCCGGCACGGCCCGCCGGGCCTCCGACGGTGCGCTGGTCTCCGCCGGGGGCCGGGTCCTCTCGGGTACCGGTGTGGGCGCCGACCTGACCGCGGCCCGGGTGGCCGCCTACGAACTGGTCGACGCGATCGACCTGCCGGGAGCGCACCACCGGACCGACATCGCGGCGCTCGCCGCCGCCGGCCGACTCACCGCCCCCGACCGCGAGGGTTCGCCGACCGCCTGACCCGGGGCCTCCCGCGTCACCCGACCGGCTGGCACGAAACCGTGATTCGTCGGTCGGACCGGGTCTCCTACCGTGAGATCACCCCGGATTGTCGGGGGATTCCAGTGGCGGAGGAGCGGCCATGCACAGGTACCTGACTCGGGCGGCGGTGGTCGCCCTCGGCGGCGCGATCGCGGTCGCGGCGACCGGTTGCGTCACGATCGAGGCCGGCGGGTCGACCCCGGCGACCTCGGCACCGGCCACCGCTGCCCCCGGCGCCACCGGTGACGCCGGCCTGGGCAGCGCCCCGGCGGACGGGCCGGGCGGCACCCCGGGGTCGAGCGGCGGTCCGGCGGGGCAGGGCGGCCAGCCCGGCGGCAGCGGCAACCCCGGCGGTGGCGGCAACCCGGGTGGCGGTGGCAACACCGGCGGCAGCGGTACGACCGGCAAGAAGCCGAGCGGCCCGACGATCGTCCACTACAAGATCAAGCAGAAGCCGCAGTGCGACCAGGGTACGAACGTCAACCGCGTTCCCGGGGTCCCGGTGATCCTGGAGTGGAAGGTGACCGGCGCCGACAAGGTGACCCTCTCCGTCGACGGGCCCGGGATCTACAACACCTACCCGCCGGTCGGCACCGCCACCATCGACTTCCCGTGCGGCGGCAGCCCCGGCGAGTACGTCAAGCACACCTACCAGCTGCGTACGGTCGGCGGCGGCGAGGTGCGCTCCAGGACCCTGACCGCCTCGGCACTGGTGCACGAGATCCCCTCGGTCTGACCCGGGCCCGGGCGGCCGGCGCGCGGTCCGGCCGTCCGTCCTTTTCGTCCGTCCGATATGTACCGAGCGGCTCCGCGAGCCCTCGCCGGCCCCTATCATCGCTGTCTCCTTCCCGACCGAGCACCAGGAGGACGGCGATGCGGTTCCGGCGGGGGTTCGCGACGTTCACGGCGGCGGCGCTGGCCATGGTGCCGGCGGTGGCACTGTCGGCCGCCGCGCCGGCCTCGGCTGTCCGGCAGCGCTGGCGGGCACGGCTGCTCCGGCAGGGCTGGCGGGCACGGCTGCTCCGGCGGCCTCGGCTGCCGAGGTCACCGCCAGCTACAACGTCTGGGTCTGGAACGTCGCCGGCTGGAAGATGCACCGGGGCGCCACCGGGAACGGGCTGATCGGCGCGCTGGCCAACTCGATCCGCAACCGCAGCGCGCACTTCGCGGCGCTGAACGAGCTGTGCTGGAGCCAGTACAAGGCGGTGCAGTCCAACCTGCGGGGGTCGGGCTGGCCGCAGGACGTCGAGAACTTCTCCCGCTTCGAGGCGCACAACGAGACCGCCTGCGGCGGTGAGCCGTTCGGGGTCGCCATCTTCAGCAGGGCGCCGATGGGCCCGGCGGACCGTCTCGCGCTGGCCCCGGACGGCAGCTCGGAGCGGCGCAAGCTGCTCTGTGCCCCGCTGGAGGCCCGCCCGCA
Source organism: Micromonospora sp. WMMD1102 (assembly GCF_029626265.1). Classification (NCBI taxonomy): domain Bacteria; kingdom Bacillati; phylum Actinomycetota; class Actinomycetes; order Micromonosporales; family Micromonosporaceae; genus Micromonospora; species Micromonospora sp. WMMD1102. The sequence continues at coordinate 7,365,691 of NZ_JARUBN010000001.1, read as the reverse complement.
CCTGAGGTTCTGCACCACCCACATCACCCCGTCCAACGAGGTGATCGGCGGCGGAAAGATCAACGAACGCCAGCTCGGCGAGGTGCTGACCCGGGTGGAGAGCTACCACGCGGCCGGCGACACGGTGATCATCGCGGGCGACTTCAACGCCCAGCCGAACTACGGCCGGATGAACCCGTGGTACTCCCGCAACCTGGACGTGCCGCGCAACAGCGGCAACCAGGGCGACTACCGGGAGCTGGACGACACCGATCCGGCCAGTCCCGGCTACGGCGAGACGACAGTCGCCGACGGCGACACCAGCGGACCGGACGGCCAGGGCAAGAAGATCGACATGATCTTCGTACGGGAGGACCGGATCGCCGGGACGTACACCGGTGACTCGCTGGCCATCTCGACGAGCTGCGGCGGCGCCTGCTCCGACCACCGGATCCTGATCGGCACGGTGACCGTCCGAATCACCACCTGAGCCGTCGACCGCCCGCCGTTCGCCTCCCGCCGTCCGCCGCCGGCGGTCGTCGACCGCTCGGTTCAGGCCCGGTGGTAGCGGCGCAACTCCCTGGTCATCACCTTGCCGGTCGCGTTGCGCGGCAGCGCCGGTACGAAGTTGACGTCCCTCGGCACCGAGAACCGGGCTCGGTAGCGGCGGACGTACTCGCGTACCGCGTCCGGGTCGATCGTCTCGCCGGGACGCAGCACCAGGTACGCCACCAGCCGCTGCCCGTACGTCCGGTCCGGTACCCCGATGACCGCCACCTCGCGCACCTGGGGCAGCTCGGCGAGCAGGTTCTCCACCTCGGCCGGATGGACGTTCTCGCCCCCCGAGACGATCATGTCGTCGGCCCGGCCGTCGACGTGCAGCAGCCCGTCCGCGTCCAGGTGGCCGAGGTCGCCGGTGTCCAGCAGCCGTACCCGGGCCGGGCCGGCAACCCGACCCTGCTGTTCCGGCCCGCCCGCCGTGTACCCCTCGAAGAGCAGTTCGTTGCCGACCAGGATCCGGCCGACCTGACCGGCCGGCACGGGCTCGCCGGCGGCGTCGACGATCGCCAGCCGGGTGCCGTGCGGCGGCCGGCCGGCGGTGGTCGGCGCCCGGCGCAGCTCGGCCGGGGTGGCGATGGCGGCCCAGGAGACCTCGGTGGAGCCGTAGAGGTTGTAGAGCACGTCGCCGTACCGGTCCATGAACCGGGGCGCCAGCCCGCCGGGCAGCGCCGAGCCGCTGACCGCGACCACCTCCAGCGGCGGCGTGGCGGCCGGCGGCACCTCCAGCAGCCGTTGCAGCATCACCGGTACGGCGAACAGCGCGGTGCAGGAGTGCCGGCGCAGCGCCGCCACCGCCGCCACCGGCTCGAACCGCCGATGCAGTACGACGGTGCCGCGCAGCGCGAAGGCCATCTGGAGTGCGGCGTACCCCCAGGTGTGGAAGAGCGGGGCGGCGATCATCATCCGTACCCCGTGGTGCAGCGGGATCCGGTCGATGATCGCGACGAGCGGGCCGAGGCCGTTCGGGGTGGGCCGGCGGGCACCCTTCGGGGTGCCGGTGGTGCCGGAGGTGAGCACGATGGTCCGGCCGTCCCGCTCCGGCGGGTGCAGCTCACCGTGCGGCGCCCCGGCCATTAGTTCCGGGTACTCCCGTTCGTCGATCCGGTGCACCTCGGCCGGCAGCCCGACGACCCGGTCGAGGAACTCGTCGTCGTGCACCAGCAGCCGGAACCGCTGCTCCTGGGCGACGGCCGCGAGCTGTGCCCCGGACAGGCCGGTGTTGCCGAGCACGATGTCGGCGCCGAGCAGCCCGCCGGCCACGGCCGTCTCCACCAGTCCCGAGTGGTTGCGGCAGAGCACCCCGATCCGGTCGCCCTCGGTCACGCCGTAGCGGGCCCGTAGCGACCGGGCCAGCCGTTCGGCCCGGTCCAGCAGCTCCCGGTAGCTGACCTCGCCGCGCTCCTCGTCGACCAGCGCGATCCGGTCCGGATCCCGGGCCGCCGCCTGGCGCAGCTCGCCGGCCAGGCTGAAGCCCCAGTTCCGCAGGGCGCCGAGCTGTGCCGCGACCCGCCGGGGCGAGCCGGGCTTGAGCAGCCCGCGCCGGGTCAGCGTGGCGACCAGGAACGCGAGGTCGGAAGGCAACGGGGTACTCCCTCCTGTTGTGCTGCCGCCCTGGATCCGCGGCTGGTCAGCGGATCTGGTGCCCGGAGATGGCCCGGGAGATGACCAGCCGCTGGATCTCCGAGGTCCCCTCGAAGATCGTGTAGATCTTGGCGTCCCGGTACCAGCGCTCGACCGGGTGCTCGCGGAGGAAGCCGGCGCCGCCGAGGATCTGCACCGCCCGTTCGGTAACCGAGACCGCCACCTCGCCGGCCTTGAGCTTCGACATCGAGCCCTCGCCCGCGCTGAACGGGCGGTTGTTGCGGCCCATCCAGGCGGCCCGCCAGACCAGCAGCCGGGCGGCGTCGATCTCCATCCGCATGTCCGCGAGCTGGAATGCGACCGCCTGGTTCTCGACGATCGGCCGGCCGAACTGCACCCGCTCCCGGGCGTACGCCAGGGCGTACTCGTACGCCGCCCGGGCCACCCCGACCGCCTGCGCCCCGACCGTCGGCCGGGACAGTTCGAAGGTACGCATCGCGGCCTGGCTGTTGCCGCGCTGCCCGCTCCGGGCCCGGTCGAGCCGTTCGGTCAGCGCCTCGCGCCCGCCGAGCAGGCAGCGGCCCGGCACGCGTACCTCGTCGAGGAAGACGTCGGCGGTGTGCGAGGCGCGCAGCCCCAGCTTCCTGAGCTTCTTCGTCGCGGTCAGTCCGGCCGTGCCGGGCGGCACCACGAAGGCGGCCTGGCCCCGGGAGCCGAGTTCGGGCTCCACCGAGGCGGTGACCACGTGCACGGCGGCGATCCCGCCGTTCGTGGCGTACGCCTTCTGCCCGGTCAGCACCCACTCGTCGGTGCCGGCGTCGTAGCGGGCCCGGGTGCGCATGGCAGCGACGTCGGAGCCGGCCTCCGGCTCGGTGCTGCAGAACGCCGCCACGGCCGGCCGGTCGGTGTCGCCGTAGCACTGCGGCACCCATTCGAGCAGCTGTTCGGGGGTGCCGGAGCCGTAGATGGCGGCCACCGCCAGGGTGGTGCCGAAGAGAGCCATGCCGATCCCGGCGTCGCCCCAGAAGAGTTCCTCGTTGGCCAGCGGCAGGGAGAGGCCGGTCGGGTCGGCCCAGCAGTTGGCGATGAACTCGAAGCCGTACAGCCCGACCTTCGCCGCCTCCTGGATCACCGGCCAGGGGGTCTCCTCGCGGGCGTCCCACTCGGCGGCGGCCGGCCGCACGATCTCGGCGGCGAAGCCGTGCACCCAGTCGCGCAGCTCCTGCTGCTCCTCGTTCAGGTCGAGCGAGAACTCGGTCACGCCGTCCCCTCGTCCCCTCGTCGTTCCGGACCCGGGCGCCGGCTCCGCCGGACGCCCGGGGTGGTTGATCTGGTCGGGCGTCCTGGTCAGGCCTTCGGGATGTCGAACAGGTTGGCGATGTTCGCGGCCAGCCCGAGGTCACCCTTTGCCTTCAGCTTGCCGGTCATGAACATCGTCACCGGGTTGGCGCCACCGGAGACGATCTTGAGAAACTCGACCGGACCCATCGTGAGGGTCAGCTTCGGCTCCCGCTGTGGCGTCTCGGAGACCTGGCAGGTCGCGTTCTCGATGACGATCTCGTAGGTGTCGGAGCCGCCGTCCGGCCGGCCGGTGATGGTCCAGTGGATGACCGTGTTGGTGTTGCCGGCCCGGTCGGCCCGGAACAGTGCCGGCATCCGCCCGAACACCGCGTCCAGGACCTTGCCGCGCAGGTCCCCGCTCATCACCTCGGCCAGCTTGTCGTCCGGGGTGGACTTGACGATCTGGGCGAACTGCTGGGGCTCCAGCGAGGCGAAGTTGGCCGGGTCGAAGTCGGTCATGCGAGGGTCCTCCAGGGCTGGTGGTTGTCGCTGTTCCGGTCAAGATTATTGGTTACTCGTGCGTAACCCTACGCACGAGTAGGTAGGCTCGCAAGCGTGCCGACTCCGCCCGCCTTCCGGCGGCTACCCCGGGCCGTACGGGAGCAGCAGATGCTCGACGCCGCGGTCGGGGTCTTCTCCCGGCGCGGCTTCCACGCGGCGAGCATGGACGAGATCGCCGACGAGGCCGGCATCTCCAAACCCATGGTCTACGCCTACCTCGGCTCGAAGGAAGAACTCTTCGTCGCCTGCCTGCACCGGGAGGGGACCCGGCTGATGGAGGCGATCGTCGGCGCGGTCGTACCGGACCTGCCGTTCGAGGAGCGGCTCTGGCGCGGCCTGCGGGCGTTCTTCCGGTTCGTCGGCGCGCACCGGGACGGCTGGGCGGTCCTCTACCGGCAGGCCCGGGGCGAGCCCCCGTTCGCCGGGGAACTGGCGTCGATGCGGAGCCGGATCATCGAGGTGGTCGCCGGGATGCTCGCCCGTGGCCTGGCCGCCGACGGCCGCGAGGCCCGCGTCGCCGAACTGGAGATCATGGCGTACGCCCTGGTCGGCGCCGCCGAGTCGGTCGCCGACCTGCTGGCCGACCAGCCGGACGCCGATCCGGACCGGATGGCCGGCCGGATGATGGAGATGGCCTGGAGTGGTGCCGGCAACCTGCTCGCCGGCCGCCGCTGGCGACCACCTTCCACCCGGCCGGACTGACCCCGGACCCACCCGGCAGGACTGACCCCGGACCCACCCGGCAGGGCTGACCCCGGACCCACCCCGCCGGCTGATCCCCACCCCTGCTGCTTGACGTTTGTCGTCGGGGGTGTCAGTCTCGTCTGACAGGGGGGTGTCAGATGCATCTGACACCGGGGAAGGAACGGGACGCATGGAGCAGGCCCCGCCCTCGGGGGAGCAGTTGCTGCGGATGCTCACCGCGCTGGCCAGCCCGCACCGGCTGCGGATCGTGGCGGCCCTCGCCGAGGGCCGCAGCTACGTAAGCCAGCTCGCCCGCCGACTGGAGATGAACCGGCCGCTGCTCTACATGCACCTCCAGCGGCTGGAGGCGGCCGGACTGGTCACCGGTGAACTGGAGACGGCCCGGGACGGCAGCTCGGTGAAGTACTTCGAGGTGGTGCCGTTCGCGCTGGCCGTCACCCCGCAGGTGGTCGCCGAGGCCGTCCCGACGTTGGACCCGGCAGCGGGCGTCACCGGCACGGCGGAACAGAACGGCCCGGCAGCGGGCGGATCGGGAGAGGAAACGAGCGAGTGAGCACATTGTTGGCAGCCGACCTGGACATCGCGCAGACCGCCACGATCGCGTCGGCCGCGGTGGCGGTCGCCCTGGTCGCCGTCGTCGGTTTCGTCGGCCTGGGCTTCTACCGGGCCCGGCGGAGCACGGTCGGGGACGCGGCGTACCGCGCCCTGGTCGAGCGCGTGGTCGAGGCGGAGACCCGGACGGCGGAGGCCGGCACCGCGACGGCCGGGGAACTGACCGGGCTGCGCACCGAGGTACGCGGCGCCCGGGACGAACTGGCCGAGGTGAAGCAACGGCTGACCGAGTTGGAACGGCTGCTCAGCCAGATCGGCTGAGTCCACCGGGAGCCGCACGCGTGCCGGTCCGGCGACCGGCGGCACCCGTACGGGGGAGGGAACGAGATGATCAGCGAATCGCGCGGAGGAAGGCAGGCCGTGCAGGCCGTGCTGACCGTGCTGGCCCTGCTGGCGGCCCTGCCGTTGGCGGTGGCCACCGGGGTCGGCCCGGCGGCCGGCGTGCCGCCGTCGCCCCCGGCCGACGACATGTCCCGGGTGGAGAGCCATCTGCGGGAGTACATGGCCGACGTCCGGGCACCCGGACTGGCGTACGCGGTGGTGCGTGGCGACCGGGTCGTCGGGCAGGGCGCCTGGGGGGTCGACGGGAACGGCGAGCCGATCACGCCGGGTACGCCCTTCGTCCTCGGCTCGGTGTCGAAGTCGTTCACCGCGCTGGCGGTGATGCAGCTCGTCGAGTCCGGCCGGGTCGAGCTGGACGCACCGGTCCGCCGGTACGTCCCGTGGCTGCGGCTGGCCGACGAGTCGGTGGCGGCCCGGATCACCGTACGGCACCTGCTCGTCCAGACGACGGGTCTGCCGCAGGTGGCGTCGACGGGGCTCACCGACCGGTACGACAACACGCCGGGTGCGCTGGCCCGCTCGGTACGCGACCTCGCGGCGGTCAGCCCGACGGCCGAACCGGGCGGAGTGCACCAGTACAGCGACGCCAACTACATGATCCTGGGCGTACTCGTCGAGGAGGTGACCGGGGAGAGCTACGGCGAATACCTCCGCAGGCAGGTGCTCGACCCGCTCGGGATGGTCGACTCCGCCGCCACCGGCGCCGAGGCGGAGGCGCTCGGGATTCCGCCCGGTCACCGCTACTACCTCGGCCGCCCGCGGCGCTTCGAACCGTCCTTCGACGGCTCCGGGGTGTCGTACGGCTTCCTGGCGGCGAGCCTGACCGACCTGACCCACTACGTCTCGGCGCAGCTCTCCGCGGGCCGGTACGCCGGTCGTGCGGTCCTGTCGCCGGAGAACATGGCCCGGCTGCACCCCGGCCAGGTTCCCACCGGCGGCGACGGCCGGTACGCGATGGGTTGGCGGGAGGGCACCCTGGGCGTTCCGGCCAAGCGGATCGTCTGGCACGCGGGTGCGACGGCCAGCTCGTTCGGGCACATCGTGCTGGTGCCCGGGTCGGATCTTGCCGTGGTGGTGCTGACGAACGTCTACGGGTTGCCGATGGACGGCCCGCTGGCCTCGGCCGCCTTCGACGTCGCCCGGATTCTGCACGGTGCCGAGGCGGCGCCCGCCCAGGCGGAGGACCCGACGTTCGACTGGCTGCTCGCCGGGCTGGCCGCGGTCGCCGTACTCCTGCTCGGTCTGCTGGTCTGGTCGGTGGTCCGGGCCTTCCGGCGCCCGACCGGGCCGGTGCGGTCGGTGCGCCGGGCGGTCGCCGGAGCCGCCGGCTGGGTGGTCGGCTGCGCCGGGCTGGCGGCCGTGGTGGTCTGGGCGATCCCGGCCTTCTGGGACGGCGCCGGCCTGGCCAAGGTGCGGCTCTTCGCCCCGGACGTCGGTGACGCGATCGTGGCGGTGGCCCTGCTCGCCGGTCTGCTGGCCCTGGCCCGCGCCGGCCTAGCCGCGTCCACCGTCCGGACCGGCCGGTCACGTCGACCGGCACCACCGGCACCAACGGCGGGTAACCCAACGGCACCACCGGCACCAACGGCACCACCGGCACCAACGGCACCACCGGCACCAACGGCGCCACCGGCACCAACAGCACCAACGCCGCCACCGGCAATTCCGACGGAGCGCACGCGTCATGAGGTGACCGGCTGACCGTGCCGGCCGACGGGTCGTGTGCCGGGTGCTCCGGTGGGACCGGAGCACCCGGCGCGTCGCCGCTGGCGCGGGTCGATCGGCCGACGCCGTGCGCGACGGTCAGATCCGGCCGGTGCCGGCGCCGCCGGTGACGATGGACTTCACGTTGGCGGCCGGGTCGAGCGAGTACCCGTACGGGATGCCGTTGACGCTGCCGCCGGCCTGGCCGGAGCCGGAGTTGACGAAGTGGTTGTTCCGGGCGACCAGGCCGCCGACCGGCGAGCTGCCCTCACCGCGGTGGTACGGGTCGCTGACGTTCTCGAAGTAGTTGCCCTCGACGAGCACGCCCGCGTTGCAGGTGGAGGCGACGCCGTACCCGCCGTTGCCCCGGTAGAAGTTGTTGTAGACGTGCACCGGGTTGCCGAACCGGACCCGGGGGTGCCGCTGGTTCGACCCGTCGAACCAGTTGTGGTGGTACGACACCCGCAGCCGCCCGACGTCCTCGCCCGCGTTGCTGTCGGAGTGGCCGAGCAGGAACGACTTGTCGTGGTTGAAGACCCGGTTCCAGGAGACGGTGGCGCAGTCGGAGCTGCGCTTGATGTCGACCGCGCCGTCCGAGCCGCTGCTGAAGCTGTTGTGGTCGATCCAGACCCGGCTCGAGTACTGCACGTTGATCGCGTCGTCGCCCCAGTTCCGGAAGTTGATGTTCCGGATGACGACGTTGCTGACGCTGGCGACGTTGAGCCCGCCGCCGGTGATCGTGGCGTTGGCGCCGACTCCGATGATCGTCTTGTCGGCGGCGACCTTCTGCATGCCGCTGAGCGAGATGGTGCCGGAGAACCGGATCACCCGGGCACCGCTGGCCTGCATGTTGCTGATCAGGCCGTTGGCGTCGCTGACGGTGACCGGGGAGGCGTTGCCGCCGCCGCTGGTGCCGCCGCACTGGGTCGCCCAACCCTCCAGGTTGAACGAAGCGGCCGAGGCGCTCGGCATCGCGACCAGGGAGCTGGCCGCGAGGCTCGCGGCGGTGGCCGCCGCGAGCAGCGGCACCCGGACGAGCCGCCGGGTGCGCCGGGTGGTGGTTTCGGTGCTGGACACAGGGGAACCTCCGAGCGGAAGTGGTCCACCCCGGCGGCCGGGCGGGTGGGACGCGGACGCCGCCAGCGGTGGGTGGACGGTGCGGCCGACGGATCTGGGCCGCGCCGGGGACGGGGCTGCTGGAAAGCGCTTTCCAGCATCGAGTGAAGACTATCGATGGCCCTCTATCCTGTCAACGGCAAATCTCGATGTTTGTGCCGTCCTGTCGGGCTTGGCCCGAGAGGGTGATCAGTCCGGATCGGACCTGATCATCCCGCCGTCCGGGGTCACCTCGCCGAGCAGGTAGGGACGGCCGCGCGCCGGGTCGTGCAGCCCGAAACTCCGCCCCCGGCTCGCCGAGAAGGCCACCGTCGACGGCAGCGGCACCGGCAGCTTGAACGCCACGTCCACCGTGTACGCCTCGGGCAGCCGCCCCTCCAGCGCGGCCAGGCAGCGGGCCTTGCTCCACATCCCGTGCGCGATCGGCCGGGGAAAGCCGAACAGCCGGGCGGCGACCCGGGAGGTGTGGATCGGGTTGCGGTCGCCGGAGACCCGGGCGTACTCCCGACCCACCCGGGCGGCCACCCGCCACAACGTGGTCGGAGCCGGCGCGGCCGGCCGGTCACCCGGGTCGCGCCGGTCGCCCCCGGCGGCCGTACGCTCCCGCCGCAGGTACGTCGACACGCCGCGCCAGACCGTCTCCCCGGCGACGGAGGCGGTGCAGACCACGTCGAACTGCCGCCCCCGCTCGTGCGGGCGCAGGTCGACCGCGCGTACCGCCAGGTCCAGCGGCTCCGCCGCGTCGATCGGGCGGTACGTGTCGATCCGGTTGGCCACGTGCACCAGCCCGACCAGGGGCAGCGGAAACTCCGGTGCGCTCATCAGGTGCAGCGCCAGCGGAAAGGCCAGCACGTGCGGATAGGTCGGCGGCAGCGCGTCGGCGAGCCGGAACCCGCACACCCGGTCGTACTCCACCAGGTGGTCCCGGTCCACCGCCACTCCCCGGACGACAAGTACCGTCCCGGGAAGCCGGTCGGCGCGCCGGGCCGACCCGAACCCCGGAGCCAGTCCGATCGCCGCCCGGCGGTAGAGCGGCCCGGCAACCGGCACCGCCGCCAACTCGACCGGCACCGCGGCCGGCTGCTCCCCGGTGTCGTGCGGCAGGTCGGTCATCAGGCCCCCAACAGGCTCTGTCCGCAGACCCGGACCACGTTGCCGGTGACGCCGGCCGAGCCGGGTGAGGCGAACCAGGCGATCGTCTGTGCCACGTCGACCGGCAACCCGCCCTGGGCCAGACTGTTCATCCGCCGGCCCGCCTCGCGGAGCATCATCGGCATCCGGGCGGTCATCCGGGTCTCGATGAAGCCCGGAGCGACCGCGTTGACGGTGATGCCGCGCTCGGCCAGCAGTGGCGCCATCGAGTGCACCAGGCCGATCACGCCGGCCTTGGAGGTGGCGTAGTTGGTCTGGCCCCGGTTGCCGGCGATCCCGGCGATCGACGAGACCCCGATCAGCCGGCCACCGCGCGGGATCAGCCCACGGTCCAGCAGTACCTCGTTGATCCGCTCCTGGCTGGTCAGGTTGACCTCCAGGACCGCGTCCCACCGGTCCGGGGTCATCCGGCCGAGCGTCTTGTCCCGGGTGATCCCGGCGTTGTGCACCAGCACGTCGACCCGGCCGTGCCGGTCGGCGAGGTGGTCGGCCAGCCGTAGTGGCGCGTCCGGCGTGGTCAGGTCGAGCTGCACCGCCGTACCGCCGACGGCGTTGGCGACCTCGGCGAGCGCGTCACCGGCCGCCGGCACGTCCAGTGCCACCACCTGGGCGCCGTCGGCCGCCAACACCTCGGCGACCGTCGCCCCGATCCCCCGGGCGGCACCGGTGACCAGGGCGATCCGGCCGTCCAGCGGACGGTCCCAGTCGACCTCGGGCACCTCGGCCGGGCCGATCCGGATAACCTGCCCGGAGACGTACGCCGAGCGGCCGGAGAGCAGGAAGCGCAGCGTCGACTCGACGGCCCGTTCCGCACCCGGCGCGACGTAGACGAGCTGCGCGGTGCTGCCCCGGCCGAACTCCTTGCCGATGCTGCGGGTCAGTCCTTCGAGGGCGCGTTGCGCCGTCGCCTCCCGGGGTGTGCCGCAGGACTCCGGCGGGGTGCCGAAGACGACCACCCGGCCGGACGGGTGCAGGGCCCGGGCCAGCGGGTGGAAGAAGTCGAAGAGTGCGCGCAACCCGGCGGAGTCGGTGATGCCGGTGGCGTCGAAGAGCAGGGCGGCGGTTCGGGACTCCGACGGGTCGGAGACCTGGACGCCGGCCGAGCGCAGCAGCGCGGCCAGCGGCTCGACCAGGCGACCGCCGGGGGCGGCGTCGAGGCGTACCGGGCCGTGGCTGAGCGGGTCGCCGGGGCGGTACCGGCGCAGCCTGGGCGGGTCCGGCAGGCCGAGGCGCCGAACCAGCGCCCGGCCGGGACCGGTGTGGGCGAAGCTCGCGTACCTGTCGCTCATGCCCGTAGCCTACTCGCGGGTAAGGTAGGAACAACCCTGCGTTCTGGAGGCGTCACCATGGAACCCGTAGCCGTACGTCGCGTCGCGGTCCTCGGCGGCAACCGGATCCCGTTCGCCCGCTCGAACGGCCGGTACGCCAGGGCGTCCAACCAGGACATGCTGACCGCCGCCCTGGACGGGTTGATCGCCCGGTTCGGCCTGGCCGGTGAGCGGCTCGGCGAGGTGGCCGCCGGTGCGGTGCTCAAGCACTCCCGGGACTTCAACCTCACCCGCGAGGTGGTACTCGGCTCCCGGCTCGACCCGCACACCCCGGCGTACGACCTCCAGCAGGCCTGCGGCACCGGCCTGGAGGCGGCGATCCTGGTCGCCAACAAGATCGCACTCGGGCAGATCGACGTCGGCGTCGCCGGTGGCGTGGACACCACCTCGGACGCGCCGCTGGCCGTCAACGAGGAGATGCGGCGCACACTGCTGGAGATCAACGCCGCCCGGACGCTCGGCGGGCGGCTGCGCGCCGCCACCCGGCTGCGCCCGGCCCAGCCGTTCCGGCCGGAGATCCCGCGCAACGCCGAGCCGCGTACCGGACTGTCGATGGGTGAGCACGCGGCGGTCACCGCCCGGCGCTGGAACGTCGACCGGCAGGCCCAGGACGAACTCGCGGTCCGTTCGCACCAGCGGCTCGCCGCCGCGTACGACCGGGGCTTCTTCGACGACCTGGTCACGCCGTACCTCGGGCTGACCCGCGACCAGAACCTCCGCCCGGACACCAGCGTGGAGAAGCTCGGCCGGCTCAAGCCGGTCTTCGGCACCCGTGGGCCGGACGCCGAGCAGGCCAGCATGACCGCCGGCAACTCGTCACCGCTGACCGACGGGGCGTCGACCGTGCTGCTCGCCTCCGAGGAGTGGGCCAAGGCGCACAACCTGCCGGTACTGGCCTGGTTCGGCGCCTCGACGACCGCCGCCGTCGACTTCGTACACGGCGACGAGGGGCTGCTGATGGCACCCGCGTACGCCGTGCCCCGGCTGCTCGCCCGGACCGGGCTGACGCTGGCCGACTTCGACTACTTCGAGATCCACGAGGCGTTCGCCTCGCAGGTGCTGGCCACCCTGGCGGCCTGGGAGTCGCCGGAGTTCTGCAAGGACAGGCTGGGCCTGGACGCTCCACTCGGCACCGTCGACCCGGCGAAGCTGAACGTCAACGGCTCGTCGCTGGCCGCCGGCCACCCGTTCGCGGCGACCGGCGGCCGGATCGTGGCGACCCTGGCCAAGCTGCTCGCCGAGCGCGGCTCGGGACGCGGGCTGATCTCCATCTGCGCGGCCGGCGGCCAGGGCGTGGTAGCCATCCTCGAACGCTGAACCTCGCCCACCGCTGGACGGGCCTGCCGTCGCCAGGTCAGGCTGGTCCGGCACACCAACCCAGGAAGCGGGTACGGATCTCCTCCGGAGGTAGATCGGGCAGGTCGGTGGCCGCGAGTGCCGCGTACCTGCCGAGGTGGCTGAGCAGCGCCAGCCGGTTGTGCCGGTAGTTGATGAGGAATCGTGCCTGCTGGTCGGGGCAGGGCCAGTCGTCGCCGCAGCCGGCGCAGGCCCAGTCCGGTCGCCTCGGAAGGTGCCGTCGGTGTGTCGTTCCCGGCGGCCCAGCTCGACGACCTCCAGGACCAGTCGACCGAGGCCGAAGCAGTAGTAGCCTTCGGCGACCTCCAGGATGTCGCCGATCCGGATCTCGGGCAGCCGGGCAGTCACGTCTTCGCGGCGGTGGCCGTCGTTCCGAGGCGACGCCGCCAGGCGGCGGTCAGCAGCGGCGCGGTACGCGGCAGGGATCGTCGGAGTGCGCCGAGCCAGTCGTGCCAGCCGCTTGACCGGCGCTTTCGGGCTTCGGGCGCCAGGACCTGTCGCCCCAACTCGACGAGGCGGTTCGCCGCAGCGTTGGCCGGTCGGCACGGACCGGGTGTCAGACAGACCAGGCAGAGCCCGGTCTCCCGGTCGAGTACGTGTGCGTCGAGCATGTCGTAGGCGGCCCGCGCATCGGCCGCGTCCCGCTCGGCAAGGCTGCTGGACAGGTAGATGGTCATCGGCCCGCCTCTCGTCGCCGGTCGGAGGCGGGCGTACGGCAGCGGACCAGGTGACGGTGCATGACCGTATTGCCGTACGGCCTGGCGTTGTCCCACGGTCCTGTGTCGAGGCTGCGTACGCCCGTCCCGACTGGACAGTGCCGCACTGTCGGGTCAGTGCGTCATCATCAATGTGCATCATGCACATCACTATCGACATGTAAGCATGGAATTCTCAGTGACACAACCCTTGCTGTAAGTGTTCGTGCTATTGATCTGAGCCTGCCCATACATGAAGCTGTGTGGATGCCAGAGAAGCGGGAACGGCGGACGCCGACGGTGCGGGGTCGGCAGCTTGGCATCGAGCTGAAGCGGCTGCGGCTGGCGGCGAAGCTCAGCGCCGACCAGGTGGGTGAGGCACTCGGCTGCTCGCAGGGCAAGATCTCCCGGATCGAGTTGGCGCAGACCGGCGTGAGCAAGGGTGACCTGTTCCTGATGCTCGACTGCTACGGCATCACCGAACTGGAGGTGAAGGAGCAGTACTGGCGGCTGGCCCGGGAGTCCCGCAAGCGCGGCTGGTGGGAGGACTACCGCGAGGTCATCGGCAGTTGGTTGAGTTCGTATATCGCCTTCGAGGCAGAGGCGTCCGAGCTGCGTGCCTGGTCCTGGGGCACCGTCAACGGGCTGTTGCAGACCGAGGAGTACGCGCGGGCGACCTTCCGGGGCGAGCCGGCCGGTCGCGGGCGGACGCCCGAGGAGGTCGAACGGCTGGTCGAGGCCCGACTCGCCCGGCAGCGTCGCCTCGCCGACGACTCACTGGCGCTCTGGGCGGTCCTGGACGAGTCGCTGCTGCACCGCCGGATCGGTGGACCCGACGTGCTCAAGGCGCAGCTCGACCACCTGCTCGCACCGCGCGGCAACGTCGCCATCCAGGTCTTGCGGCAGCAGGCGGTCTGGCACGCCGGGCTGAACGGTGCGTTCACGATCATGTCCTTCCCGCTGCACCCGCCGACCGCCTTCGTCGAGACGCCGGCCGGTGACGTCAACGTCGAGGGCGCCGAGGAGGTGAGGAGGTTTACCCTTGCCTTTGACTACCTGCGGGCGACGGCGGTAAGTGTCGAGGAGTCGCGGGAGTTGATCGTTAAGGCGAGGGACGCGCTCTGAGAAAGGCCGGCAACCATGGACGTACGGACTCTGACCTGGCGCAAGAGCAGCCGATCCAGCGGTGGTGGAAACAATGACTGCGTGGAGGTCGCGGCGGCCACCGGCCTGGTCGCGGTCCGTGACTCCAAGCGCCCCGAAGCAGCGGTCCTCTGCTTCTCGCCCGGCACTTGGCGGGCATTCGTCGCCGCCTCGAAATCCGGCACCTTTGACCGGCCCTGACGCCCCGACCACCTGTCTGTCGAGGTTGCGGTCGGGGCGTGGCAAGGGTTGGTCACAGCAGGCCGCGCTCGCGTAGCCGGGCGAGCCGGTCCGGCGGCAGGCAGTCGGCCAGGTTCCGCTCCAGGTCGACCAGCTCAAGGTCGACGGGGTACACCACGAAGTCGTCGGCGACTGGCAGCGTGTCCGACCAGTCGCGGAGGTTGAGTCGAGCCGCCACCGTGCACAACAGTCGCCGGCCCACCTCGGATCCGGCGGCGGCATCGAGGTTGTCGGCGTCGAGTAGGGCGAGTTCCTGTCGTACCAGCCGCACCGGTCCTGCGTCGTCGAGGTCGACGTCGGTACTGGCCTCGAAGTCGGCCGGCGACCATGCTGCCTGGGCGTCGATCGCCGCCAGGGCGGCGCGCTCGTCCTCAGTGGCTCCGTGGACCTCGAAGGACAGCGCGTCCGATCGGTAGTAGCTCAGCGCGACGCAGGCGGCGGGGCCGTCAACCGCCAGGCGTGCCACGGCGTCCGGGATCAGGGTGAGGAGTGCATCCTCGATGGTCCGGCACGCCGCTTCGAGGTCGAATCCGGCCGGCGGCCGCTCATAGCGCACCTCGGACCGACGGCTCATGACCTCGACGACGCGGACCAGGCCGCGGTCGTCGTGCTCTGCCGTCAGCACCGAAGGCGCCCGGCCGTCGTGCTCGATCTCGACGCGGCTGATCCGCCCATTGGTGTATGCGTACGACTCCCGCCCCGAGCCGCGCCGCGCGACCGTATCGGCCGAGCGCATCAACCCGTCCACGAAGCGGTACTCGTGCAGGTAGATGGGCCCGTCCGTATCGAAGCGCGCCGCCTCGACCACGTCGCCGTCATGGCGGACGAACGCCTCGTAGTACAGGCGGCCGTGAAGGAAGCCGCTGTACTCCTCGATCACCACCGCGCGGCCCTCGCCGTCGAACCCGATGCGCAAAACATCCCGATCCACCGGCGGTCGGGTGTCCAACCGGCGGCCAGCCTTGAGCAGGTCCCGTTCGAAGTGCAACGGACGAAGATCAAGGCCCGGCCAGGTGTACCAATCCCAGCGCACGACGAGCGCGGTCGCCGCTCTCTTTCGGAAGTCGTGCTCGGAAGCGAGCTGGGCGAACCGCGCTGCAAGATCGGACACGTCCGGAATCCTACGGGTCGCCCTACTCTACCGGACTGGGTCATCACCTCTTGTCGTCCTTGCCGACGTACCGGCCGGAAGGGCGAATCCCGAGGGCGGGTCAGGGACGAGCAACCCGCTTACCATCGACGAAATCGGAGGCCAACCCGGCCGTCGGGGTACATCGTCGGCTCGACCGGAAGGCTCAACGGTGTCAGCTTCATGCCCGCACTTTCCGTGGTCTCCGGTTCCGTGGTGTCCGGCGAGTCGCCCCACGAATAGTCGGTCCGGACCCCGCCTCAGCCTCGAGGAATGGGCCTAGTCTGAGGCGGGTGTCCGGCCCCGTTGTCGCCCGATCCACCAAGGAGTCGGTCATGGAAGGTTCGGAGTGGATCAGCATCTCGACCCCGTACCTGACGCCGCGGTCGAGCGAGGACTCGGACGCCTGGGCGCGGAGGCCGTGGCGAAAGGCGGGGTCGGCAGTCAGCGCCTACTGAACGTGGGTGAGATCGTCCCCGAGGCGGAGATAGCGGAAGCCCTGGAAATCGGCGTCGGATCTCACGCTGTCGTGCGTCGTCGGTTGATGTTGTTCGACGGGCGGCCGGTCGAACTGACCGACTCCTACTACCCGTTGCCGATCGCACAGGGAACCGCGCTTGCCGAACCTCGCAAGATCAAGGGCGGTGCGATCACCCTCCTCGGCGAGCTGGGTCACCTACCCGTCCAGGTGCGGGAGGACGTGTACGCCCGGCGGCCGAGCGAGACGGAACGGGAGACACTCGGCTTGAGTGATCATGAATGGGTACTGGGGCTGAGCCGGCTGTCGAAGACCGCCGACGGACGGCCGGTCGAGGTAAGCGTGATGACGATGGTTCCGTGGGGCCGCCGGCTACGTTATGAATTGTCGATCGACCGACGATGAAACGGAGGGCCGTCGTGGCCAGCGTGGGTGACGCACGGCCCCGTCACGAGCAGGTAGCAGCCGACATCCGTGCCCGGATCATGTCGGGCGAGTTCCCGCCCGGCACTCGGTTGCCGTCCATCCCGACCCTGGTCACGTCGTATCAGGCGGCAACCGCGACCATCCAGCGACCAACTGGCCGTCGTGCGACAACGGCTGTTGTTGCACGACAACGAGCCGGTCGAGGTCTCCTGGTCGTACTATCCGGCGGTGATTGCCAGGGGTACGGAGCTGGCCGGGCGCCGAAAGATCGTTGGTGGCGCCGCCCGGGTACTGGCGGACAACGGCTATCGGCCGCGGGATCTGCACGACCGGATTTCCGCGAGGATGCCCACCACCGAGGAGATCGAGGCACTGGCGCTGCCGCCGTACGTCCCGGTCATCCGTCAGTTCCGCGTCATCCGGGACGAGTCCGGCCGTCCGGTCGAGCTGTCGATCCTGATCAAGGGCAGCCACCTGCACGAACTCCAGTATCGACAGGACATCCCGGCAGAGGACTGAATGACTCCGGGGTCGGTGCCGCCCCGGACAGCAGAGGCGCTCCAGATGCGGCGGACGGAGTCGCAGTCGCGGCCATCTACGGCAGGCAGTCGGCGCAGTCGAGGCGCATGGCGACGACCGCTCCGGCGGTCAGGTGATAGACGAAGGGGCCTTCGGTCTCGGTACAGATGCGTTCGATCTCCGGTAGGTAGCGCGTGAGGCGGTCTATCATCTCGACGGCACTCAGGTCGCCACGCGGGAACGTGAAGCAGCGGGCTGAGGACAGGCAGATCGTCCGGCGTTCGAGGCGGTTGTACCTTATTCGTTGGTCTGCTCCTACTAGGATCCGGCCGTCGCGGCTGGCGTCGTGTATCCAGCGTTCGTCGGGCACCGTGCTCGCCGCCCTGCCATAGCGGTCCTGAATCGTCTCGACGTCGAGGCCCAGTTCGCGAAGGACCCTGGCGATCTTCTTGGTGCCGATACTGCGATCAAGGAAGAGGCGCAGTTCACTCATGCCGCTTGTAGGTTCGCTCGATCCGCTACTTCGGCAACCTGGTCGGCGGGAAGGTCGAAGTCGTCTGCCACCTCGGCCAGTGGCTCGCCCGCACGGATCCGCGCCAGCACCGCCTGGATAGGTGCGCCCGTGGCGACGAAGAACGGATGGCCAAAGTTGATCTCCGGGTCGGCGACGACCCGCGCCACCTCGTAGGCGGGCAGCCTGACCCGGTGCGCGTATCCGTCATTGGCGTACTCGATGCGCTTGAGGTACCGCTCGATGACCTCTCGGAAGACGTATTGGCCGTCACGCAGGACGATCAGGGCGCGGCGTGCGCCCGAGTCGAGTTCTCCCTCCTCGGACACCTCCCACAGCAGTTGTGCACCGGCGGCGTAGAGGCGTCGTGAGGCCAGGGCGTGCGCGACTCCGAGCCGCTCCTGCACGAGGGTCAGCGCAGGTCTGATCTGTTGCAGTGGCACCCCCGCCTTGCGGAGCGCGGAGAGGAACATCGCCTCGGCGAGACCGATGAAGGGGACGGACGGATCCGACGGATGGGGAGGCGAGAGGTAGGTGACAACGGGGCGGGCTCTGATGATCACTTCGGCCTCGGAGTGAGCGCCGGTGACGGCACGCTGCTGACCCGTTCGGCGCGGATAACCCTGAGTCCACGTCCGCAGCGTGGAGGCGGGCATGTCGACGTAACGCGCGGCCTCGGCCTGTGTGTAGAGCGGCACGTCAAAGCGGACATCGTCCATGGTCGCAGCACATCCTCCGGTGACTCGGCAAGAATCATCCTCCCACCGGTAACCGGTCGGCCGCTTCCCTGCGCGGGCAGGTGTCGTGCGTAGCAGGGCGGTGTCCAGATCGCCGGTTACACCCGACCCGTCACGCGCGCCGCCGGCGCGACTACCTCGCGTACCTTCGGAGAAGTGAGCATGCCAGCAGACGAAACGTCATTCACGGAGCTGATCCAGCAACCCACCAGAGCAACTGACCGGCTCGTCGGCGAACGGGCGCTGCGGCACTCGGTGCTTCCCTGGATTCGGATCCTCCCGGCCGACGCGGTCGACGAACTGGTCGCCGAGTTCGTCGAGACCGTCCGAGCCGCTGCCGCCGTCAACAACATGACCCCGGTCGCGCAGATGCTCGTCGAATGGCAGCACACCGCCGAGGCGTACGCCGATCCGGAGTTGTCCGCAGCGCTCACCCAGGCTCACCAGGGAGGACCATGGCGAGGTGCGGGCGCCCGACCGCTGACATGATCCCGAAGTGGGGGATCGGGCGTGCCAAGCCAGGGTGACTGGCGCGGCTCGATGACCGCCAAACAAATGTTTGATAGTTGGGGAGTCGTCGCCTAAACTCCCCAACATGTCTTTGGGAGTTGATGGCCCGGACGGACCTCAGGGCGACGCCACAACCACCGCCGACGGTGCGCCGGACCCGACCGCCCGACTGCGGGCGCTGGCCCACCCGGTCCGGCTGCGGATCCTGTCCCTGCTCACCGCGTCGGCGTTCACCGCCGCCGAGATCGCCCGCGAGCTGGACCTGACGCACGCCAACGCCAGCTACCACCTCCGGCACCTGCTCGCCGCCGAGGTGATCGAGGTGGCCGGCGAGGAACGGATCCGGGGCGGCGTCGCCAAGCGCTACCGCTACGACGCGTCCCGCGACTTCGACTGGAAGCAGCGCCGGGATGCGGAGACGGCGCCGGGAGCGGCCGACGGCGAGACCACCCCGGACCACCGGCTGGTCTACGCCGCGCTCGCCACCGAGCTGCGCCGCCGGGCCGAGCGGGTCCGGCGCGGCCCGGGGAACTTCCTCACCGACGCCGAGTTCTGGGTCGACGACGACACCTGGGACGAGGTCCGGAACACCATCGCCGAGGCGTCGGCCCGGCTGCACGCCGCCGCCAAAGCACCGCGCACACCCGGCACCTCCCGGGTCAGCGCCACCGTCGCGCTCTTCCGGATGGAGGACTGAGCCATGCCCATCCGCGACTCGGTGCGTACCCGCGATTCGGCGCTGGCGCCGCTGCGGCACCGGCCCTTCCGCTTCCTGGCGATCGGGCGGGCCGCCACCATGCTCGGCAACGCGGTCGCACCGATCGCGCTGGCGTTCGCCGTACTCGATCTCACCGGCAGCGTCCGCGACCTCGGCCTGGTGGTCGGCGCGCGGTCGCTTACCCACGTGCTCTTCCTGCTCTTCGGCGGGGTGCTGGCCGACCGGCTGCCCCGGCAGGCGGTGATGGTGGTCTCCTGCACGCTCGCCGCCGCCACCCAGGCGGCGGTCGCGGCGTTGGTGCTGACCGGCACCGCGACCATCCCGGCGCTGATCGCGCTCAGCGCCCTCAACGGCGTACTGGCCGCCTTCGCCTGGCCAGCCGCTGCCGCGCTGGTTCCGCAGACCGTGCCGGCCGAGCTGCTCCAGTCGGCCAACGCGCTCAACCGGCTCGGCGCCAACGCGGCGATGATCGGCGGCGCGTCGCTCGGCGGCGTGCTGGTCGCCGGCGTCGGACCGGGCTGGGGCCTGGCGGTGGACGCCGCCACCTTCGCGCTGGCCGGGCTCGCCTTCGCCGGAGTACGGGTGGCGCCGGTCGCCCGCCGTGTCGCTGCCGAACGCGGCAACCCGCTGCGGGACCTGCGGGAGGGTTGGACCGAGTTCGTCGCCCGCTCCTGGGTCTGGGTGGTGGTACTCGGCTTCCTCCTGATCAACTTTGCCTACGTCAGCTCGGTGAACGTGCTCGGCCCGGTGGTGGCGGACGAGACGATCGGCCGGACCGCCTGGGGGCTGGTGCTCGCCGCCCAGACCGCCGGGATGGTGCTCGGGGCGCTTGTCGCCCTCCGGATCCGGGTACGCCGGCTGCTCCTGCTCGGCGTGCTCTGCATGTTCGCCGACGTGTTACTGCTGCTCGGGCTGGCCTGGGTGCCGTCGGTCGCCGTGCTCCTGGTTGCCGCCGTGGTCGCCGGGTTGGCCGTCGAGCAGTTCTCGGTCGCCTGGGAGACCTCGATGCAGCAGAACATCCCCGCCGACCGGCTCGCCCGGGTCTACTCCTACGACGCGCTCGGCTCGTTCCTGGCGATCCCGCTCGGCCAGATCGCGAGCGGTCCACTGGCCGAGCAGATCGGCGAAACGTCGACACTGCTCGTCGCCGCCGGGATCGTCTTCGTCGCGGTGCTCGGCATGCTGGCCGATCCCGGCGTACGCCGGCTCTCGGTCCGACTCCCCGACCACACCGGGCCCGCAGATCCCGCAGAATCCGCCGGGCCGACAGACTTCGCCGGGGCGCCCGGTCCGACCGGGGCTCCCGGTTCCGGCGAGCCACCGGTGCCGGTCGGCAGCCCGGTGCCGGGGGCTGTGCCGGTGCCACCGTCCGGCCGGGCGTCGGCCGGCAGGCGTGACTAGTTAGCTCGTCTGCCCGTCGGGCGGTACGCGTCGATCCATGGGTGGTGATGCCAAGATCCGCTGAGGAGATGTGCAAGGCTAGCCGCATGGTAGCCGTGACGACCGTCGAGCCAGGCCTGATCGGTGTGGGCTATGAGGGCCAGACCATCGACCGGTTCGTCGCCCACATGCTCGCGATGGGTGTCGCCCGGCTGGTCGACGTGCGCCTGACCCCGATCTCCCGAAAGCCGGGGTTCAGCAAGTCGGCCCTGTCCCGGGCAATCGGCGACGTCGGTATCAGCTACGAGCATCGGCGTGAACTGGGAAACCCGAAGACCAACCGGTCGGGGTTTGCTGGAGCCCCTGAGGAGTTGGCGGCGGCCCGCGCATTTTTTGCGGAACAGCTCCGGGAGCCGGCCGCGGTTGACGCCTTGGACGCCGTCGCCGAGGCGGGCCTGCGTGAACTGGTGGCCGTACTGTGCTTCGAGGCGGACCAGCGGCACTGCCACCGAGATGTGGTGCTCCAGGCGGCTCAGGATCGGCTGGTCAGGACTTCGGGGGCCAGTAGACGCCGAGGATGCTGAAGGCGGTGACCCGCTTGGCCTGGTTGCCGACGTAGAACGCAGTGTCCCGGGTCGGCGCACACAGCTCGTGCAGGAATTTGTCGATGATGGCCCGCCGCAGATCGTTGTCGGTGTGGTGGCGTAGACGGCGTTGGAAGGTGACGAGTTCCCAGTCGAGAACGCCTTGCTGGTGACCTCTGCAGCGTGAGTCGTGGCAGCGATAGCGGTAGGTAGCTTTGAACCGGGGGGCCTCCAACGGGGTGCGCTTTCTGTCGTTGAGCAGGTCGAACTGGTTTACGTAGGCGTCGATCTTCTGCTGGTCGCTGCTTGACCAACCGGGGTGTGGGACAACTTCGAGGTCTTCCAGCCGTGCCGGTTTGATGAGCGCCAGGGACGGGGCGTCGGGTTGTTCTCGTACCTGCTGGTTGAGCTGGCACATGGAGCTTTGGATGTGCGGGTCGAGAAGGCGGCGGCGCTTCTGCCAGGGATGAGGAGCCTGAGTCGAACGGGCTGGTCACTGCCTGGTTTCGGTTCGGGACCGTCGGGGTTCGGTCCGAACAGGTCGAGCTGCGTCAACACGCACCCCCGCCAGTGAGACTTTCGGTAGCTCTACGATTACCCAGAGGTAGATAAGGTTCTCACGGTTGCAGATGCGTGACTAGACCCGAGGGCTTCAGACCTTGCCGTCGATCACACGCCCACAGGCTGGGAGATACATCCCCGGCGTATTGCGTCCGGGCAGCAGCCGATCGGTGGACGCGGAATGCGAGTGCTCCACCCTCTTGCCAGTGCGGTCGTGACCCGTGCCGGTGTCCGCCCCGGTGGGTGCTGTTCACTCCTCCGCGACCAGCACCCCCATCGAGCGGGCGGTACCGGCGACCTGCCGCATCGCCGCCGCCGCGTCGTCGGTGTTCAGATCCGGCAACTTCCGTTCGGCGACCTCCCGCAGTTGCTGGCGGGAGATCCTGGCCACCACCTGCCCGCCGGGCCGGGCCGAACCGCCGGCCATCCCGAGCGCCTTCCGGATCAGGTACGCCGTCGGCGGCGTCTTGAACCGCAGCGCGTACGACCGGTCGTCGAAGACGGTGACGACCACCGGGACGAGCTCTCCGCGCTGGTTCACGGTGCCGGCGTCGTAGTCGAGCTTCAACTGCCGGGTGTTGACGCAGGTCGGCCCGAGCATCTTGCCGATGTCGACAATTGCCGCGTTGCCGGCGTCGAGTTCCAGGGTGAGCTGACGGCTGATCTTCCGCTGTGCTGCCATGCGGGCGAAGCTAGGGATTCCAGCGACTGGAAGGTCAACGCCGTTTCCGGCGTTGTCGCCGGGCCGGCGACCGGCCGACCTGAGGACCGCCGCCCCGACACCCCCACCGGACCGCCCGCCGGACCGGGCTCGACCGGGATGTCAGACAATGGCGGGGTGACCGCCATTCCCAACGTCCTGGCCAACCGCTACGCCTCGGCCGAGCTGGCCGCCCTCTGGTCTCCGGAGGAGAAGATCCGGATGGAACGGCGGCTCTGGCTGGCCGTACTCCGGGCGCAGCGCGATCTCGGCGTGCCGGTGCCGGACGGGGTGGTCGAGGCGTACGAGCAGGTGCTGGACCAGGTCGACCTGGCCTCGATCGCGGCCCGGGAGCGGGTCACCCGGCACGACGTGAAGGCGCGGATCGAGGAGTTCAGCGCGCTGGCCGGGCACGAGCAGGTGCACAAGGGGATGACCTCACGCGACCTGACCGAGAACGTCGAGCAGCTCCAGGTCCGGGCCTCGCTGGAACTGATCCGGGACCGGGTGGTCGCCGCCCTGGCCCGGCTGGCCCGGCTCGCCGTCGAGCACACCGACCTGGTGCTCACCGGACGCTCGCACAACGTCGCCGCGCAGGCCACCACGCTGGGCAAGCGGTTCGCCAGCGCCGCCGAGGAGCTGCTGATCGGGTACGAGCGACTGACCGACCTGATCGAGCGCTACCCGCTGCGCGGCGTCAAGGGGCCGGTCGGCACCGCCGCCGACCAGCTCGACCTCTTCGACGGGGACGCGGCGAAGGTGGCCGAGCTGGAGCGCCGGGTCGCCGGGCACCTGGGCTTCCGCCGGGTACTCGACAGCGTCGGCCAGGTCTATCCGCGCTCCCTCGACCTCGACGTGATCTCCGCGCTGGCCCAGACCGCCGCCGCGCCGAGCAGCCTGGCCACCACGATCCGGCTGATGGTCGGGCAGGAACTGGCCACCGAGGGTTTCCGCCCCGGCCAGGTCGGGTCCAGCGCGATGCCGCACAAGATGAACACCCGGTCCAGCGAGCGGGTGAACGGCTTCGCGGTGATCATCCGGGGTTACCTGTCGATGGTCGGCGAGCTGGCCGGCGACCAGTGGAACGAGGGCGACGTCTCCTGCTCGGTAGTCCGCCGGGTCGCCCTGCCGGACGCGTTCTTCGCCGCCGACGGGCTGTTCCAGACCTTCCTGACGGTGCTTGACGAGTTCGGCGCGTACCCGGCGGTGATCGCCCGGGAGCTGGACCGCTACCTGCCCTTCCTGGCCACCACCAGGATCCTGGTGGCGGCGGTCCGCCGCGGGGTCGGCCGGGAGACGGCGCACGAGGTGATCAAGGAGCACGCGGTCGCGGTGGCGCTGGCGATGCGCGAGAAGGGCGCCGCCGAGAACGACCTCTTCGACCGGCTCGCCGCCGACGGCCGGCTCGGCCTGACCAGGGCCGAGATCGACGAGCTGGTCGCGGACCGGGCGGGCTTCACCGGGGCGGCGTCCGCGCAGGTCCGGGCCGTGGCCGACCGGATCGCCACGGTGCTGGCGGCGCACCCCGAAGCCGCCGCGTACGACCCGGCGCCAATCCTCTGACCCGGCGAGCCGCCGGATCGGGACACTGGTGTCGGGGCGGCACACTGTGGCCATGCCCGACGACCTGCTCGACGACCTGGCTGCCCGGGTGGCCCGCCTGGACCGGGCGATCGCGCCGATCGCCAACCGACCCGTCGACCTGGCCGACCCGGACTGGGCGGACCGGCTGCGGGCGGCGCCGCCCGCCGTCGAGCAGGCCGGTGTCGCCGGCGAGGCGGCGGTCGTACTGGCCGCGCTGCTGCACCGCTACGCCGACGGGGACGAGGCGACGCGTACGGCGATCCGCGAGCTGTTCCGGGACCACCGGTCCTTCCAGTGGGCGGTCGGGCTGTCGTTCCCGGCCGACACGGTGGAGCGGTTCCGGCGCCAACTGCTGCTGCTCTCCGCCCGCGACCAGGGGCTCGACACCCGGGACGAACTGTTGACCCTCGCCGACCTGGGTCGGGTGGCGAGGGCGGCCGGGGTGCGGATCGGTCCGGTACTGCGCGAGGTCGCGGAACTCTCCAGCGATGTCGACCGGTACGGCATGGGTTCGATGCGGCAGATCCTGCTCCGCTGCGTACCCGTGGAGCAGCCCGACCGCCGGTGAGCCGGGGTCAGTTCCGGGGTGTCGGGGTGCCGGCGGCGCTGCCCAGGTCGGGTGCGCTGGGTGCCTCGGCGATCGCGCCGGAGCCCAGCGGTTCGGCCAGGTGCGCCGTCTCGGCGGCGACCTTCGGCTGGTCGGCGGGCGGATGCGCGGGTGGCTGCCGGACGGCGACCACCGCAGTGCCGTAGGCACACAACTCCATCCACATCTCGCCGACCTCGCGGTGGTCGAAGCGCATCCCGATCACCGCGTTGGCGCCGAGCCGGGTGGCCTCCTCACCCAGCTTCTGCACGGCGTCGGTACGCCAGCGGGTGAGGTTCTCCGGCGCCTTCGGGTCGTAGGCGCCACCACGGAGGTTCTTCACCCCCTCCCGGTACGGGTTCCGGGTCCGGGCCTGGGAGGACACGACTTCGCCGAGTACGGCTCGGATGTCGTAGCCCGGCAGATGATCCGTCGTCACGACCAGCACACGTTGATGCTGGCAGAGCAGGGGCCGCCCGGTTTGCGAGGGCTGTTCACATCGCTCCAGTTTGCGAAACAGCGCGGCTGCCGCGAAAGGGCGCCGGTACCCCGAGACCGGCCGCTCGGTCGTCAAACGGTGCCTGGCCGACGGAAACGGCGCGGCGCGGACGTCCCGACCCAGTCGGAACGTCCGCGCCATACCCCTGAGGAGGGTGTGGGTGGTGCCTAGACGCCGGAGACGGAGGTGATCCAGGAACGGTTGTAGGCGACGCTGCCGTAGTTCTGGATGCTCTGCCCGTCGGCGGTGGACGCGACACCCACCTGGGCGCCGTTGTAGATCTGCGGGCCGCCCGAGTCGCCACGCCAGGCGTTGCCGTTGATCCGGGTGCTCCGGATCGCCCGCCCGCCGTACGCGTCGGTGACGCTGGTGCTGGTCACCCGTACGGTGGCGGTCTTCAGCGTGGTGGACGCCGAGCAGCCGCTGTAGCAGGTCATCCCCCACCCGTAGATCGAGTTGGTGGAGTTGACCGGCGGGTAGGCGCTGGACAGCGGCATGTAGCTGGTCTGGATCGAGGTGGAGAGGTTCAGCAGCGCGAGGTCGTAGCGACCGTAACTGGCGGTCACGCCGCTGGTGACGCCACCGGAGCTCCGGTTGACGCTGCCCACCCGTACCGACATCGTGCCGCTGACGCAGTGCCGGGCGGTGAGCACCCAGCGGGCCGCGATGATGGTGCCGGAGCAGGTGAACGAGCCGTTGCTGAACACGGCCGCGGCCCACGGGGCCGAGGAGACGGTGCCGCCACCGATGATGTAGGGGGTGACGGGGGCGGCAGTGGCGACGGACGGCGCGACGAGCGCGCCGGTGAGGGCGGTGGCGAGCATCACCAGGGTTCGGTGAATACGCACAGGGGGCTCCTTCCGGGGGGTTTACCCGGGATCACCGGGTCGGTTGAGCCGCCGTAGGCGGGAGGATGTCCGCCGTACGGACCTGGGTGGTCGACGTTCGGTCCTGCCAACCGGACGTTTGACGCCACACGCTAAGCCGTTCGTCACCTATTCACAAGGGTGAACCCCTTCGGCCGGTTTCCGGCCCCGTCCGCCGGGTGACCGGGTCCGGTACGCCCGGCATGGGGACGCCCCCGGGCCGCCGCGCTCCGCCGGGGGCATCGACGCGCCGGCCCGTGCGTCAACTGGCTGGTCGGCCGGGTACGCTGGCTCCGCTCGCCCCTTTCGTGGGCCGGCACCCAACTGCGTACACAGTCAGGAGTGCCCAGTGCCTCGCGTCGTCGTCGACGTCATGCTCAAGCCGGAGATTCTCGATCCTCAGGGCCAGGCCGTCGCGAATGCGCTGCCGAGGCTCGGCGTCACGGACGTATCCTCCGTGCGCATCGGCCGGCGGATCGAAATCGAGTTCACCGGCCAGCCGGACCTGGACCGGGCCCGGGAGATCGCGGACAAGCTGCTGGCCAACCCGGTGATCGAGGACTTCTCGATCCGGGTCGCCGAGGCCGGGGACACTGCGGAGGGCAACCCGTGACCGCCCGGATCGGCGTGGTGACCTTCCCCGGCTCGCTCGACGACCGGGACGCGGCCCGCGCCGCCCGGATCGCCGGCGCCGAGGTGGTGTCGCTCTGGCACGACGACCCCGACCTGCACGGCGTCGACGCCGTCGTGCTGCCCGGCGGCTTCTCCTACGGCGACTACCTGCGCTGCGGCGCCATCGCCCGGTTCGCCCCGGTGATGCAGACGATCGCCGTCGGAGCCCGGGACGGCCTGCCGGTGCTCGGCATCTGCAACGGCTTCCAGATCCTCTGCGAGGCACACCTGCTGCCCGGCGCGCTGACCCGCAACCAGCACCTGCACTTCCGCAACCGCGACCAGGTGCTGCGGATGGAGTCGGCCGGCACCGCCTGGACCAACGCCTTCCAGCCCGGTCAGGAGATCCTGATCCCGGTGAAGAACGGCGAGGGCTGCTACGTCGCCGACGAGCGCACCCTCGACGAGCTGGAGGCGACCGGCCGGGTCGTCGCGCGCTACCTGGGCGGCAACCCGAACGGCTCGCTGCGGGACATCGCCGGCATCAGCAACGAGGCCGGCAACGTGGTCGGGCTGATGCCGCACCCGGAGCACGCGGTGGAGGCGCTGACCGGACCCTCCCTCGACGGGCTCGGCTTCTTCACCTCGGTCCTCAAGCACCTCGCGGGAGTACCCGCATGATCGAACGGAGTGAGGTCATGGGCCAGCCAGAGCCCGCCCTCGCCGGCCACCCCTCGGCACCCGATCCCGCAACCCCGGCACCCGCCTCGGCCGTCGACGCGGTGGCGGCCAGGATGGCTCCGGCTCCGGCTCCGGCCTCGGCCTCGGCCGAGTCGGCCGTACCCGGCCAGCCGGAGCCGGAAGGCGTTCCCGCCGAGCTGCCGGTGAACGGCTACCCGGGCGGCCTGGACACCGTGTCGAACGCGGCGGCCACCCCCGGCGACCTCCAGCCCTACGCCGAGCTGGGCCTGCGCGACGACGAGTACGACCGGATCCGGCAGATCCTCGGCCGCCGCCCCACCCAGTCCGAGCTGGCGATGTACTCGATCATGTGGAGCGAGCACTGCTCCTACAAGTCGAGCAAGGTGCACCTGCGGCAGTTCGGGGAGAAGGCCCCGCCGAGCGACCGGCTGCTCGCCGGCATCGGCGAGAACGCCGGCGTGATCCAGATTTCCGACGAGCTGGCGGTGACCTTCAAGGTCGAGTCGCACAACCACCCGAGCTTCGTCGAGCCGCACCAGGGCGCGGCGACCGGTGTCGGCGGGATCGTCCGGGACATCCTGGCGATGGGCGCCCGGCCGGTCGCGGTGATGGACCCGCTGCGCTTCGGCGCCGCCGACCACCCCGACACCGCCCGGGTACTCCCCGGCGTCGTCGCCGGGATCGGCACGTACGGCAACTCGCTCGGGCTGCCGAACATCGGCGGCGAGGTCGTCTTCGACTCCTGCTACCAGGGCAACCCGCTGGTCAACGCGCTCTGCCTCGGGGTCCTTCCGGTGCGGCGGCTACAGAACAAGGCCGCCGCCGGCCCCGGCAACGTCGTGGTGCTGCTCGGCGCCAAGACCGGACGGGACGGCATCGGCGGGGTTTCCGTGCTGGCCAGCGCCACCTTCGACGACGGCAGCGCGCAGCGCCGCCCGTCGGTGCAGGTCGGCGACCCGTTCATGGAGAAGCTGCTGATCGAGGCGTGCCTGGAGCTGTACGACGCCGGGCTCGTCGTCGGCATCCAGGACCTCGGCGGCGCCGGGCTGACCTGCGCGCTCACCGAGACCGCCGCCGCGGCCGGCACCGGCATGCGGGTCCTGCTGGAGCGGGTACCCCTGCGCGAGGCGTCGATGCAGCCGCACGAGATCCTGGCCAGCGAGTCGCAGGAGCGGATGCTGCTGATCGTCGCCCCGGAGAAGCTCGACGCGGTGCTGCGGATCGCCGAGAAGTGGGGCGTGCCGGCCAGCGCGATCGGCGAGGTGACCGGCGCCCCGGCGGGTTCCGGGCCGGGCCGACTGCTGGTCACCTGGCAGGGGCACACCGTGGTCGACGTGCCGCCGGGCTCGCTTGTGGACGACGGTCCGGTCTACGCCCGCCCGATGCGGGAGCCCGCCGACCTGATCCTGCTCCAGGCGGACCGGGCCGAGACGCTGCCCCGGCCGGCCACCGCCGAGGCGCTGCGGGAAACCCTGCTCCGGATGATCGCCTCGCCGAACCTCTGCGACAAGACCTGGATCACCGAGCAGTACGACCGGTACGTCCTCGGCAACACCGTGCTGGCGCAGCCGGAGGACGCCGGGATCATCCGGATCGACGAGCGGTCCGGGCTGGGCGTCGCCATGTCGGTCGACGGCAACGGCCGGTACACCCGGCTGGACCCGTACCACGGTGCCAAGCTGGCGCTCGCCGAGGCGTACCGGAACGTGGCCGTGACCGGCGCGAAGCCGGTCGCGGTGACCGACTGCCTGAACTTCGGCTCGCCGGAGGACCCGGGCGTGATGTGGCAGTTCGCCGAGGCCGTGCGCGGGCTCGCCGACGGCTGCGCCGAACTGGGCATCCCGGTCACCGGCGGCAACGTCAGCTTCTACAACCAGACCGGTGCGGCGGCGATCCACCCGACTCCGGTCGTCGGCGTGCTCGGCGTACTCGACGACGTGGCGCAGCGGGTGCCGATGGGCTTCGCCCGGACCACCGGGGCCGACCACGACCTGATCTTCCTGCTCGGCGAGACCCGGCTGGAGCTCTCCGGCTCCGAGTGGGCCTGGGTCGCCCACCGGCATCTCGGCGGGGTGCCGCCGAGGGTCGACCTGGCGGCCGAGCGGGCGCTCGCCGAGCTGGTCGCCGAGGCGGCCCGGGTCGGGCACCTGCGCTCCGCACACGACCTCTCCGACGGCGGTCTCGCCCAGGCGCTGGTGGAGTCGAGCCTCCGCAACGGTGTCGGGGCCCGGATCGCCCTGCCGGAGGGCTTCACCGCCGGTTCGATGCCGTTCGTCTTCCTGTTCAGCGAGTCGACCGGCCGGGCGATGGTGGCGGTGCCGCGCGGGCACGAGAAGGCGTTCACCGCGCTCTGCGTCGAGCGGGGCGTGCCGTGGACCCTGATCGGGGTCACCGACACGACCGGCGACGAGTTGGAGATCCGGGACCAGTTCACCATCGGGCTGCCGGAGTTGCGGGCGGCGTACAGCGCGACGCTGCCGAGCCTGTTCGGCGAGGGCGCGACGACGGTGGCCGAGTCCGTAACCACCGGCACGAGCACTCCGGACCCGGCCGCTACCGGCGCCGGCGCCGGCCGGGACGAGCCGACCACGGCCGATGCTGTGACGTCGCCGCCGGCCAGCGTCGTTTCACCGCCGGCCAGCGCCCCGCCGCCGGCCAGCGCCTCCGGTCCGTTGTCGGCCGACGCTGCTTCGTCGTCCGCCAGTCCGTCGTCGGCCAGCGCCGGCTCCGAGGTCCCCGCCGCCGGGACCGCCGGCTCCGAGGTCCCGGTCGCCGGGACCGCCGAGACCGAGGTCCCCGCCGCCGGTTCCGGCGCTGCCGACGCCGGTAGCGCTGGTGCCGAGACCGCGACCGACGGGCCTGACACCGTCACGGTCAGCCCTTCAGCGGTCGGCGACGAATCCGGCACCGGCACCGACGGCCCTGGCCCGGACGGCACCGGCGAGGCCAGCCCCGGCGCCGACGGCAGGTCGGCCGGGGCGGCTCCGGACGGCGCAGCCGCCCCGAAAGCCGCCGCTGCGGCCACCGACGACGCCGGCGAGCAGAAGGCGGCGCCGACCCGGTCCGACGTGGGAGACCGCCCGGCGGATTGATCCGACCGCGCGGCGGCCGGGCCTTCCGACGGCGGAGGAATCGCATCGTGACGGGACCGGGCGGACCACCGGACGGGTCGGCGGAGTCTGTCTACGCCCAACCGGGTACCGGCGCCAGGCTGGACTGGGGGCTGGCCGGCGCGGCCGAGTTGAGCCGGGTCTGCGCGGTGCTGGTGGTGGTGGACGTACTCTCCTTCACCACCTCCGTCGAGGTGGCGGTCGCCCGGGGGATGCGGGTGCACCCGTTCCCGTGGGGCGCACAGGCCGCCGAGTACGCCACCCGGGTCGGTGCGGTGGCCGCGGTCGGTCGCCGTGCGGTGACCTCCGCGCATCCCTGGTCGCTCTCCCCGGCGGCCCTGCATGCCGCTCCCGTCGTACCGGAGCTGGTGCTGCCCTCCCCGAACGGTTCGGCGATCAGCGCCGCCGCCAGCGCCACCGGGCTGCCGGTGGTGGCGGCCTGCCTGCGTAACGCCCGCGCCGTCGGGCGCTGGCTGCTCGCCCAGGGGTACGGCTCCACCGCCGCACCGATCGGCGTCGTGGCGGCCGGGGAACGCTGGCCGGACGACAGTCTCCGGCCGGCCGTCGAGGACCAGCTCGGTGCGGCGGCCGTACTGGACGTGCTCGCCGCGGCCCCAGGTGAGCTCTCCGTCGAGGCGGCCGTCGCGCTGGCGGCCCTGAACAGCCTTCCCTCGGTGCCGGCGGCGGTCCGGGGCAGTGTCTCGGGGCGGGAACTCGTCAACCGGGGATTCGGCCAGGACGTGGAGATCGCGGTCCAGGTCGACGTCTCCGAGGTGGTGCCGGTACTCCGCGGCGGCGTCTACTCCCCGGCCTGACCGCGGCAGCCGCCGTCCGTCCGCTCATCCGCTGCCCATCCCGTCCGTCGACCGGCGGGGTTCCGGTGGAAAACCGCGAGGCCCGGCTCGCCGTCGCGAACCGGGCCCCACGGGTCACCTCGTCTGGACCGTCGACCCTCCGGTCAGTCGTCCAACCAGTCGAGCGACCGGCGCTCCGAGCGGCCCGGCTGCTGCGGCGCGCCCGACCGGCTGTGCCCACCGGCCCGCGGGTCGTCGTCGTAGTAACCGCCGCCGCCCTGCTGCTGGCCGTAGCCGGCCCGGTCGTCGTACCCGTTGTGGTCGTCGTAGCCGCCACGCTGCTGGTCGTAGCCGGCGCCGGTGGTCGGCTGGTCGTAGCCGGCCCGGTCAGCCTCGTAACCCTGCTGGTCGTAGCCGCCCCGGCTGTCGTAGCCCTGCTGGTCGTAGCCGGCACCGGTACGTGGCTCGTCGTCGTAGCCGCCCCGGCCGTAACCGGCAGCACCGGTGTCGTAGCCGTCGTCGTCCCGGCCGTACTGCTGGGTGGGCTCGTAACCGCCGTGCCCGGCCCCGGAGGACGGGCGGTAGGCGTTGGTGTCGTACGGGTCGGCCGCCGGGCCGTACCCGTCGGCGTCGTCCCGGTCACCGGTGTAGCGCCCGGTGGGCTCGTCGTACCCGTTGTCGTAGCCGCCCGCGCCGTTTGCGGAGTATCCACCGCCGGAGACCGGTGCGCCGTATCCGGCACCCGAGCCGGGAGCGTTGCCGTAGCCGACCCCGGACGCCGGAGCGTTGCCGTAGCCGCCGGCACCCGAGCCGGGTGCGTTGCCGTAGGCGCCGGCACCCGAGCCGGGTGCTTCGCCGTAGCCGTTCGCGTTGTCGCCCCAGCCCTGCTGCCCGCCGCCGTAGCCGGGACCCTGCGGTCCGGGAAGCGGTGCGCCGTACGGGTCCGGGAACTCGTCGTCGACGAGTGGCGCACTGTGCATCATGGTCGGTGCGTCGGCCAGGTTGCCGCCGCCGGCCGCGACCATCGTCGGGTCGGCACCGGCCCGGTTGGTGACCCGGGTGGCGTCGTCGTCGCGGTAGCCGCCACGGCCGGCGCCCGTGCGCGGCCCCGGCCCGCCTGCGCCGGCCACACCGTCGACGTCGTCCTCGCCGTCTTCCTTGCGGCGCATCAGCAGCAGCACGATGGCGCCGACACCGAGCGCCACCAGCAGACCGCCGGCCAGGATCAGCACCCAGGAGCCGAGCCCGCCGCCGTCGTCCTCGTTGGCGGTCTGGTCGGGCGCCGCGTCCGCGCTCTCCTCGGCGCCGGCGTCCTCGGTCGGCACCTCCTCGGCGGCGTCCTCGGTGGGCCCCACCGTGGCGTCGGTGCTGGGGGTGGGCGCACCGGCCAGGGCGAGCTGGATGCCCTGGTTGTTCACCCGGGCGCCGGCACCGCCGTTGACTTCCTTGGTGTCGGTGATGCCGTCCTTGGTGGCCCGGATCTGGAGCCGCCCCGGCGCGATCGGCCGGTCCTGCGAACCGGTGAACCGGTAGTTGCCGCTGCCGCTCGTGTTCGTGGTGTGGGTACGCCCCTGCCCGTCGGTGAGCCGGACGCTGGCCCCGGAGACCCCGTCGCCGCTGGTCTCGTCGGTGACCCGTCCCGACACCTCGGCGACGGTCTGCACCTCCGGCGGCGCCTCCGGGCCCTGCACCCTGATGTTCCGCGAGGCGGTGGCGTCGTCGTTGCCGACCTCGGCGGTGATCCGGACGGCGCCGGACCGGCTCTGACCGGCCGCGACGTTCCCGGCGCGCAGCGTGACGCTGTAAGACTTGGTCGCACCCAGGTCGATGGTGTCGGTGAAGTCGCAGTTGCCCTGGCACTGCAACTCGTTGATCGTCGTGTTCACCGCGATGTTGAACGAGGTCTCCCCGCCCAGCACACCACCGTTGTTGTTCTTGACGTTGAAGCTGAGCGTGGTCGTCTGCCCGGCGTTGAGGCTGGCGTTCACCCCGGTGATGGTCACTGTCGGATCGTCAGCCAAAGCTGGTGTGGTGGGGAGTGCGAAAAGTGCGCTGGCTGCCAGCGCCACGACCACACCGGTCCGGGAGATCCAGGCTCGTCGGTGTGCTGTCACGTCCACCGCCTTCCGGGGCTCCACCGCCGACCTGTCGCCGGCCGGGGATCAACCCATACGACTACACCGTCGGCAACTATGCCTTGTCCGACCGAGTCGGCGCGACCCAGGGGCGGCGAAAAATGCCACGAAGCCGGGTCGTATCGTCCCGACGTGTCCTCTCCGCACAATAAGTCCCCAGCGGTCGCGACCGTGCTGGCGGACCTCGACGCCGGCCGTACGCCGGAGCGTACGACGCTGCGGGACGCCGTCCGTGTCCTGCTGGCCGACCTGGCGCGGGCGGCGCCCGGCCGGGCGGTGGAGGTCCGGGTGCCACCCTACGGTGCGGTCCAGTGCTGTGCCGGCCCGCGCCACACCCGGGGTACCCCGCCGAACGTGGTGGAGATGGCTCCGGAGGACTGGTTGCGGCTGGCCAGTGGCCGGATCTCCTGGGCGGAGGCCGTGACCGAGGGGCTGGTACGCACCAGTGGCAATCGCGCTGATATCTCCCCTTATCTGCCTATTTAGCCGCAGTCTTCCATCACCATCTGTCACTTACGGGGGCTGTACCGTGGCTCTCTGTATCGGCTGCGGTTCGCGTACACTGTCGGAGTCGACAGAACCCGAAATCAACCGGGTGACAGGCGAGTCCGAGCAGATCAGCAAGAGGGAGCGGCAGGTGTCCCGAGGCGACGGCCGGTTGAGCCATGACCTCGACCCCCAACGACCCGGTCCGCAGGACGCGTGCGGCGTGTTCGGCGTCTGGGCCCCGGGCGAAGAGGTGGCGAAGCTCACCTACTTCGGCCTCTACGCGGTCCAGCACCGGGGTCAGGAGGCTGCCGGCATCGCCGTCAGCGACGGGTCGGGCGTGGTGGTCTACAAGGATCTCGGCCTGGTCGCCCAGGTCTTCGACGAGCCGACGCTGGCCAGCCTGCGCGGCCACCTGGCGATCGGGCACACCCGATACTCCACCACCGGCGGCTCCACCTGGGAGAACGCCCAGCCGACCATCCGGGCCAACACGGCCGGCACCACGATCGCGCTGGCGCACAACGGCAACCTGGTCAACAGCGCCGAGCTGGCCCGGCAGGCGGTCGAGCGCGGCATGGACTCGGACGGCTCGACCTCCGACACCGCCCTGGTGACCACGCTGCTGGCCAGCCGCCCCGACCTCTCGGTGGAGGCCGCCGCGCTGGAGGTGCTGCCGACGCTGCGCGGCGCGTTCAGCTTCGTCTTCATGGACGAGACCACCCTCTACGCCGCCCGCGACCCGCACGGGGTGCGTCCGCTGGTGCTCGGCCGGCTGGAGCGCGGCTGGGTGGTGGCGAGCGAGACCGCCGCGCTGGACATCGTCGGGGCGAGCGTGGTCCGCGAGGTCGAGCCCGGCGAGCTGATCGCCATCGACGAGCACGGGCTGCGGTCTGCCCGGTTCGCCGCGCCGGAGCCGAAGGGCTGCCTCTTCGAGTACGTCTACATCGCCCGGCCGGACACCACGATCGCCGGCCGCAACATCCACGCCGCCCGGGTCGGCATCGGCCGGAAGCTCGCCCGGGAGCACCCGGTCGAGGCGGACCTGGTGATCCCGGTCCCCGAGTCCGGCACTCCGGCCGCGATCGGCTACGCGGAGGAGTCCGGCATCACCTACGGCGCCGGCCTGATGAAGAACCCGTACGTCGGGCGCACCTTCATCCAGCCGTCGCAGACCCTGCGTCAGCTCGGCATCCGGCTCAAGCTCAACCCGCTGCGGGAGAACGTCCGGGGCAAGCGCCTGGTCGTCGTGGACGACTCGATCGTGCGCGGCAACACCCAGCGGGCGATCGTCCGGATGCTGCGTGAGGCCGGGGCGCTGGAGGTGCACGTCCGGATCTCCTCGCCGCCGGTCACCTGGCCCTGCTTCTACGGCATCGACTTCGCCACCCGGGCGGAGCTGCTCGCCAACGGGCTGGACACCGAGGGCATCCGCCGGTCGATCGGCGCCGACAGTCTCGGGTTCGTCTCGCTGGCCGGTCTCGTCGCGGCCACCGAGCAGCCGAAGACCCGGCTCTGCCGGGCCTGCTTCGACGGCGAGTACCCGATCGAGCTGCCGGCGGGGAACCTGATCGGCAAGCACGTACTCGAAGGAGTTGACCGCCGGGTCGCCGGCGCCGGGGCGGAGGAGGCGGCTCCGGCCGGGGCCACCTCCCGGGGCTCCGGCGGTCAGCCGTTCGTGGGCAGTTCCAGTGGCGGCGAAGTGTCGTCACACGCGTAGGCACCACGCCGGGCGGGGCTCATGGGTACGACGCCCGGCGACAGGACCGGTCCGGCCGGACACCTCCGGTGG
Source organism: Micromonospora sp. WMMD1102 (assembly GCF_029626265.1). Taxonomy (NCBI): domain Bacteria; kingdom Bacillati; phylum Actinomycetota; class Actinomycetes; order Micromonosporales; family Micromonosporaceae; genus Micromonospora; species Micromonospora sp. WMMD1102. The sequence continues at coordinate 7,329,916 of NZ_JARUBN010000001.1, read as the reverse complement.
GGCAGCACGAAGTCGAGCGATCCTCGACCGCTACCGACGCGGCCAGCCGCGAGAAGCACTAAGGGGAGAACCGTGACGCACGTGACCGAGCGCAGTGGTGCAGGAAGCGGCCGGGGTGGTACCCATCAGCCGTGGACGGCGGGGATGGGTCGGTCGGGCCGCAAGCGCACGGTGTCGTACGCGGACGCCGGTGTCTCGATCCACGCCGGTGAGCGCGCGGTCGAACTGCTCCGGCCGAAGGTGCAGGGCACCCGGCGCCCCGAGGTGATGGGCGACATCGGCGGGTTCGCCGGCCTGTTCCGGCTGGACACCCAGAAGTACAAGAACCCGATCCTCGCCTCGTCCACCGACGGGGTGGGCACCAAGCTGGTCATCGCGCAGCAGATGGACATCCACGACACGGTCGGCATCGACCTGGTCGCGATGGTGGTGGACGACCTGGTCGCCTGCGGTGCCGAGCCGCTCTTCCTGCTCGACTACATCGCCTGCGGCGAGGTCGTCCCGGACAAGGTGGCCGAGATCGGCGCCGGCATCGCCGACGGCTGCCGGTACGCCGGCTGTGCGCTGCTGGGCGGCGAGACCGCCGAGCACCCGGGCGTGCTGCGCCCGGACGAGTACGACGTCTCGGCGACCGGCGTTGGCGTGGTGGAGGAGAGCGAGATCCTCCGCCCGGAGCGGGTCGAGGTCGGCGACGTCGTGATCGCGATGGGTTCGTCCGGTCTGCACTCCAACGGCTACTCCCTGGTCCGGCACGTGCTGCTCGGGGCCGGCCGGATGCGGCTGGACAGCGTGATCGAGGAGTTCGGCAAGCAGCGGACACTCGGCGAGGAGCTGCTCACCCCGACCAAGATCTACGCGCAGGACTGCCTGAAGCTGATCGCCGAGGCCGAGGTGCGGGCCCTGGCGCACGTCACCGGCGGCGGCATCCCCGGCAACCTGGTCCGGGTGCTGCCCGACCACGTCGACGCGGTGGTCAACCGGGCCACCTGGCGGCCGCAGCCGATCTTCGACCTGGTGCAGGCCAAGGGCCGGATCGAGGACCAGGACATGGAGTCCACCTTCAACATGGGCGTCGGCATGTTCGCGATCGTGTCGGCCGAGGACGCCGACCGGGCGCTGGCTTGCCTGACCGGCCGTGGCGTGCACGCCTGGCAGGCCGGTGAGATCATCGAGGGTACCGGCGAGGTGTACATGATCGGCCAGCACACCCGGGGCTGACCCGACACACCGGCCGACCGGCCACCGGGGGTTGCCCTGGGCAGGCCGGCCGGGGTGCGACGCTGGGCCGACTACAACAAAAACGCCAAAACCCGCATCCGTGATATTGCCCGTGATTCTCGGCATACCTGGTCAGGACTTCACCGGGGTGGCTACCGCCACCTAGCCTGAGGGGCACCTCAGAGGCGGGGGAGGAGGGCCATGGCTGTCCGTGGACAGGAGTTTTCCGGTATGCGGGGGATCGCTGCGGTCCCCAGCTACGTGGTCATGCAGCCGACGACGCTGTGCAATCTCGACTGTGCGTACTGCTATCTTCCGCTGCGTGCGGCGGACCGCCGGATGACGGTGCAGGTGGCCGCCGCGGTGGCCACCCCGGTCAACGGCTGGGCCCGGCGCGGCCGGTTCTCGGTGGTCTGGCACGGTGGCGAACCCCTCGCCGCCGGCCGGGACCACCTGGCCGCCCTGCTGGCACCCTTCGACGCGGCCGTCGAACACCACGTGCAGACCAACGCGACCCTGATCGACGACGCCTGGTGCGAGTTCTTCGCCGCGCACCGGATCCGGGTCAGCGTCAGCGTGGACGGGCCCCGGGAGCGCAACGGGGAACGGGTCGGCCGGGGCGGACGGCCGGCGTACGACCGGATCGTGGCGGGGGTCGAGGCGCTGCGCCGGCACGGCATCGGATACTCGGCGCTCTGCGTGGTGAGCCGGCCCGAGCCGGGACTCGCCACCGAGCTGTACGACTATTTCCTCGACCTCGGCTGTGACGTACTCGGGATCAACATCGAGGAGACCGAGGGGGTGAACACCCGGCGCAATGCCCACCCGGCCGAGCTGGTCAGCGGCTTCTGGGCCGAGCTGGTCGCCGCCTGGCGCCGGAACCCCCGGATCCACCTGCGGGAGGTCGAGTGGTCGCTGCGGTACGCGGCGGCGGTGCTGGACAGCACCGACGACGACGTACTGCCCCGGCAGCTCGACCCGATCCCGACCGTCGGGTACGACGGCTCGGTGGTGCTGCTCTCCCCCGAGCTCGCCGGCTTCTCCGACCCGAGGTACGGCGACTTCAGCAGCGGGAACGTCCTGGAGACCCCGCTGGCGGAGATCCTCGGCGCGGCCCGTAGTACGCCCTGGGTGGCCGAGTTCCTGGCCGGGGTGGAGAACTGCCGGGCCCGCTGCCCGTACTTCGGGTTCTGCGGGGGCGGGCATGCCGCCAACCGTTACTTCGAGCACGGGCGTTTCGACGGTACGGAGACCGACCACTGTCGCAACAGCAAGATCCGTCTACTAGAGGGAGTGTTGGAGCATGCCCGAGATCACGAGCCCACGGCCGCCTGAGCCCGTCGAGGCCGGATCGCACGATCCGGTGGCCGCCCGGGTGCGGGGTGCTCGGGACGGACTCACCACCCTGCTGCGGGAGGCGGCGGAGGCACGGCGGCTCCGGGCCGAGGTGCCGACCGGTGGGGACGGCGCGAGCGCGGTCTGCGCCTGGAACCACTTCGAGAACATCCCGACGTTCTACAACTGGAACAACCGTCCCCGTTGACCGCCGGGCGAGGCGGATCACCGCGAGTGCCGAGTGCCGGTTCTGGCAGCTGGAACGGTGGAATGTCCGGCTCTGCGGCGGCTGTGGCGGAACGCACCTGATCGGTCGGCCCTTACCGCCGGGTACGCCGGAGCCCGACCACGGGTAAGGACCCGCCGGTGGGTTCGGAGGCAGGCTCCGACCCCGGCAGGTCCTTACCGGTGGCGTTCCCGGTCGGCGGTACAGCCCGCGGACACTCGGACACGCGTGAGCACGCGGTGTTACCGCGTGCTCAGATGTGACCGGAGATCAGCGGGACGACGACCAGGTGTCGCGGTCGTCGTCCGCGTCATGGTCCTCGTCATCGTCGTCGACATACTCTTTGTAGTCGTCGTCGAAGTCGTGGTCCGACTTGCGGCTGCCGCCGAGTTCTCGCTGCAAGGCGGCGAGGTCGGTGTTCGGGGAGTGGTACTTCAACTCCCGGGCGACCTTAGTCTGCTTGGCCTTAGCACGGCCGCGCCCCATGGCTCGACCCCCTCGCACAGAATTCGGGGCAGCCCGAAGGCGGGCCCCGATGACGTCAGGCATCTCTCGTGGCTCTTACGGTACATGGGGAGGACCCGGTTCGGCACCTCGGGTTACCACCGTCCGTGCCCGCGCGTCGCGCGGACATCGACGGGCGGTGCCATTCTACTCAGTAAGGAGCGACGCGGAGGCCCGGCCATGACGCGTTTGCGGCCTCCAGGCCCATCAGTCCAGTACAGCGTACTTTCGACCTGAATAACCGGCAATCGGTCTCCGGGCCGCCAGTGGCGCGCGGAGCCGGTACCCGGACCGGCTCCGCCTCATCCGCCCACGGCGGGCCGGTCAGCGCAGGTGGATGGTGCGCAGCCGGCCGACCTCGGCCATCCGCCGCTCGGCGAGCCGGTCGGCGGCGACCACCGGCGGCACGCCCTCGGCATCGGCCAGCCGCAGGATCTGCCGGGTGGTGTCGTAGATCCGGGTGGCCCGCAGCTTGGCCCGCTCGAAGTTGAAGCCCTCGATCTCGTCGGCGACCTGGATCACCCCGCCGGCGTTCACCACGTAGTCGGGGGCGTACAGCACGCGCCGGTCGGCGAGCAGCTTCTCGATCCCCGGGTGCGCGAGCTGGTTGTTCGCGGCGCCGACCACCACCGAGGCGCGCAGCACCGGCACGGTGTCGTCGTCCAGCGCGCCGCCGAGGGCGCAGGGGGCGTACACGTCGATGTCGGAGGTGATCAGGGCCTGGGTGTCGGCGACCACGTCGACCTGCGGGTACGCCTGCCGGACCCAGGCCAGTGCCTTCTCGTTCACGTCGGTGGCCACCACCGAGGCGCCGTCGTCGATCAGGTGCCCGGTCAGGTGCTTGCCGACCTTGCCGAGCCCGGCGACCCCGACCCGGCGGCCGGCCAGGGTCGGCGCGCCCCAGGTGTGCTCGGCGGCGGCCCGCATCCCCTGGAAGACGCCCCAGGCGGTCAGCACCGACGAGTCCCCGGCACCGCCGTGCTCGACGCTGCGGCCGGTCACGAAGCGGGTCTCCCGGGCCACCACGTCCATGTCGGCGACGTAGGTGCCGACGTCGCAGGCGGTGTAGTAGCGGCCGTTCAGCGACTCGACGAAGCGGCCGTACGCCCGCAGCAGCGGCTCGGTCTTGACCCGCTCCGGGTCGCCCCAGATGACCGCCTTGCCGCCCCCGAGGTCCAACCCGGCGAGCGCGTTCTTGTACGCCATCCCCCGGGACAGGTCGAGCACGTCGTGCAGCGCCTCGGCCTCGGTGGCGTACGGGTAGCAGCGGGTGCCGCCGAGTGCCGGGCCGAGCGCGGTGGAGTAGATGGCGATGATCGCCTTGAGTCCGGTCTGCTTGTCCTGGCAGAACACGACCTGCTCGTGGCCGTCGGGTTCCGGACCGTCGGTGCTGGCGAATACGTCCATGTCTTCGCTCCTGATCTGGAGGTGGGCATCCTCGTGGGATGCGGCGGGAGGGGGCTCCCGAGGTGCCGGCGGGGGATGTTGCCGGCCTGCTCCGAGCCTAATCGTGATCGGCACGGAGATGGTCCGCGGCCGGCGCCCGAGACGGATTGGAGATGCTGGAGACTCGTCCGCTCTCGTTTCGTGGGAGGATCGCGCCGTGCCGTCGCTCTTCGCTTCCTACCTGCGGGTGTACGAGCCGTTGACCGCCTTCGATCGGGACCGGCAGCTCTTCTGGCGTCGGTACGTCAAGGAGGGCAGAGCGGTGGCCCCGTTGGAGGGGCCGGTCCGGCAGCGGACGGCGGTGATCGAGGCGCTGGGCGCGGGCTGGACGCGGCTGCCCGACCTGCCCGAGGAGGCGTACGTCCTGGAGGCCGACGACACGCTGCTGGTCTGCCCCTGGAACCTGCGGGTCCGGGTCGCCGAGGCGGCGCTGAGCGCCCGGGACGGCGTACCTCCGGTGCTGGCCGACGCGTTCGTCCCGCCGGTGCTGGCCGGTCAGGCCAAGGCGGTGGTGGAGGACTGGCGCAGCGGGGCGCGGGTGCTGGAGCACGGGGTGCCGAGGCTGCACGAGCAGATCGCCACCTGGGGGGTACCGCTGCGCTGGTTCGTCTTCGTCGACCCGGAGGAGCGGGAGCTGACCACCCGGCCGGACCGGCGGGTGCTGCGCTACCGCACCGAGATCTCCAAGGCCCGGCGGCGGGCCTCCCGGGGGCTGTCGGTGCTGCGCAAGTCGGTCGGGGACGCGCCGATCACCGAAGCGGTCGAGGAGGGCGCCCGGTGGCTCGAGGAGTTCCATCCCCGGTCGGTGGTGGAGCTGGACTACGGCGGGCTGGTCGACCTGCTGACGGACGAGGCGCTGGCCGCGGACGACTCCCCGGAACTGGTCGCGGCGGGGCTGGCCGGGCTCTCCCGGGGCGACGCGGACGCCGCGACCGAGGCGTACGAGAAGCTTGTTGCGCGCTGGCGAGCGGTCCAGTTACTGGAGCGTTGCAATTAGCGAACAATGCGGCTCAGGGCCCATTGGGAGCGCACACAGATGAATGCCCCTCGTAATATCAGCGTCACGAGGGGCAATCGGCCGTCCGGTTAAGTCTTTTTCTGGCATAAAAAAGGCCCATATATCGGTCATTGTTCATCCGTCCATCCAGGGACCTTCGGCCGTTCGGCCCATGTCGGACATCGGGGACTAGCCGGACCATGGGAGACGCGTCGGCCGGCGGGACCCCGGCCGATGTCTATAGGCACCTGTGGAGGAGTGACCGATGGCATCGCGTACGCATGAACCTGAGCCGCTACTCACGCCGGCAGAGGTCGCGTCGATGTTCCGTGTCGACCCGAAGACCGTGACCCGGTGGGCCAAGGCGGGGAAGCTCAGCGCGATTCGAACGCTGGGCGGGCACCGTCGCTACCGCGAGTCGGAGGTTCGTGCCCTGCTTCAGGGCCAGATCCCCCAGCAGCGGCAGGGCGACTGAGACCCGAGGAACAACGCATCGATTCAGGGATGGGACCCGTGCGCTCGTACGGATCCCATCCCTGAATCGTGTCCGCCGCCAACAGCGGGGAGCCGCAGGAGGCTCGGCGGGAGATCAGCTCCGGCCAGCGCCGCCTCGTCCAGCCCCGCTCCGTCCAGCCCCGCCCCGGCCACCAGCCGGCCGTCGCGCAACGTCAGCACCCGGTCGGCCAGGTCGATCAGGGTCGGGTCGTGCGTGGCCACCAGCGCGGTCATCCCCCGGGCGTGCACCAGGGCGCGGAGCAGATCCATGATCGAACGACCGGTCTCCGAGTCGAGTTGACCGGTTGGCTCGTCCGCGATCAGCAGCGCCGGGTCGTTCGCCAGCGCCCGGGCCACCGCCACCCGTTGCTGCTGTCCGCCGGAGAGCTCGTACGGCCGCTGCCCCGCCTGGCCGCCCAGGCCGACCAGTTCGAGCAGCATCGCCACCCGCTCCTCCCGCTCGGCCCGGCCCCGCCTCGCCAGCCGCAGCGGCACCCCGACGTTCTCCGCCGCCGACAGGATCGGGATCAGCCCGAACGACTGGAAGACGAAGCCGATCGTCGAGCGGCGCAGCTCCAGGAGCTCCGCGCTGCCGGCGGCGGTGATCTCGTGCCCGGCGACGTGGATCCGCCCGGAGGTCGGCCGGTCCAGGCCACCGATCAGGTTCAGCAGGGTGGTCTTGCCGGCCCCGGAGCGACCCCGGATCGCCACCAGCTCGCCCCGGGCGGCGGTGAAGGAGACCTCCCGGACCGCGTGCACCACCCGGTCACCGGTGGCGTAGTCCCGGCCGACCCCCTCGACCCGGACCAGCTCCTCGCCCATCAGCCGCCCTCCTGTGCCGTTCCCGCCCGCTTCCTGCCCCCGGTCGTGCCGTTCCGTCGCCCCGGTCACGGCTGTTCACCACCCGTGCCGCCCGGCCGGACCTGCACGTGGTCCGGCTCCAGGTTGAGGCGTACCCGGTCGCGCAGGCTCAGCGCGTCGACGAAGGCGGCCGGCAACTGCATCCGGCCCGACCGGTCCAGCAGCGCGTACTCCTCGGTCACCAGCTCCTCGACGCCGTCCGCACCGAGCCGGGTGGAGCGGCGTACCTCGGAGGCGGTCCGGCCGTCCCGGATCGCGACCGTCCGGCGGACCTGGGCCGAGACGGCCTGGTCGTGCGTGACCACCACGATTGTGACGCCAAGCTCGGCGTTTATGGTGCGCAGCGCGCCGAAGACATCGGCGGCGGTCGCCTCGTCCAGCTCACCGGTCGGCTCGTCGGCGAAGAGCACCTCCGGGTCGTTGGCCACCGCGACCGCCACCGCGCAGCGCTGCTGCTCGCCGCCGCTCATCTGGTCCGGCCGGCGGTCGGCGCAGTAGCCGACCCCGACCATCTCGAGCAGCTCGGTGGCCCGCTTCCGGGCCGCCCGGCCGCGCAGCCCCCGGGCCAGCCGCATCGGCAGCTCCACGTTCTCCCGGGCGGTCAGGTACGGCAGCAGGTTCCGCGCGGTCTGCTGCCAGACGAACCCGACGGTGTGCCGGCGGTACCGCAGCCGGCGCTTCGGCGACATGGTCAACAGGTCGTAGTCGGCCACCCGGGCGATCCCGGCGGTCGGCACGTCCAGCCCGGAGAGGATGTTGAGCACCGTCGACTTGCCCGAACCGGAGGCGCCGACGATCGCGAGCAGCTCGCCCCGGTCGACCACCAGGTCCAGCCCCTGTAGGGCGACCACCTCGACACCCTCGGTCTTGAAGATCCGGACCAGCCCGTCGCAGACGATGTGCCCACGCAGCCGGTCCGCGCCGCCGGCCCGGGCCGCCGCCCTGCGCTGGAGTACCGCCAGCTCGGGTACCGCCTCGGCGGTCGTCGGACTCGCCATCTCAGTTCCCCTCTCCGAGACCAACCCCGGCAGCCATCTCAGTTCTCCTCTCCGAGCCGGAGCACCTCGCCGAGGCGCATCCGCCGGTTGACCACGTTCTCCACCGCGAGGGCGGCGACCAGCGCCACCACCACCAGCAGCAGTACGGCGACCAGCAGCAGCGGATCCAGGTGGATCCGGGCCGGCAGCCCGCCGGTGAAGCCGGAGAGCCCCAGCGCCGGCCCGAGCAGCCGGGGCAGGGCCACCCCGACCAGCCCACCGGTCAGCACCGCGACCCCGAGCAGCGGCACCAGCTCGTAGACGAGCAGCCCCCGGCCCTGCCGCCCGGAGAGCCCCATCGTGCGCAACCGGGACAGCATCCGGCCCCGGCCCGGCGCCTCGGCGAGCACGGCGAAACCGACCGCCAGCAGCGCCAGCGCGGTCGCCCCGGCCACCCCGGTGCCGAAGGTGAAGCTGAGCAGCCGGTTCACACCGCTGCGCTCCAGCGACCGTCGGTGCGCCGTCCAGGTGTCGACGGCGACCGCGGTCTGCGGGCGTACCTGCTCGACCGGCTGGGCGAGCACCTTCGCCAGGTACTCCCGCTGGGCGGCGTCCACCGTCGCGGTCAGCTCGGCGGGCGCGAAACCCTCCCCGGCCAGCAGGAACTGGTTGGCCCGGATCGGCTGGAACTCCGGCACCGGCAGTGCCTGCCAGGGGAGCACCACGAACCGCCGGGCGTCGACCGCGACGCCCGGGAAGCCGGACGCGACCCGGTCGACCCGGAACGCGTACCGCCGGCCCTGCACCTCGGTCACCGCCCCGGCACCGACCGCCCCGGCACCGACCGCCCCGGCACCGACCGCATCGGCCACGTCCGGCGAGACCAGCGCCGGCACCGGACCGTCGACCCGCCCCGGCGCGGTCAGCCCGGCCGGCACGCCCGCGTCGACGCCGCTCTCCGCCAGCACCCGGGCCAGCGACGGACCGTCCACCACGAGTACCTGCACCTGGCCGAGGTCCCGGCCGCCGAGCAGGTCCGGGGTGGCCGAACGCAACGGCTGGCCCACCTCGACGGCGAGCGGACTGACCGCGGCCACCCCGGGCAGCGCGGCGAGCCGGTCGGCGGTGGCCTGCTCGGAGTACGAGCCGGTGATCCGGGCGTCGGCGCCGATCTCCTGGTCGGTGACCCGGTCCCGGGCCTCGGCGACGGTGCTGGTCACCACGCTCGTGAAGACGCCGGTGGCGATCGCCACGACGAGTACGGCCAGCGGCCCGACGGTCACCGGTGCGCCCCGGCCGGCCCGGGCCAGCCCGACGAACGGCACCACCGTACGGGCCCGGGCGGCGATCCGGCCCAGCTGGCGCAACGGCCACGGCACCAGCCGCAGCGCCAGCAGGGCGGCTGCCACGGCCAGCAGCACCGGCACCGACACCAGGTACGGGTCGACCCCGCTGGCCTGGCTCAGCCCGCGCCGGTGCAGCAGCAGCACGCCGAGTACGGCGAGCAGCAGCACGAAGAGTTCGGCGGTGAGCCGGCGTACCGACGGGCGGTGCCGGACCAGGTCGCGACGCTGGCCGACGAAACTCGCCCGGCGCTGGCTCAGCACCGCCAGCAGCGGGATCGCCAGGGTGGTGCCGAGCAGGACCAGCGCGACGCCGAGCGGTTCGGCCCCGGCCGGGCGCCCCGGTGCCAACCGGCCGAGCAGCCAGCCGGCGAGTACCGCGAACGGCAGCACCACGGCGGTCTCCCGCAGGGTGCGGGCCCCGATCGCCGCGGTCGCCGCCCCCCTGGCCCGCAGCAGCGTGAACTCCTCCCGGCGGCGCTGCACCGCCAGCCCGGCCGCCAGGACGACAAGCCCGAGCAGGGTGGCCAGGATGCCGGCCTGCACCACGGCGAGCAGCGCCCGCACCGCCCGGAGCTGGTCGTCGAACCGGGTCAGGCCGCTGTCCAGGCCGGTCGCCAGGACCAGCCCGCGCTCCGGCGGGGTGCGCCGGGTCGCTGCGAACGCGGTCAGCACCTCCGGGATGTCGGCGCTGGTCATCCGCTCCTCGTCGACCCGGTACCGCCAGTCGTAGCCGATCCCGAGCACCCGGCCGGCGGCGGTGATCCCGGGCAGGTCGGTAAGCAGCGCCGCCCGGTGCGTGGTGCCGTCGGTCGGGCTCGGGCAGGGCACCTCGGCCAACCGGATCGCGTCCCAGGCCGGTGCCGCCGGATCGACCGGGTCGTAGATCCCGACGATCCGGACCGGTACGGAGCCCAGCACGAAGCCCTTGCCGCTGAGTTCGACGAGGGTGCCGACCCGCAGCCCGAGGATGCCGGCGGCCTCCCGGGACACCGCCGCCTCGACCCCGCCCCGGGACACCGGCCAGCGCCCCTCGACCATCCGCAGCTCCCGTTCGATGCCGGCCTGGCCGCGCAGTTGCAGCTCCGGTGGGCAGTTCCCGCGCAGCGACGGCGCGTCACCCGACACGCTCAGGTCCTTCGGGCCGATCCGGCCGGCGAACCACTGCTGGCCGACCAGCCCCGGCAGCGGTCCCGGCAACCGCTTCCGGTACCGGTCCAGCTGGTCGGCGGCCGCGGCGGCGTCCGGTCGTTGGAGCGGGTCCTGGTCCGCGGTGAGGTTCAGGTCCCGGACCTGGTACGGCAGGTCCCGTACGTCGTGCCGCAGCCCGTCGTCGGCGAACCCGTTGGCCAGCCGGGGCGCCCCGGTCACCAGCAGCGCCGCCACCAGCCCGAGCATGCCGAGCAGCCCCAGATAGCCGGCGAAGACCCGGGCCCGCCGCAACGGTCCCGGCAGTCGACTGTTCATCGGTCCTCCCCGATCCGGAGCTGGGCCGCGGCCAGGCGTTGCCGCATGGTGGCGGCGGTCAGCCCGCTCAGCGCGAGCGCCAGCAGCAGCAGTACGGCGGCGGTCCCGCCGGCCGGCAGCCAGGCGATGTCCAGCAGCGGTGCCGGCACCGGCCGTTGTGCCGACGGGGTGAGGATGACCAGCGGGGCCATCGTGGCGGCCACCGCGATGCCCACCCCCAACCCGACCAGCACGCCGATGCCGGCGAGGAACGCCTGCTCGACCAGGAGCGACCGCGCCAGCAGCCGGGGTCCGGCGCCGAGGGTGTGCAGCACCGCCAACTCGGTGACCCGGCGCCGGGCGGTGGCCCGGACGTCCACGGTGATCCCGACCGCCGCGAGCAGGAGGGCGCCGAGCGCGGCGGCGAAGAGGGCGGCGCGGGCGCCGACGCCGTACGGATCGTTTCCCGAGCGGCCGGCCACCTCCACCCGGTCGGCGACCTGGAGGCCGCCGAGCCCGGCCGCCGCCCGGGCCGCCTCGGTGTGCCGGTCGGGGCGGGTGGCCAGCCACCACTCCTCGGGCGCGGCGACGATGCCCCGCTCGTGGAAGAGCGCCGTGCTCAGCGAGGGCAGGTCGACCAGCAGCGCCGCCGACTCGGGTACGCCGGGCAGCGCGGCGACGGTACCGGTGATCCGGACGTCGACGGCTCCGCCGGCCAGGACGAGTACGGTCTGCTGGCCGACCGTCAACCGCAGCGCGGCCAGCGCCTCCGGGGTGGCCACCACCGGCACCTGCCCCGGACCGGGGGCGACCGTCACGGCGAAGGCGATCGGGGCGTTCCCACCGGCCCACGACGTCGACGACTCGGGCGCACTGTAGCTGGTGGAGAGGCCGCGCGGTCCCGCCGTCGCGAACGAGGTCTCGCCGGATCGGTGCACCGTCTGCCACTGCCGGCCGTCGGCGAGCGGCACGGTCGGGCCGGTACCGTCGGCCGTCCCGGCGCGCAGGTCGGTGAGCTGCCAGTCGACGACGTACCCGGCGGGTCCGAGGGTCTCCACCGCGAAGCCGGCCAGTTTCGGTGCCGCGTCGCCGCCGGCCGGCAGCGGCACGCTGAACCGCAGCGGCCGGTCGTCGTAGCTCGCGCCGAGCGGCACCCGGAGGTGCCCGCCGTGCGGCTCGGCGAAGATCGCCGTGCTGCGGACCGGTGTCCGGGCCGAACCGCCGGTGCCGGTGGTGCTGATCCGGCCGGTCAGCCGGGTCGTGCCCGGCGGAAGTGCCGGCACCGGTGCGGTCACCCGGGCGTCGGTCAGCCCGGCGAAGAGTCCGGCGGCGTCGCCGTCGACCAGGTCGTCGCGGAGCCGGACGACCCGCTCCGCCCCGGCGGCGTCCAGCGCGACCATCCCGGCCGGCACACCTTCGGTGCCGAGCCGGGGGGCGTCCCGCCAGGCCGGCAGGACCAGTTCGGCGCCGGGGAGTTCGGCGAGCTGGCCGGTGCGGGCCGGCGGGGCGACCCCGCTCGACTCGACCAGCCGCAGGTCGGCGCCGACCTGGTGGTCGGCCTGGTCGGACAGAGACCGTTCCGAGGTGGCGGCCAGGCACCAGGCGAGGGTGCCGACCGCCACCGCCAGGGCGAGCAGCAGCACCGGGCCGGCGTGCGGCCGGCGGCCGGCCTGCCACATCCCGAGCATGGTGCCGGTCCAGGACCGGCGGTCGACGTACCGTTCGGCGAGGCGGGCCATCGGCGGCAGGCCGCGCAGCGCCAGCACCGCACCGGCGAGTACCCCGACGGTGGGGGTGGCGGCGAGCAGCGGGTCGATCCCGAGGGTGCCGTCCGGGCGGGCACCGGCGAGCGGCGAGGAGTACTGCCGCAGTTGCAGCCAGCCGAGCACCGCCAGGGCGACGAGCGCGACGTCCAGGCCGGCCCGCTGTGCGACCGTCCGCCGGCTCGGCCGGGACCGGCTGGCCAGCTCGCCGACGTAACTGCCGCCGCGCCGCAGCGCCGGGCCGAGCATCGCCAGCGCGCAGCCGAGCGCGGCGAGCGCGGCGATCAGCCAGGTCCGCAGGTCGAGCCGGGGGTCCAGGTGCAGCGCGGCGGCGGCCAGCATCGGGGTACGGTCGGCCAGCCGGACCAGTTCGGTGGCGAGTACCGGTGCGATCACCGCGGCCGGCAGCACGACGAGCAGCGCCTCCCGGCCGGCCAGTCCGGCCAGCTGGCCCCGCCCCGCGCCCCGGGCCCGCAGCAGCGCCACCTCGCCCCGGCGCTGCTCGGTCAGCAGCAGCGCGACCAGCAGCAGCGCGTACCCGCCGAGCACCACCACCAGCAGCATCGGGGTGACCAGTGCCGACCGCCCGACCAGTCCGGCCCGGTCCAGCCGTTGCACGAGCTGGTCGAGTTGGGTGGTGACCAGTCCGGAACTGCCGAGCCCGGTCTCGGCGGGCAAGCTGGCGACGGTCCGGTCCGCCGCCTCGCCCAGCCGGCCGAGCGAGGTCATCGTGGCCCCGGCCAGCTCGGGTTCGACAAGCCAGCCGGCCGAGGCGTTCGCGACGAAGTGGTCGAGGAAGTCCGCCCGGTCCACCACCAGCGGCCCGTACGTCGCCGAGCCGGTCGCCACCCCGTCGGCCACCTCCGGCACCAGCCGCCAGTACGGGTCCCGGGGGTCGCGGGGCTGCCAGACGCCGGTGACGGTCGCCTCGGTGACCCGGTCGGTGACCCGGTCGGTGATCGGGATCCGGTCGCCGACCCGGGCGCCGAGGATCTTGGCGACCGGCTCGGCCAGCGCGGTCTGCACCGGTCGCCGGCCGGGTTCCGGCCACGCCCCGTCGGTCAGCCGGGCGTGTCCGGGTAGGTCGTCGAGGAAGACCACCCGGGCGAAGACCGACCCCTGGGTGTCCGGTACGGCGTTCCCGGTACGTCCGGCCAGCTCCCGCCCGGCGGCGTAACCCGCTCCGGAGACGCCGGCCGGCACCCCGCCGAAGCCGTCGGCGAACCGGGACCGTACCGCCGTGTCGCGTTCGGCGAGGCCGTCCGGGGTGCTGCCGGCGGTGCCGCGTACCAGGATCGACCGCTCCTCCTGGGAGGCGGACGCGACCGCCTTTTGGGTGCCGGAGTCGATCACCTCCCGGCTGTAGCCGGCGAGCCCGGTGAGCAGGGCGGTGGCGATCAGGGTCGCCCCGGTCGCCGCGAGGAGCAGGCTCTTCGCTCCCCGGGCACGCCGCAACACCAGCCTCATCGTTCTGCTTCTCCCGTCGGCGAGGCGGGCGGCGCCGGTCGGCGCCCCTCATGGCTTGCGAAGCGCCCGAGGGCGGGCGAAAGGTTGGCATGCCGGGCAGTGACGTGGCCGACAGCCGATTTCGTTATCCGGGCATGATCAAATCGAGCTCCACTTGTTGCGGCACGGTCCGCCGGTCACCGCGGGGTCGCGCACCGGCCGGCGCGGCACCGGGTACGACGACGAGGCCGTGGCGGCGGCCCCCCGGTAGGTCGTACCCGGGAGGCCGCCACCACGGCCTCGATCCTGCTGCCTGCCTGCCCGGCGGGTGCCGGGGTCAGACGGTGGGTGGCGGGAGCCCGCCGTCGCCGTCCACCACCTCGTCCGGCTTGCCGTCCTCGTCGGTGTCGACCATGGTGATGTCCACCTTGCCGTCGCCGTCGGTGTCGAACTGGAAAAGGTCCGGCTTGCCGTCGCCGTCGGTGTCCACCACCCAGACGTCGGTCTTGCCGTCCTGGTTGGCGTCGGCCCGGAGCAGTTCGATCCGTTCGTCACCGCGGGTGTCGACGGTCTCCTGCGACTCGCTCATCTGTTGCCCTTCCGTCAGCTGAAGTTCTGGCCACGCCGGAACCCTCGATCTGCGTGCCGCCCGGACACCCACGAGACGCTCCCCGACACGACTACCGCACTGTGCCACTCGCACTACCCCGCCGGGGGCCCGGCCATGCCGACACGCGGGCAGGCAGGGCCGGGCGGCGGCGGGTGGAGCCGGGCAGCAGCGGCCAAGCTGGACGGACCGGACAGCTGGCGCGGTGCCGCTCCGCATCCCGCGCGGTGTGCATCCCGCGATCAGTTCGTGACGTACGGGTTAATCTGCCGGTCCTGGTAGTTGACCTGGTCGATGGTGCCGTCGTGGTCGGTGTCCAGCAGCAGCCGGTCGGCTTTCCCGTCCTCGTCGGGGTCGACCCGGATCTCGTCCGGCCGCCCGTCGAAGTCGCCGTCGGTCATCCAGGTGTCCGGCCGCCCGTCGAGGTCGGCGTCCGCGACCACCCGGTCCGGCACGCCGTCCCGGTTGGTGTCGGTGACCACCGAGTCGACCCGGCCGTCCCCGTCGTTGTCCTCCAGCACCTGGTCGATCCGACCGTCCAGATCGGAGTCCCGCTCGACGCTGTCCAGCCGGCCGTCCCAGTCGGTGTCCTGGTAGCGGACGTCGGCGAGCCGGTCGCCGTCGACGTCGTACTCCAGCAGCTCGGCGTAGCCGTCGCCGTCGAGGTCGGTGGCGACCTCGGTGACGCCGCCCGGGTAGTGGGTCACCACGGAGGTGACCGGCGGGGGCTCCTCGGCCGGCTCCGGCGGGTCCAGTGCGAGCGGGTCCGAGGTGAGCAGGTCCGAGGTGAGCAGGTCCGACGGGGGGTCGACGGCCGACCCGAAGCCCTGCTGGTCGTCGATGCCGGGCAGCTCGTGCTCCGGAAGGCAGTCGCCCGGCCCGCTGGGGTCGCCGTCGTAGCTCATGTCGTACCTCCCCGGTCGCCTCGCGCCCGGCGGGACCGCCGGGCACAGCGGTAACGCTAGGCCGACTGAGGCGACCGGCGACTCCCGGAAACGTGCCACTTCCCTGCCGCACGGCGCGGTGGCCGGCGACCGGCCGGCGTACGGGGCCTATTGCTGCTGGATGTTCACCCCGGCGGCGGCGAGCGCCTCGATGACCCTCGCCGACTCGCCGAAGCCGATCACCAGGATCGCGTCGGCACCGAACTCCTTGATCTCCTGGGCGCCCTTGGTGAAGTCCACCGGCGGCGCGTCGGGGCCGTCGGTCACCTCGTAGTTGAACAGGCGTACCTGGTCCGAGCCGTGTCCGGCCCGCTCCAGTTCGGCCCGGACGTTGCCCTGGAGACCCTCGCCGTACGAGTCCTGCCGGGCGACCAGGGCGATCCGGTTCGGCCCGTCCCGCAGGATCATGTCGGCGAGTGCCCGGCCCTGGAGGATGTCCGACGGGGCGGTACGGAAGTAGAGGCCCTTGTCGTCCACGGTGCTGAGCCCGGCGTCGGTGTTGCTCGGCGAGAAGAGCACCAGCCCGGCGGCCATGACGTCCGGCAGCACCGCCCGGGAGATGCCGGAGGCGCCGGCCCCGATGATGACGTGCACCCCGGCGTCGACGTGCTGCGCCACGGTCGCCTTCGCGGTGTTCGGGTTGGTGCCGTCGTCGCCGTCGACCCAGACCAGCGGCTCGCCGAGTACGCCCTCGGCGGCGTTGACCTCGTCGACCGCCAGCGCCACCCCGGCCGCCATCGGCGGGTAGGCCAGGGCCAGGTCACCGGTGCGGGGCAGCAGGCCGCCGAGCTTCAGCGGCGCGCCGCTGGCCTCCTCGACCGCCCTGGTCTGCTTCTTCGGGACCGGCGGCTTCTTGCTGCTGGCCGCCGACTCGTCCCCGGCGCCGAGGAACTCGGTCTTGCCGTTGTCGAGCTGGTCGTCGGTGCCGAAGTGCAGGGTGGCGTAGCTCGCCGTGGAGGGCTCCCCGGCGTCGGTGAAGCCGCCCCGGTTCAGCGAGACACCCCGGTAGGCGACGTCGGTGCCGGCCCTGGCGAGTTGCAGGCAGTCCGCGATCGAGTCGCAGCGCTCCCCGCCGGTGGTGACCCCGACGATCTGCTTGGCGATCTGCGCCGGTGCCGTCGAGCCGGCGAGCTGTGCGGCGATCGCGGCGATGGCGACCGCGTCGTACGACTCGGCGGCGTAGAGGAAGTCGGAGAGCTTCGGGTCCTTGGACATCAGGCGGTTCTTGAAGTCCTCGGAGAGCGGGGTGAGCGGGGTGGTGCCCTTCATCCCCTTGAGCAGACCGGTCTGCTGGTCGAACTCCGCCTTGAAGGAGTTCTGCATGTTGCCGTCCGTGCCGTACAGGCGGACCTGGGTCGGCCGGGCCTGCTCGGTCTGCCCTGCCTCGCCGTCGCCGTCCGAACCGCAGCCGGACAGCAGCAGCGCCGCGCAGGCGGCGGCGGACAGAGCGGCGCGGCGGGTGCCGCGGAATACGAGCATGGGGTGCGTCCTTCCTCCCCGGAGATCCGTTGCGCAGATTAGCGCGCCTGCTCGCGGCGCGCGCCCGCGGCCGACCGCCAATCGCCGACAGAGGGGCACTGTCGTCCTGGTTTGGTAACGTTCACGTCGTTTGTCGGACGCTGCTTGACCTGCCGGCATACCCTTCCGCACGTGACGGACGTTCCGCAGGAGACGCTGGATGACGCCGCCGCGGTGCTCAGTTCCGCGCTGGCCGGTGACAGCGACGGAGTGGTCGGCACGTTCGACGCGGTGGTCGACCGGTCCGGCGTCGCGGGGGCGTACGAGGTCGCCTGGTGTCTCGCCGCCACGATGGTCGGCGACGGTGTGCCCCGGGGTGCGTGGACGCTGGACTTCCCCGGCATCGACGAGGCGGGTTACGACGCCCGCTGGGTGGCCCGGTTCGTCAGCGCGTACGCCAACGCCGACGGCGACACCGGTGCGGCCCTCTTCGGCGCTGCGCTGGCGGACGGGCAGCTGCCGGACTGCCTGCTCACGCTCGCCGGCTCGGCCGTCGCGACGCTGCGGCACCGCGCCGGTTGACCCTCTCATCGACATCCATCTTTGCATGCTCCGCATCCGCTTTGTCCAGCGGGTTACGTGCCCGCCTGCTCGCCGGCCGGTCCCTTCGCCTGCCCGGCTGCCCACCGTCCGGGCGCCGGGTCCGCCGCTTCCGGTGCCGGTGTGATAGCTCTGGTGCATGTCCGACGCGATGCTCAGCAAGGTCCGCAAGTTGCTGGCCAAGGCGGAGGACCCGGCCTGCACGCCGGCCGAGGCCGAGGCGTTCACCGCGAAGGCGACCGAGCTGATCGCCCGGTACGGGGTGGACCGTGCGCTGCTCGCCGCCCGTGACCCGGGCACCGATCCGGTCGGCGACCGGACCGTCGACATCCCCGCCCCGTACGCGTTGGACAAGGCGGGCCTGCTCGCCGGGATCGCCCACGCGCTGCGCTGCCGCTCCGTACGCCGACGCGGCGGCGGCGGGTTCGTCATGCACCTGTTCGGCTTCGCCAGCGACCTGGAACGGGTGGAGGTGCTCTTCACCTCGCTGCTGGTGCAGGCCGCACACGGGATCTCGGTCGCGCCGGTGCCCCCGGGCGACCATCCGGCCGCGTTCCGCCGGTCCTGGCTGGCCGGCTTCGCCTCGGCGGTCGCCGGTCGGTTGAGCCGGGCCGAGGCAGCCGCCGCCGCGTCGGCGGAGTCCGGGTCGGCGGAGTCCGGTGCCCCTTCGGTGGCCCTGGTCCTTGCCGACCGGTCGGACCGGGTCGACCGGCGCCTCACCGAGGCGTACCCACGGCTGCGTACGGCCGCGCCCCGGCGACTGCTCGGCGGCGGTCTCGAACAGGGCGCGGCGGCGGGCCGGCGCGCCGACCTCGGCGGCACCGAACTGCGCTCCGGCCGGCCGTCCCGGCCGCTGGGGCGAAGTGTCGGCGGGGCGTCGACGGAGGTGAGAGGGTGAGGGCGGGCGGCCACGGGGGCCGCGCCGCGCCGCTGCCCTGATCTCGGCCGAAGCCCGCTCCACGGCCGCTCCACGGCCGCTCCAGGACCGGGGCCGGGCCGGGCCGGGACCGACGGCAGCGGCAGAGGGCAGCCATGACCAGGATCGGCGCCGTACGGTGGCTGCGTCGGCGGGACCCGGACTTCCGGGTACTCCGCCGGGGCGCCCGGCTGGCACTCGTCGCCGCCGCCGGACTCTTCGGCGGGCGGTACGGCCTGGGCAACCCCCTGCTCGGCCTCTACACCCTCTTCGGGGCGATAGCCACCGGCCTGATCTCGCAACTGCCCGGCGGCCCGGTCCAGCGGGCCCGTACCCTGCTCGCCGCGCTGCCGGTCGCCTGGTTCCTGGTCACCGCCGGCACGTTCCTGGCGGTCGACACCTGGATGGCGGCGGCCGGCATGCTGGTGGTGGGATTCGTCATACCGTTCGCCGGAGTCGGCGGACCGCGCATCCTCGGTCTCGCCACCGGGTTGCAGCTGTTCTACATCGCGGCGTCGTTCCCGCCGTACCAGCCGGGGACCCTGCCCGCCCGGCTGGCCGGGGTGACCCTCGGTGTGGTGCTGCTGATCGCCGCCGAACTGCTGCTCTGGCCCGATCCGACACCGCCCGGCTACCGGCACCGGCTCGGCGAGGCGGCCAATTCGGCGGCCCACCTCCTCGACCTGCTGGCCGGGCTCCCCGCCGGCAGGCCGGTGGACCGCGTCGAGCTGTCCCGACGGCGGGCGGAGACGGCGCGGGCGGTGGAGCGGGTGTGGCTGGCCCGGATCCCGCCGACCGAGCGGCCGGCCTCGGCGGGACGGCGGGACCGGGCGCTGCGGCACGGCGACCGGCTGCTGCGGCAACTGCTGCACCACGCGTACCGGATCGCCGACGACCCCGGCGAGGTCCGCGACGACGAGCTGGCCGGACTGCTGCGGCAGTCGGCCGCCGTGCTGCACGACGCCGGCCGGATGCTGTGCGGCGGGGCGGAGCCGGTCGGGAGCAGCCGGTTGACCGCGCTGGAGTCCCGGATCAGGGAACTCTACGACCGGCCGTCTGCGGTGCCGACCGACGACCGCGCCCCGGACCGGCTGCGCCGGGAGGCGGTCAGCCTGCGAGCCGCCGACCAGGCGCACGCCTTCGGCGTCGCGGCCCGGATCGCCGTCGGACTCCGCCCGCCGGCCCGGTCACCCGCCGGTCCGGAGCTGGACGAGTTCTGGTACGCCCACCGCTCGCCGCTCGCGCTCTACTGGCAGCAGTTCCGGTTCCACCTGACGACCCGTTCGGTGTATCTCCAGGGGGCGCTGCGGGTCGCGGTGGCCCTGGCCGCCGCCCGGGTGGTGGCCGGCTTCCTGCACCTGAACCACGGGTTCTGGGTACTGCTGGCGGTCCTCACCCTGATGCGGACCTCGGCTGTCGACACCCGCAACGCGCTGCGCCCGGTGCTGCTGGGAACGCTGCTCGGGGCCGCCGTCGGCACCCTGCTGCTGTTGGGCGCGGGGGAGAGCCCGCAGGTGCTGCTGGTGACCCTGCCGGTGGCGATGGTGCTGACCTTCACCGTCGGGCCGCTGCTGCCGCAGTTCGGCGGGCAGGCGTTGTTCACCGTGCTGTTCGTGACGGTCTTCGCCCAGGCCGGCCCGCCGAACCTGGAGATCGCCGGGGCCCGG
The DNA here is from genome assembly GCF_029626265.1 of Micromonospora sp. WMMD1102. Lineage (NCBI taxonomy): Bacteria > Bacillati > Actinomycetota > Actinomycetes > Micromonosporales > Micromonosporaceae > Micromonospora > Micromonospora sp. WMMD1102. The sequence goes on along the minus strand of NZ_JARUBN010000001.1, from coordinate 7,309,667 downwards.
CTGCTCGACGTGGCCATCGGTGCCGTCGTCGGGGTACTGGCCGGCCTGCTGCTCTGGCCCAAGGGCAGCAGCGGGGAACTGCGTCGCTCGATCGGCCGGTACCTGGCGGTCAGTGCGACCGCGGCCGAGGAGGTGACCCGGACCCTCGCCGGCCGGCCCGTCCGGCAGGACGCGGTCGACACCGCCCGGCAGGACGCGGTCGACACCGCCCGGCAGGCGTGGATCCTCGCCGAGGCGTCGTTTCTGCAATACCAGTTGGAGCGGGACGACCCGCGCCTGCCGCCGGTGAACTGGCAGGCGGCGCTCGTCGCCGGCCAGCACCTGCACCTCGGCGCGGTGGCCCGGCTCCGCCGGGGCGGGCGAGCCCGGCTGACCTGGGTGAAGGACGCGGCCGGCCCGCTCGACGACTTCGCCGGGCGGCTGCGGCGCCGCTACACCGACCTCGCCGAGCAACTGTCCGCCGGCCGGCTCAGCCGGCCGGTCGCCCCGCCCGCACCACCGGCGGACTTCGCCGACCGGGTACGCGGAGCACTGGAGGCGGGCGAGTCCCGGGCCGCCGCGTTGAACCTGGTCGACGTCGAGCTGTGGCTGACCGGCGCCGGCGCCGACCTGGCACGCATCCAGCCGGCAGACGCGACCGCCGGCCGCGAACACCCGACCTGATTCGGGTACGCCCCGGCCGTCCGGTACGCCTTTGGCGCTCAGTCCGGTGCGTCGGCGTGCCCGACGGCTGTCGCGTACCGGGAGAGCAGTTCGTACCAGCCGGCGGTGAGTGCCTCGCGGTATCCCTCGGCGGCCTCGCCGTGCCGGTCGAAGTCGCGGTGTTCCACCTCGACCAGGGTGGTCCCGTCGGCCTGCGGCGCGAACCGGGCCTCCACCACGCTGCTGTGGGCGGGATCCGGCACCGGCGCCCGGTCCGGGCCGATCTGCCAGTTGAACACCAGGCGTCGGGGCGGCTGCCACTCCAGCACCCGACCCCAGTCGGCGCGGAACCCGTGCGGGCCGATCTCGTAGAGCATGCCGCCGCTGCCCGGTTCGATGCCGAGCTTGGCCAGTTTCTGCGGGCCGGACCAGGTGTATTCCTTGACCCACCAGTCGGCGAGACCTTCGGTGAAGACGGCGAAGGCCCGGTCGGCCGGCCCCGGGACACGGAGGCTGCTGCGCACCGAGTACGTGCTGGTGTCCTGGTGGATGTCGGAGGCGTTCGTAGTCTCCTGTCCCATACGCCGGGACCATACCGGCTGCTGGTGAGCTGTGCATCTTCGACATCGACGGGCGGTCGATCCCTGCGCCGAACGGTAGATCATCAAACGGCGATCCCGAGCGACCGCGGCACCGGCTCCGAATAGCCGCCGTGCCGCCCGGCCAGATAGCTCCCCGGCTCGTAGCATCGACCGGAGACGCCGCTGCCGAGCCGGCAGAGTCGGTGTCCGGACCGGGTTGCCGGCGGTGGGAAGGAGACATCGGCGTGTCCGACGACGTTCCCGCCGCGTACCGGATGGACGGCCGTCGGCTCCGGCGTCGACTGCTGCTGACGGCGTCCACGTACCTGCTGGCGGTGCTGGTGTCGGCCCTGGTCGCCCGCGCGGGCCTGGCGGCGGCCCGGTCCGGCGCCGACCGGATCGGGCTGCCGTGGACGGTCGTCGGTCTGGCAGGGATGCTCGGCGCCGGCACCCTCACCGCCGCCGCCTGGTACGCCCGCCGTGGCTTCGGTACCGGCACGGCCGATCCGACCCGGCTGGGCCGGGCGGTGCTGCTGGCTCGGGCCGGCCGGATCGGGATGCTGCTGCTCGCCGCCGTCGCTGCGATACTCGGCGTGCTGCTGGCGCCGGACGGGTCCGAACGCGGCTTCGCCATCGGGGCCAGTACCGGTCTCGCGGCGCTGCTCGCCCTCTTCGCCGCACTCGCCGACGACCTGAGCCGGCTGCACCGCCGCGCCGCCCCGGCGAACCCGACGACGCCACGCGGCAGCACGTAGCGTCGGGCCTGCCCTGGCCGGCCGGACGCTACGTGATCACTCGTCACTCGCAGCCGACGCCGTCGCCATCCCGGTCGAGGTGGCGGCCGTAACCGGGATCGCCCCGGCGGATCGGGGCGGCACCGGCGGCCCGGACGGCGGAACGGTTCTTGTAGTAGACCGGCTTCGCCGGGGCCTTGCTGGTCGGCGTGGGCGGTGCGGGAGCGGCGGTGGTGGCCGGCGGGGTGGGCTCGGGGGCACTGATCACCACCACCACGGGCGGTGGCGTGGTCGGTGGGCTGCTGACCTGTGCCGCCGCCGGCTCCCGCTCGGCGTCGCCGCCGCTGTCACCGTCCGGGGAGAGCGCGGAGACGACGGACGTGCCGCAGCAGGCGAGCACGAAGAGCCCGAGGACGCCGAGTACGGCGACACCGAGCCGCTGTGCGCCGGTCAGCTTGCGCGGTGGCCGTACGGGCAGGGGCGGGGGTGCCGGTCGCTGCTGACCCGGGACGGCTGGCGGCGGCTGCTGGTTCCAGGGGTCCTGCGGTGGGGGATACGACATCGTCGCAGTGTTGCGCCGTGCCTACGCTCCGGATAGCGCTTGATCGGGTTCGACCGGCCGCCGACCGTCGGGATGCGGTCGAGGGGTCGGACGCCGGCGACGGCCGTGCGTCGGGTGCTGTGGATCGACCCGCTCAAGTGGCGGACCGCCTAGCCACCCGGGATCCGCCCGGTATGGGCTGAGGGCGGCGATCAGGCGGAACCGGGACGGACGTAGGGGTGGAAGTCGCCTCCGACCGGTCCGGGCAGAGTGCGAACGGACCACCGAGTCTTCTGCCCCCGGAACCGCTCGCGTCGATTCGGAACACCCGAAGAGCAGTCCGTCACCGTCCGGCAGAAGCAGGTTGGTTCCGCCGCATCACATGCGGGCGTCATCGGCTTCCGCGTTTCACCCATCAAGTAGCTGGCGACGCCATGCGGCGAACCGGTTGCGGAGAGCGCTCAGCGCCTGGCCACTGACGCCGTACCGGGCGAAGTCGTCAGGATCGAGCAGACCGGCTTGCCCGAGGGCACCTGCGAAGACTCGTCGGTCGAAACCACGGTCGGCACGCTGCGCGAGTTCAAGGAGAGATTCATGGGTGTAGCGGCCGGATCGGAGGGCTGCGTCGATGTCGATGAAGTCACGGGCAAACGCCCGCCCGTACAGGGCACTCATCTTGTTGGCGAGCGCGTCGTCCGGATGCAGCACCGGACCGACGGCCAGGAGGATAGGCTCGTTGGCGCGCCAGTCTACGCCGAGTTCCACCTTGGAGACTTGACGGCCGTCTGTCACCGTCAACCGGGCGAACGTGTCGTACTGCCGCTCGACATCAACGGTCATTCCCTGGTCACGGTAGGCGTGTAGAACAGCGGTGACCGCAGTGGTGAACTCGTCGCGGCGGTCCCAGGCAGTGAACAGGTCAACGTCTTCGCTGGGCCGCTCGAGAAGGCCGGCGGCCTGGACCGCATAGCCACCGGCGAGGGCGAAGCCGTAGCGATCGGCAGCATCGAGTCCCGTGCGAGCGAGGCGTTCGTGAAAGGGATCCATACCTACGCGGCGTTCGGCCGGGTCGCGGCGAGCTCAGGAAAGGCTTCCTCCCACCGCTGGCGCAGTGGGGCAGGCAACCACAGGGTGGGCCAAAGCCGCAGCAGCAGTTCGGCGTCGAGCCAGTCGTTGAGGTCCCCAACCGTGCCGGCCTCGGTGAGTACCACCTTGTACATGCTGGCGAGACGTCCGGGCCGGCTCAGGTCGTACTCGCCGTGACCAGACCAGTCCAGATGACGGGGAAGCGTGACCACGCCCTGTGTCGGGCCGTTCAGCGCGTCGAGAGCGTTGGCCACGACGTACGGTTTCCGGTCGCCGTAGGAACGGTAGTCAGCCGGTGGTTGGGCGGACGTCTTCCGCCGGCTGATGTTGGTCGCCTGTCGGACTTCCGGCCGTAGCGCCTGGCGGATCGTCTCCCGGCTGTATCCGGTTACTCGCTGCAGATCCACCGGTCGCCAACCAGCCGCGTGAAACGCCCGCAGTTGCTCGTCTCGCTGCGTCAACACGGCTGCCCGGGTCGTATCGTACCTGGCGACAACCGCGCGCAGGTCATCCTCGGAGAACCCCGCCATGCCGGGAGCCTACCATGCTGGGCCAAGCGCGCTTGGCTAAACCGCTATGGCGAGTGGCGGTCTACATGGGCGGACGGCACAGCCGCGCTTGTCTACTACCCGGCCCATCCGACCAGGTCGGTCGCGATGGTCGATGCTTCTGCTCCTCGGCCCGGGGTGGCCAGGCGCTGGCACAGACCAGGCCGGTCCCTTCGAATCCTTCTACAACTCCGCCGAGCCGGACGGCGCTGTCTGCTGACCTCCGGAAGAAAGAACGCCCACCGGCGTTTCCGCTGGTAGGCGTTCTGAATAGCCCGGCGAAAGGCTATGTGGCCAGGGGCGGGGTCGAACCGCCGACCTTCCGATTTTCAGTCGGACGCTCGTACCAACTGAGCTACCTGGCCGGGTTGCTCGGCTCATGTTACCTGGGTGACGTTCCCACTGCCGCCCTGGGTAACCTGCTCCGAAACGCAGAACGCCGCGCGTGCACACGCGCGGCGAGCGGCGCTGGCGGTCCTGACGGGACTTGAACCCGCGACCTCCGCCTTGACAGGGCGGCGAGCACTCCAACTGCTCCACAGGACCTTGCTCTTCACTGCTCCCCGGCCGAGACCGGGGTCGTGCCCCCAACGGGATTCGAACCCGTGCTACCGCCTTGAAAGGGCGGCGTCCTGGGCCGCTAGACGATGAGGGCGGCCCCGCCATCATTGCACATGACAACTTCAGCGGCTGTGCTCCCATCCGGCCCCGCCGGAGGCTTCGAAAGCATACGTGATGGCCAGCCGCCCGGCCAAACCGGTATTGCCCATCGGACAAACTACCCCAAACTCCCTCACCGCAGCAGGGTTATCCCGTACTTCCGCTTCAGCGAGCTGATCACCTGGGGGCAGGCGCCGATGGTGCGACTTCGATCACCGCCGCCGTCGTGCAGCAGCACGATCGAGCCGGGCCGGGCCTGCTGGGCGATCCGCCCCCTGATCTGCGGGGTGGTCGTCTTCTTGTCCCAGTCCGTCGGGTCGACGTCCCAGTGCAGCGACCTCATGCCGAGCGACCTGGCCACGGCGACGACCGACGGGGTCCACTTGCCGCCGGGCTGCCGGTAGTACCGGATCTCGGCGCCCGGCACCGCCCGCCTGATCTCCTGGCTGGTCCGGCTCAGGTCGGCCCGGATCTGGTCCGACTTCCGGCTGCCCAGCTTGAGGTCGTGCTGCCAACTGTGGTTGCAGAGCGAGTGCCCCTCGCGCGCGATCCGGCGGACCAGCGCCGGGTACTTGCGCACCTTCACCCCCACCACGCAGAAGGTGGCCCGGACCCGCGCCCGGCGCAGCTGGTCCAGCAGCTTCGGCGTCCACTGTGGATGAGGGCCGTCGTCGAAGGTGAGCGCCACGGCGCGGGTCCCGGTCAGCCGCTGGGTGTTCAGCGGGCCGACGGTGCCGCGCTTGGCCGGCTTCTTCCGATTCGGCTTGGTCGGCGGGGTGCCGGGCGGGGCGGTGCCGGTCGGCGCGGCCGACGGTGTCGCGGTCACCTGCGGGATCGTCGGATAGGGCAACGGCGAGCGGGTCGGGGCCGGCTCGCCGTTCGCGCAGGCGGACAGCAGCACCAACATGACGAGGTTGGCGGCGAGCGCCGTACGTCGGGTCATCGGGTGGCTCCCGAGGGGTTTTCGGGTTACGGCTGCCCCACGTTAGCGGAAGTACGTACGGTGGTGATGTCTCGAATGGCCGGTAACCCGGTCAGCTTCCCGAAGATCCGGGTACGTCCCGCAGCATCGCCAGCCCGTCGGCCAGGGTCGCGGGGTGGCGTACCCCGGCGGGCAGCAGGTCGGACCGCCAGCCGGGTCCGGCGGCGACCAGCAGCGGCGGCGGCTGCGGGCCGGACCGTACCGCGGCGAGTTGGGCCGGGTCACCGGTCGTCGGCCGCTGCGACCAGACCACCACGGCCCGGGGGGCGGTCCGGCGCACGGCGTCGACCAGGGCCACCGCCGGCACCCGGGCGCCGAGCAGCCGGCACGGCACACCCAGCTCGGCCAATGCGGCGGCGAGCGCCTCCAGCGGCAGGCTGTGCTGCTCCTCGTCGGCGCAGCAGAGCAGGATCCGCGGCGTCGCGGCACCCGCCCGTGGCCGGGGCACCGCGGCCAGCGCCTCGGACACGCACCGGGACAGCAGGTGCTCCACCTCGATGTACCCGGCACTCGCGGCGTACCGCTCGCCGACGCCGACCAGCACCGGCCGGAGCAACCGGTCCCAGGTGGCGACGACCCCGTCCGCCTCGATCGCCGCGTCGATGCCGGCGCGCATCGCCACCGGGTCGAGCCGCATCGCCGCCCGGGCCAGACCCCGGGCCGCCGGCCCGGCCCGGCCGACCGCGATCACCGCACCGCCGCCGGCCCGCGCCGGCACACCCCTCGCAGGCACACCCCGCTCCGGCACGTCCCGGTCCGGCGCGCCACGCGCAGGCACGTCCCGGTCCGGCTCCGCCCCGGGTACGGCACCGGCGCGCGCCCAGTGCGCCGCCTCGGCCGGGGAGACTCCCTCGGCGGTCAGCCGGGCCATCACGTCCAGCCGGTCGAGGTCCTCGACGCTGTACCGCCGGTGCCGACCCGGCACGTGCCGGCTCGGGCCCAGCCCGTACCGCTGGTGCCAGCTCCGCAGGGTGGTGACGGCGACGCCGAGCCGCCGCGCGACGGCCCCGGCGCTCAGTCCGTCATCGGCCACCCGACCACTCCGCCGGGTTGTCCTCCTCCTGACCCGTGGGTGCCGGAGGCTGCTCCCACCGGCCGCGGTTCCCCGCCCGCCGCGCCGCCCCGGCCGCCGACGAACGCGACCGCTCGGTGAGCCGGCCGAGCACCCCGGCCAGCCACGGCGCGTAGGCGTCCGGGTCGGCGTCGAGCCCGGCCCGCAACTCGTCCGGGTGTACCCAGCGCAGGTCGGCCACCTCGTCCGGGTCGGGCAGCACGGCGCGAGCGGCGTCGAAGTCGCCGAGCAGCACGTGGTCGTACTCGTACTCCACCCGGCCGGTGCCGGGGTCCTCGGCCCGGTAGAGGTACACGCCGATCTCGGTGAGCGGCACCGCCTCGACCCCGAGTTCCTCGCGCAGCCGCCGGCCGGCGGCGACGTCGAGCGGCTGGCCGGGTTCCGGATGTCCGCAGCAGGCGTTGGCCCAGCGCAGCGGGAACCGGGTCTTGGCGGCGGCCCGCTGCTGGAGCAGGATCCGGCCCTCCGGGTCGACGAGCAGCACCGAGAAGGCCCGGTGCAGCTGGCCGGGCGGCCGGTGCGCCTCCTCCACGGTACGGGCACCGAGCGGGGTGCCGGCCTCGTCCACCAGCTCCACCAGGTGCCGCTCCCGGTCGGCTGTCATGAGCCACCTCCAGTCACCCGGGCGGCGGCGAGCTTCCCGGAGATCATCACCATAGGCACGCCCACCCCGGGCTGGGTACCCGATCCCACGAACACCACGTTGGGCAGTGTCCGGTGCAGGTTGCCGGGGCGGAACGGGCCGGTCTGCCACAGGTTGTGCGCGGCCGCGAACGGCGTACCGGCGGCCATTCCCGCGTCGGCCCAGTCGGCCGGGGTGACGATGCGGAGTACCTCGACGCTGTCGGCCAGCCCGAGGTAGCCCCGGCGTTCCAGGGTGCCCAGCAGCTCGTCGGCGTACCGGCGGGGCAGGTCGCCGCGCCAGTCCAGCCCGGCGCCCCGGTCCAGGTTCGGCACCGGGGCGAGCACGTAGTAGCCGTGCCGGCCGGTCGGTGCGACCGACGGGTCGGTCCGGCTCGGGTTGGTGACCAGCAGCGACGGGTCCGACATCAGTTCGCCGCGCCGGATCACCTCGTCGAAGGTGCGCCGCCAGGCCCGCCCGAAGTGGATGTTGTGGTGGGCGATGCCCCGGTAGCCCTGCCGGGCGCCGACGTGCAGCACCACGCAGGAGGGCGAGTAGCGCAGCCGGCGCGGCGGGGCGGCGTCGGGCAACAGGTCGCGGTACGCCACCGGCAGGTCCGGGTTGAGCACCACCACGTCGGCCGGGACGAACTCACCGTCGGTGGTGCGTACCCCGGTGGCCCGGCCGGCGGAGGTCTCCACCCGGTCGACCGTGCGGTCGTACCGGACGCGTACCCCGTGCTTCTCGGCGGCGCCGGCCAGGGCCCGGGAGACGGCGTGGATGCCGCCGCGCGGGAACCAGACCCCGGCGACCGAGTCGAGATAGGAGATCACGGTGTAGATCGCCAGCGCGTCGTGCGGGGCGAGGCCGGCGTACATCGCCTGGAAGGAGAAGATCCGTCGGGTGCGCGGGTCGGCGAAGAACTGGTCGACCTTGGTCTGCAACCGCCGGAAGGCCCCGGCGGCGAGCAGCCGGAGCAGGTTGCCGGTGAGCAGGTCGGTGGGGCTGTCCAGATTGCGGTCGATGAAGTCGGCGCGTTCGAGCTGCCAGAGCCGCCGCGCGTAGTCGACGAACCGCAGGTAGCCGTCGGCCTCGCGGGGGCCGCAGACCCGGGCGACCTCGGCGGCCATCCGGGCGGTGTCGGTGACGACGTCCAGGGTGGACCCGTCCGGGTAGTGCGCCCGGTAGGCCGGGTCGAGTGGTACGAGGTCGAGCCAGTCGGTCAGCTCCTCGCCGACCGCCCCGAGCGCCTCGGCGAGCAGGTCGGGCATGGTCAGCACGGTCGGACCGGTGTCGAACTCGTACCCGTCGAGGGTGAGCCGGCCGGCCCGGCCACCCGGCACGGACTCCCGCTCCAGCACCGTGACCTGCCGGCCGGCGCCGGCCAGGTGCAGGGCGCAGGCGAGCCCGCCCAGCCCGGCGCCGACCACCACCACCCGTTCGGTCGGTCCCGTCACGGTCCGCACCCGATCACCTCCTGGAGTCGACAATCATCCTGCGGCCACGGTCACCGAAGGCACCCATCTTCCCGCTTTTGTAACTGAAAGATCGCTTCCTGTCGGCCGGACAGCCCGGGAACCGCGCGCGGGAGAGCCGGTCGAGCGTACCCTGGTCGCAGAAGTTGCGTCGATTGATGCGTCGATCAGGCTCGGGAGGATCGGGTGGACACCAGTCTCGGCGGGTCCTATGAACGCTGTCGTGAGCTGCACAGACGGCACGGTCGGACCTACTATCTCGCGACCAGGCTGCTGCCCGCCTGGAAACGGCGGCACGTGCACGCGCTCTACGGCTTCACCCGGTACGCGGACGAGATCGTGGACCGCACCGAGGAGCTTCCGACCTCGGCCCGGTCCGCCCGGCTCGCCGACTGGTCGCAACGGTTCCTCGCCGGGCTGCGCGGCGAGCCGGTGACCGACCCGTTGCTGCCGGCCGTACTGCACACCATCGCGGTCTTCGACCTCGACCGGGCCGACTTCGCGGCGTTCCTGCGCAGCATGGCGATGGACCTGACCGTCACCGACTACCCCCGCTACGCCGACCTGCTCGACTACATGGAGGGGTCGGCGGCGGTGATCGGCACGATGATGCTGCCGATCCTGGGCAGCGCCGACCCGGCCGCCGCCCGCGAGCCGGCCCGGCAGCTCGGCTTCGCCTTCCAGCTCACCAACTTCATCCGGGACGTCGCCGAGGACCTGGACCGGGGCCGGGTCTACCTGCCCGGCGAGGACCTGGCGAGATTCGGGGTCACCCCCGCCGACCTGGTCGCCGCCGCGCGACAGGGCCGGGCCACGCCGCCGATCCGGCAACTGGTCGAGTACGAGGTGCGCCGCGCCCGGGAGCACTACCTGGCCGCGGCGCCCGGGGTGACCCTGCTCGCCCCCGCCTCGCAGTCCTGCATCCGCACCGCCTACCTGCTCTACGGCGGGATCCTCGACGAGGTGGTCGCCGCCGGGTACGACGTCTTCGCCGGCCGGGCCGTCGTGCCGCGCAGCCGCCGGGCGGCGGTGGTGGCCCGTGCCCTGCTGACCCCGACCGGCACCCCGGTGCTGGCCCCCGGCGCCCCGCCCGGCCCGTCCCGGAGGCTGGCTGTCGGGCTGGGCTGACTGTCCGTCGAGCCGGTCGGCTACCGGTCGAGGCTGCCGGCTAGCCCTTGAGGCTGCCGGTGGTCAGGCCGGACATGATGTTCCGCTGGAAGACCAGGAAGATGACCACGGTCGGGATGGCGGCGATCACCGAGGCGGCCACCACCACGTTCATCGGGGTACCGGCGGAGAAGGCGTAGATGCCGACGCTGACCGTACGGGTCTCCGGCGAGGGCATCACCAGCTTCGGCCAGAGGAAGTCCTTCCAGACCGCCGTCACGGCAAAGATGGAGACCACCCCGAGGATGGGGCGCGAGATCGGCAGCACTATCGACCAGAGCGTGCGCAGCGGCCCCGCCCCGTCCACCACCGCCGCCGCCATCAGGTCCTCCGGGATCGAGTCGAAGAAGCGCTTCAGCAGGAAGATGTTGAACGCGTTCGCGACCAGCGGCAGCCAGATCGCGAACGGCGAGTCGAGCAGGTTGACGTGCAGGATCGGCAGGTCGATCACGGTCACGTACTGCGGGACGATCAGCACCATCGCCGGGATCATCAGCGTCGCCAGCATCATCCCGAGGATCGCGTTGCCGAGCACCGGCCGCAGCTTCGACAGCGAGTACGCCGCCGCGGTGTCCAGGACGAGCTGGAACAGCAGCGCCCCGGCGGCGTAGTAGAACGTGTTGAACAGCAGCTTCGCCAGGTCCAGGTTGTGCCACGCGTCGACGTAGTTGCGCGGCTGCGGGTCCTGCGGGAAGAGCGTCGGCGGGGTCTGCGCGATCTCCTGCCCGGACTTGAGCGCCCCGGTGACCATCCAGTACAGCGGGCCGAGGAAGACGAGCGTGCAGCCGACGACGACGACGGTGAGCAGGGTCCAGTAGACGACCCGACCGCGTCCTCGGCGCAGCTGGGCCGGGGAGATGAGGGTCCGGGTGCCGGAGTCCTGTGCCATGTCCCGCCCGTCCTAGTCCTGTTTCGAGGTCAGCCGCGCGTAGGCGGCGGAGAAGCCGGCCAGCACCACGAGCATGATCACGCCGAGCGCGGCGGCGCCGTTGAGGTCGTTCTGGAAGAACCCGTGCTGGTAGATCAGGTAGGCCACCGAGGTCGCCGAGTCCTCCGCGCCGGCACCGTTGGCCAGGATCAGCGGCTCGATGAAGAGCTGCATGGTGGCGACGATCTGGAGCATCGCCAGCAGCAGCAGGATCAGCCGGGTCTGCGGGACGGTCACGTTGACGATCCGCCGCCAGATCCCGGCGCCGTCCAGCTCGGCCGCCTCGTAGAGTTCGCCGGGGATGTTCTGCAACGCCGCCAGGTAGATGAGTACGGCGCTGCCCATGTTCATCCAGGTCGAGGCGAGCACCATCGCCGGCATCGTCATCCCCGGCGACTGCATCCACTCGGAGGTCGGCAGGTGCAGCGCGGCGAGGACCGCGTTGAACAGGCCCGCCTCGCTGGGGTCGTAGGCGTAGTACTTGAAGAGGAAGAGCGCCGAGGCGGGCGGCAGCATCACCGGCAGGTAGACCAGGATCCGCAGGTATCCCCTGGCGTGCCGGAACTCGTTGAGCAGGATCGCCACGAAGAACGGCACCGCGTAGCCGAGGACCAGCGCCAGTACCGTGAAGTAGAGGGTGTTCCGCCAGGCGGTGAAGAAGCTCGGGTCGTCGACGATCCGGAGATAGTTGTCCCAGCCCACCCAGGTGGTCTCGCCGCGCCGGGTCCGCTGGAAGCTCATCACGACGCCGCGGATCATCGGATACCACGAGAAGACGGCGAAGCAGGCCACCGCGCCGATCAGGAACGCGTGCCCGGTGAGGTTGTCCCGCACCTTCCGGCCCAGCCCGCCGCCGCGCCGGGGCGGTGCCGGGTACGGCCGGACGGGACGACCCGGTCTGGTGGTATCCGGAGCGGTGGTGATCGCCAAGGCAACTCCTAGGTCGGTGCGGGAGCCGGAGCTGACCGGCTCCCGCACGGATTCGCCGGTCAGCTCTCGGCGGCGAGCAGCTGGTTGACCTTCTCCTCGGCGGTCTTCAGCAGCGTGTCGATGTTGGCGTTCGGGTTGGTCAGCACCCCGGACATCGCGGCGTCGAGCACGGCATAGACCGCCTGCGCGTTGCGCGGCTCACCCCGGATCGGGACCGGGGTCGCCTCGAAGAGCGCGAAGTTGGCGGTGTCGACGTTGGCGTTCGCCTTGCGCAGTTCGAGTTCCTGCTTCTGTGCCTCGCTGCCGTTCGCGAAGAGCAGCGGCTGCGGCAGCCCCACCGGGTAGTTCTGCGGCTTGGCCCGTACGTAGTCGAACTGGCCCTTGCCCGGGGTCAGCTTCTGGTAGGCGATCCACTTCAGGCCCGCCCGGACCTGCTCCGGGCTGAGGCCCTTCTTGAAGAAGTAGCCCTCGCCACCGCCGAGCGTCCCCTTGGCCGGACCGTCCTGGCCGGGCATCGGGGCCATCGCCCAGTCCTGGAACCTGCCCTGGAACTGGCTGACGATCGCCTGGGTGGCGTCCGGCGCGCCGACGAACATCCCGACCTTGCCGGCGGCGGCGTTGGTCAGCAGGTCGCCCCACTGGAGCAGTTGGCGGGCGCCCATGCTGTCGTCGCCGTACCGCATGTCCTTGAGGTTCTGTAGGACCTGCCGGCCCATCGGGTTGTTGAAGTCGGCCTTCCCGCCGTCCGGGGTCAGCACCTGGCCGCCCTGCGAGTAGAGCAGCGCGGTGAAGTGCCAGCCGCCGGTGTTGCCGGCGCTGTATTCGGAGTACCCGGCGATGCCGTCGCCGAGCGCGGAGATCTTCTTGGCCGCGTCGCGCACCTCGGGCCAGGTCTTCGGCGGGTTGTTCACGTCCAGCCCGGCGCGCTGGAAGAGCGTCTTGTTGTAGACCAGGCCCATCGAGTAGTTCTTCGCCGGCAGGGCGTAGAGCTTGCCGCCGTCGCTGAAGACCTCCTTGAGGGTGGGATCGATGCTCTCCCAGGTCGGCACGGACTCCTTGTCGGCGTACTTTGTGATGTCCATCGCCTGACCGGAGTCCAGCACCTGCGCCAGGTCGGTCATGTACCCGTAGAAGACGTCGGTCATGGTGCCGCCGGCGAGCCGGGCGGTGAAGTCCGGCGGGTTGTTGCACTGCTCCCCGACGCTGACGCTCTTGATGGTGATGTCGGGGTTCTGCCGATGGAACTCGGCGACGTCGGCGTTCCAGTTCTGCAACAGCTCCTTCTGCGAACCGACCGGCTGGCAGTCGACCGTGATGGTGACCTTGCCACCGGCGTTCGAGTCGCCGTCGTCGCTCTTGGTCGAGCAGGCCGGGAGGCTGAGTCCCAGGCCGGCCGCGAGCGCGAGTGCCGCGGCCCTCCGGTAGTGCGGTACGGACATCTGTGGCATCCCCTCTGAAACGGGAGCTGTGTGGCGTCGGGTGTGAGTGCGGTCACTGTAGCGAGGACGACTCATTACCGCAAGATCTCGATCGTCACGTGAAAAGACACGACTTCATTACGTCAGATGCTGACAGGTTTTGCCATCTGGTCGGGAATGAGGCACTTTCCACGGGTGCCGCCGCGCCGCTCCGGCTCGCCGCGAGGCTGGCTGACCGGGTACGGATCGGGAAAGCTGGCGGTATGGCTGAACAGCAACGCAGGCGGGTGGAGCCGGCCGGCACCGGCGGTCCGGACGTCCCGGCGGACGTGGACGCGGACGGCACGGTGGACGTGGACGTGGTGGTGGTCGGGCTCGGCGTGGGCGGCGAGGAGGCGGCCAACCGGCTCGCCGCGGCCGGCCTCTCGGTGGTCGGCGTCGAGCGCAACCTCGTCGGCGGCGAGTGCCCGTTCTGGGGATGCGTGCCGAGCAAGATGATGATCCGGGCCGCCAACGCGCTGGCCGAGGCCCGCCGGGTCGACGGCCTGGCCGGCCGCGCCCGGGTCGAGCCGGACTGGAACACGGTCGCCCGGCGGATCCGCGAGGAGGCCACCGCCGGCTGGACCGACGACGCCGGGGTCGAGCGGTTCACCGGCAAGGGCGGACGTTTCGTCCGGGGCAGTGGCCGGCTGGTCGGCCCCGGCCTGGTGCAGGTCGGCGAGCAGACGTTCCGGGCCCGGGTCGGCGTCGTGCTGGGTACCGGCACCACCCCGGTGATCCCGCCGCTGCCGGGACTGGCCGGTACGCCGTACTGGACCAACCGGGAGGCGATCGAACTGGCCGAGTTGCCCGAGTCGCTCGTGGTACTCGGCGGCGGGGCGATCGGCGCGGAACTGGCCCAGGTCTTCGCCCGGTTCGGGGTACGGGTCGGGATGGTCGAGGCGGGCGAGCGGATCCTCGCGCTGGAGGAGCCGGAGTCGTCCGAGCGGGTCGCCGCGGCGCTGCGCGCGGACGGGGTGACCGTGCACACCGGGGCCCGCGCCGAGCGGGTGGAGCACGACGGCAGCGGCTTCACCGTGCACCTCGCCGACTCCGACCAACTCCGGGGCGAGCGGCTGCTGGTGGCCACCGGCCGGCGGGCCGTACTCGACACGCTCGGCCTGGAGACGGTCGGGCTGGACCCGACCCGGCGGTTCGTGGAGACGGACGACCGGATGCGGGCCGGCGACGGCATCTGGGCGGTCGGCGACCTGACCGGACACGGCGCCTTCACCCACGTGGCGATGTACCAGGCCGGCATCGCGGTCGACGACATCCTGCGCCGGGCCGGCAAGCTCGACGACCAGGCCGGCAAGCTCGACGGACAGTTGGGGAAGCTCGGGGACCCGGCCGGTGGCGGGCGGCGGGCGGACTATCGGGCGCTGCCCCGGGTCACCTTCACCGATCCGGAGGTGGGCGCGGTCGGGCTGACCGAGCGGCAGGCCCGGGAGCGCGGGCTGAACGTCCGGACCGGCTTCACCCCGCTCTCCGACTCCACCCGGGGCTGGATCCACCAGGTCGGCGACGAGGGCTTCGTCAAGCTGGTCGCCGACGCCGACCGGGGCGTACTGGTCGGCGCCACCTCGGCCGGTCCGGTCGGCGGCGAGGTGCTCAGCGCGCTGGCCGTGGCGGTGCACGCCGAGGTCCCGGTCAGCACGCTGGCTGCAATGATCTACGCCTATCCGACGTTCCACCGCGCGATCGAGCCAGCGGTACGCGACCTGTTGCAGTAGCGCGGCGAACTTTGGTTCGGTTTTTGCAGACGGCTGCCGTACCATCGCCGCCGTGACCAGAAGACTCACCGAGGTTGCCCGCAAGGCCGGGGTCAGCGAGGCCACGGTGAGCCGGGTGCTCAACGGCCGGGGCGGGGTCTCGGAGAGCACCCGGGTCGCCGTGCTCACCGCCCTGGACGTGCTCGGCTACGAGCGCCCCAGCAAGCTGCGCGGCGAGCGGGCCCGGCTGGTCGGGCTGGTCCTACCGGAGTTGCAGAACCCGATCTTCCCGGCCCTGGCCGAGGTGGTCACCGGGTCGCTGGCCCAGCGCGGGCTCACCCCGGCGCTCTGCGCCCGGACCATCGGCGGGATCTCCGAGTCCGACTACGTGGAGATGCTCCTCGACCACCAGGTCTCCGGGGTCATCTTCGCCGGTGGGTCGTACGCGCTCGCCGACGCCCCGCACGACCACTACCGGCGGCTCACCGACCGGGGCCTGCCGGTGGTACTCGTCAACGCCGGGGTCGACGAGCTGGGCTTCCCGTGCGTCTCCACCGACGACGCGGTGGCGGTCGAGCAGGCGTACGGGCACCTGCGCTCGCTCGGCCACGACCGGATAGGGCTGGTGCTGGGGCCGGCCGACCACGTGCCGTCCCGCCGGAAGCTGGCGGCGATGGCGAACGTCGCCGGTTGGGCCGACGACGAGGAGTGCGTCGAGCGGTCCAGCTTCTCCATGGAGGGGGCCCGGGTCGCGGCGAGCAAGCTGATCGAGCGCGGCGTCACCGGGATCATCTGCGCCAGTGACGTGATGGCGCTCGGCACCATCCGGGCCGCCCGCCGGCTCGGCCGCTCGGTTCCGGCCGACGTCTCGGTGGTCGGCTTCGACGACTCGGCGCTGATGACCTGCACCGATCCGCCGCTGACCACGGTGCGGCAGCCGATCGAGACGATGGGCCAGGCCGCGGTGGACCTGCTGGTGCACCAGATCGACGGCGTCGGCGTACTCACCGACGAGCTGCTCTTCGAGCCCGAGCTGGTGGTACGCGGCTCGACCGCCCCCGCACCCGGGCACTGACCCGCCCGGCGGCCGGGCACCCCCTCGGCCCCCACCCCGACCGGCCCCGCGATCAGCCGAACCGGGGCGGCTGTCGTGCGCCTCCGGCCTGGACACCTCAAAGTCGTCATCTTTCAGAATTCTGTCGCGTTATTGCGGCAAGGCGCTCCGCTTTGTATCGTCATCGACACCAAACGAGGCATTCGAAGGTCCAGACGAGGCGATTTCAGAGGTCCAGGAAGCAGGTACTCGTGTCCACAATCCAGCGCCGCCGGTGGTGGCGAGACGCGGTGATCTACCAGGTCTACCCGCGCAGCTTCGCCGACGACAACGGCGACGGCGTCGGCGACATCGCCGGCATCCGCAAGCGGCTGGGCTACCTGTCCGGACTGGGCGTCGATGCCATCTGGTTCGGTCCCTGGTATCCCTCGCCGATGGCCGACGCCGGCTACGACGTCGCCGACTTCCGCTCCGTGGAACCGGTCTTCGGGACGCTCGCCGAGGTGGAGGAGCTGATCGCCGAGGCGCACGGTCAGGGCCTGCGGATCATCGCCGACCTGGTGCCGAACCACTGCTCCGACCAGCACCCGTGGTTCCAGGCCGCGCTGGCCGGCGGCCCGGACGCGCCGGAGCGGGAACTCTTCTGGTTCCGCCCCGGTCGCGGCCCCGGCGGCGACCTTCCGCCGACCGACTGGATCGGCGAGTTCGGCGGCCAGACCTGGACCCGGACCACCAACCCGGACGGCACCCCGGGCGACTGGTACCTGCACCTCTTCGCCGCCGAGCAGCCCGACTTCAACTGGGACCACCCCCGGGTACGCGCCGAGTTCGAGGACATCCTCCGGTTCTGGTTCGACCGGGGAGTGGACGGCATCCGGATCGACTCGGCGGCGCTGCTGCTCAAGGACGCCACCCTGCCCGAGGTGGTCGACGGGGCGGCACATCCCTTCCACGACCTCGACGGGGTGCACGACATCTACCGGAGCTGGCGGCGGATCGCCGACAGCTATCCCGAGCCGCGCGCGCTGATCGGCGAGGTGTGGCTGCCGGACCGGCAGCGGTTCACCAACTACCTGCGCCCGGACGAACTGCACACCGCCTTCAACTTCGACTTCCTCACCTGCGCCTGGGACGCGGCGAAGCTGCGGGCGAGCATCGACGGCACCCTCGCCGAACACGCCCCGATCGACGCCCCGGCCACCTGGGTGCTCTCCAACCACGACGTCACCCGGGTGGTCACCCGGTACGGCCGGGCCGACACCACGTTCAGCTTCGCCAGCAAGCGCGAGGGCACCTACACCGACCTGGAACTGGGTACGCTCCGGGCCCGCGCCGCCGCGCTGCTCTCGCTCTCCCTGCCCGGCGCCGCGTACGTCTACCAGGGCGAGGAACTGGGGCTCTGGGAGATCGAGGACATCCCGCCCGCACTGCGCCAGGACCCGATGTACCCGCGGTCCGGGTTCGTCGACCCGGGCCGGGACGGCTGCCGGGTGCCGCTGCCCTGGTCGGGCGAGACCGCACCGTTCGGGTTCAGCCCGGACGACGCCACGGCACCGCCCTGGCTGCCGCAGCCGGCCGCCTGGAAGGACCAGACCGTGCAGGCCCAGACCAGCGATCCGCACTCGATGCTGGAGCTCTACCGCGAGGCGATCCGGATCCGACGCGGCCTGCCCGCGCTCGGTGACGGCACGCTGCGCTGGCTGCCGGCACCGGACGGCGTACTCGCCTTCGCCCGCGATCCCGGGTTCGTCTGCGTGCTCAACCTCTCCGACGCGCCCGTGCCGCTGCCCCCGCACCAGAGCCGCCTGCTGGCCAGCCGCCCCGCCGACGGAGACCTGCTGCCCCCGGACACCGCCGTCTGGCTGCGTACCGCCGAAGCAGGCTGACGGCGCCCGGCCCAGCCGCTCCGGTGGGTACGCCGACCCCCACCGGAGGCGTGCTGGTGCGTGCCGGCCTTTGCCGGTCGGCTCGCGCCGTGGTCGATCCACTCGGCTACCGTGGGGTGGGCACTACGGGGGAGGGCGGGTCGATGGGAAAGACCTACGACCGGATCGACGGCCGGCTGCGCGGCTTCATCGAGGACCAGAAGGTCTTCTTCGTGGCGACCGCACCGCTCGACGCCGACGGGCACGTGAACCTCTCCCCGAAGGGGCTCGCCGGGTCGCTCGCGGTGCTCGACGAGCAGACGTTGGCGTACCTCGACTTCGGCGGCAGCGGTGCCGAGACCGTCGCGCACCTGCGGGAGAACGGCCGGATAACGCTCATGTGGTGCGCCTTCGACGGCCCGCCGAACATCGTCCGGGTGCACGGCCGGGGCGAACCGGTGTTCCGGGACGACCCCCGCTGGGCAGAGCTGATCCGGCACTTCCCCGAGCAGGCCGACTCGCCGGGGCAGCGGGCGATCGTGCTGGTCACCGCGCGGCGGATCAGCGACAGCTGCGGCTACTCCGTCCCGTTCATGGACTACCGGGAGGAGCGGACGCTGCACTCCGACTACTTCGGCCGGAAGACCGACGAGGAGTTCGCCGCGTACTGCGAGCGGAAGGACCACGTCGGCAGCAGCCTCGACGGCCTGCCGGCGATCCCGCTACCGCTGCCGCCACTGCCGGCCTGATCGTTCCGGCTGTTCCGGCCGTGCCGGGGCTCAGACCGTGCCGGGACTCAGGCCGGGTCGAACGTCCCGTGCCGGCCCTCTCCGGCGGTGAACCGGGCCACCCCGTCGGTGGCGTCGGTGGCGAGCGAGTTCATCCCGTACGCCAGCTCGGTGCGCATCGCCTCCTCCTCCGGCCGGCCGGCGGCGGCCAGCGTGGAGAGCCGGTCGTTGCGCAGGCAGGTCTGCGGGAAACCGGCGATCTCGGCGGCCAGCGCCTCGGCGGCGGCCCGTGCCTCGCCCGGCTCGACCAGCCGGTTGACCAGCCCCATCTGGTACGCCTCGGTGGCCGGCACGGGGCGGCCGGTGAGGATCAGGTCCATCGCCCGGCTCTGCCCGACCAGCCGGGCCAGCCGCACCGTCCCGCCGTCGATGAGCGGTACGCCCCAGCGGCGGCTGAACACCCCGAACACCGCGTCGGACTCGGCGACCCGCAGGTCGCACCAGAGTGCCAGTTCGAGCCCGCCCGCGACGGCGTACCCGGAGACGGCGGCGATCACCGGCTTGCCCAGTCGCATCCGGGTCGGACCCATCGGGCCGTCGCCCTCCGGCTCGACCCGGTTGCCGCTGGGGGTGGTGATCGCCTTCAGGTCGGCGCCGGAGCAGAAGGTGCCGCCCTCGCCCCAGAGCACCGCCACCGAGGCGTCCCGCTCGGCGTCGAAGCTCCGGAACGCGGCTGCCAGCTCCCGGGCGGTCGGGCCGTCCACCGCGTTCCTGGTCTCCGGCCGGGACAGCACGACCGTCCGGACCGGACCGTTCTGCTCAACTCGAACCCCCACCGGACAAGAATGCCCGCCGCGCATCCTGTCCGCACCCCTCGATATCCCCGGCGGTTCCGGTCGATACCGCCACGGTTTCAGCCGGACCGCCCGGACCGCTAGGACCGCTCCGGCCGGCCGGTCGAGCGGGCGGTGACCGCGCCTTCAGCCGGACCGCTCGGACCGGCCGGAGCGGGCGGTGAGCGCGCCGAGCGAGGCGGCGACGACACAGCCGATGCCGAGCAGTTGCGGCCAGCCCAGCGTCTCGTGCAGCAGGGTCAGCCCGACCAGCGCCGCCACCGCCGGCTCCAGGCTGAGCAGTACGGCGAAGACCCGGGCCGGCATCCGGCGCAGTGCCGCCATCTCGGCCGAGTACGGCAGCACCGAGGAGAGCAGCGCGACCCCGAGGCCGAGCGTCAACGTCCACGGGTCGAACAGCGCCGCACCGCTGCCGGCGACCCCGAACGGCAGTACGCAGACCGCGCCGACCACCATCCCGAGGGCCAGTCCACGGCTGCCGCCCAGCCGGGTGCTGACCGCCTTGCCGAACACGACGTACCCGGCCCAGCCCAGCGCGACCAGCCCGCACCAGGCCAGTGCCGTACCGTCCAGCGGGCCGGCGCCGCCGCCCGGACCGAGCAGGCCGGCGAGCAGCGCCACCCCGAGCCCGGCCAGCAGCACCCAGCCGACGTCCCGGGCCCGGCGACTCGCCGCGACCGAGACCAGCAGCGGTCCGGTGAACGCGATGGTGACCGCGACGCCGAGCGGTACCCGTTGCAGCGCGGTGTAGAAGGCCAGGTTCATCCCGGCCATCGCCACCCCGAACGCCGCGACCAGCCCGGCGGCGCGCGGTCCGAGCCGCAGGGTCGGCCGGACCACCGCGACCAGCACCAGGGCGCCGAAGCCGAGCCGCAGCGCGGTGGTACCGCCGGGACTCACCGTCCGGAACAGTCCGGTGGCGATCGCCGCGCCGACCTGCGTCGAGACCATGCCGAGCAGCATCAGCAGCGGCGGCGGCACCGCGTCCGGCCCGACCAGCGCGGCGAGCCGGCGTGCGCCGCCCGGCGCCGGCCGCGCGCCTGACGGCCCCACGGCACAGGTGTACGTCCCAGACATGCCGATCATCCTGCGACCCGGGTCAGCCGCGACGCGAACGGATTAACCGGGCCAACGGATCACCGGGGCGAACGGATTGCCGGCGGTGCGGGATTGCCGGCGGAGTGGCCTGCCCGGAGCGGGCGGGTCAGCGGCCGGTGAGGGTGTCGAAGCCGTCGGCGGCCAGTTCGGCCAGCTCGTCGAGGGCCTGCCGGGCCCGGGCCGCCGTGGCCGGCTCCCGCTCGGGCAGGCCGCTGGCGACGAACTCGTCCTCGTCGAGCCGGTACACCTCACTCAGGTCGGCCGAGGCCCACAGGTCGAGGTCAAGGTCGGGGACCACCAGCACGTCGTCGCGCACGGTCGGCGGCCGGGTCACGTCGCAGTACCAGCCCTTGCGGGTGCCGGCGGCGTCGTACACCTCCTTGACCGAGTACCAGCGGTCCCGCCAGTAGTGCTCGGTCCAGACGTCGCCCGGCTCGAACCGGACGAAGCCCATGTCCCGCACCACGTCGTTCGCCCAGGGTGCCTGGACGATCAGGTGGTTACCGTCGTCGGAGACCACCGAGGCGGGATAGCGCAGGTCCGGTCGGGGTGCCTTGACCAGGTGAACCGTCACCGGCTGGCCGGGCGTGAGCCGTGCCGACCCGGCCCCGGCCGGGTCCTCGCCCCGGGCCGCCGTCCGGCCGTCCACGTCGTCCTGCCCGGTCAACCCGTACCCCCGCTCGCCGGTCTCGCCGGTCTCGCCGGTCTCTTCGGTCTCTTCGGGGGCGACGTTACCCGGACCCCCCAGGCGGGCGCCTCAGGGTTTGGTCCGGGCAACGCCCCGGATGTCGGAAGCGGTCGACCGGGCGCCCGGTTCCGGATCGGCAGCGTGACCAAGGTCTGCACCGCCACGGTGGTGCCGCAACTCGCCGCCGAGCGCCGGATCGACCTGGCCGCCCCGTTCCAGCGGTACCTGAGCGTCACCCGGAACGGCACGACCAGGCTGGTGGACGTGACGAACTGGAACCAGAGCATCACCCCGGCCTCGGTGACCTGGTCTCGACAGTGGCCGACCTGGACACCTTCACCCGGGCGCTGCTCGGCGGCCGGTTGCTCCCGGCCCGCCCAGCTCGCCGAGATGTTCACCCGGCCGCCGGTCGACGACGTGGCCGGCGGCCCCGCACAGCACAGCGCCGGGCTGACCGCCTTTCCGCTGCCGAACGGCGAGGTTCTCTGGGCCAAGTCCGGAGCCCGGTACGGCTACTCCGCCGCGATCGCGGCCTCCGAGGACGGGAGATTCCGGGCCGCCTACTCGGTGACCTCGACCGACGCCAAGGGCGACGGCCGGAACGCGGTCACCGACGCGATCACCCAGGCGATGCTGGGCCTGCGCTGAGACACCTGGGGCGGTGCCGGTCAGTTCGGCGGAGAGTAGGGCCACTCCTCGAACGCCGCACACCGGCCGTCCCCGGCGAACGTCATGATCCAGAGGTCCCGGAATTCCTCCCCGGTGCCGTACCGGACCTCCAGCCGGGCCACCGCCACGTCGCCGTCGACCGCGACGATCTCGCTGGTCATGTCGAACTCCTCGGCGGGGCCCGCCCGCTCGGCCTCCCACATCTCGCCGATGTCCGGCAGCCCCACCACCGGCTCCCGGTACGGCCCCGGCAGGTAGCTCGCGTCGGGAGTGAAGAGCGCGGCGAGGGTCTCGGTGCCAGGGGTACGCCAGGCCCGCTCGTACCCGCCGATCCAGCTCTGTACCTGACTTCGGTCCATGGCGTCCCACTGTGCCACCCGGACGCCGGCGGCCGGGCCGCTTTCCGTCCGCGCCGCCCGAGATCGCACCTGGCGGTCAGCCGGCCTGGCGGTCAGCCGGCCTGGCGGTCAGCCGGCCTGGCGGTCAGCCGGCCTGGCGGTCAGCCGGCCTGGCGGCCGGTGACCCGCTCGGCCGGGCGCGGCGGCGGTCCGGTCGTTTCCGGTCTGGCCGTTTCCGGTCCGGCGGCGGTTCCGGCGAGCGTCTCCCGCAGCGTCTCCCGGGCGTCCCGCCGGGGTCGCCAGCCCAGCTCCCGCTCCGCCCGCGAGCAGTCCAGCAGCGGTACCGACGCGCCCGGTTCCGGCCAGCTCCCGTCCACCGGCACCGGTCGGGCCCGCCTGCCGGCCCGGGTCAGCAGCCGGACCAGGCCCAGCGGCAGCGGTACTGCCCAGCCGCCCAGCTCCGCCGCGAGCAGTCCGCCGCCGACCACCGGCTCGGCGGCGATGTTGAACGCACCGGTCCGGTCGCTGTGCAACGCCCGCAGGTACGCCTCGGCGACGTCGTCGGCGTGCACCACCTGGATCCGCAGCCGACGGTGCCGGGGCACCACCGGCAGCCGGCCGGAGCGGAGCAGCGGGACCGGGGTGAACCGACCGAGGAAGTGCCGGGCGACCTCTGCCCCGACGTCGCCCCCGAGGACCGGGGCGGTACGCAACCGGGTCACCCGCAGCACCGGATAGTCCCGTACGGCGTCGGTGAGCATCGCCTCCACGGCCGCCTTGTCGACGCCGTGGCCAAAGCGTCCGACCCCGGCCACCGGCCAGTCCTCGTCGATCCGCCGGTCGGCCGGGGCGGGCGCGTACGCCGTGATCGAGGAGGCGTGCACCAGCTTCGGCACCCCGGCGGCCAGCATCGCGTTGAGGACGTGCCGGCTGCCGCCCAGGTTGAGCTGGCGCAGCCGCGCCGGGTGCTGGCCGGGCTGGACCTGCCAGGCCAGGTGTACCACCGCGTCCACCCCGGCCAGCCGCTCGGCGAGCGGATGCAGGCAGGCCGGGTCACCGAGGTCGGCGGCGTGCCACCGCACGAGATCGTACGGCTGCCCGGCGTCCGGTGGAGGGCAGCGCCGGGCGATGCCGACCACCTCGACGTCCGGTTCCCGGGCGAGCCGGCGCAGCAACGCCGTACCGACGTTGCCGGTGGCTCCGGTGATCGCGACCCGCATGCCGGCCGGTCTACCCCGAGCCGGTCCCGGTAACCCGTTCGAGGGTACTGGCCGGTCCGACGGCGTGCGAAGTTTGTCCACCCACGGGGCGGGTAGTCCCAGTCGGTGCGAGCACTCCTGAAACTTGAGCAGGCTAGCGGCCTGGACCGGACGGCGGAACGCTTCCAGCGGGTGGTCGCCGGGGCGATCCGGCCGCAGTGGCTACGCGATGTCCTGCACGGGGTACCGATCGGGCATCCGCTGCATCCGGCCCTGGTGCAGGTGCCGATCGGCGCCTGGGTGAGTACCGCCGTCCTCGACCTGATGCCGCAGCAGCGACGCGCCGCCACCACCCTGGTGGCGCTCGGCACGGCCACGGCGGTGCCGAGCGCGGTCTCCGGCTGGAACGACTGGAGTGCCCTCTCCCGGGAGCAGCAGCGGGTGGGCTTGGTGCACGCGCTCGCCAACGGCGTCGCCATCGCGATGTACGCCGGCTCGCTCGCCGCCCGCCTCTCCGGCCGGCACGGTCTCGGCCGTACCCTCGGCTACCTGGGTCTGGCGGCGGCCGGCGGCGGCGGCTTCCTCGGCGGCCACCTCGCCTACAAGCAGGCGGCCAACGTCAACCAGGGTGTGCCGGACCTGCGCCGGATCGAGGACGGCTGGCACGCGGTCGCGGACATGTCCGCGCTGCCGGAGCACGAGTTGCTGACCCGGCGGATCGACGACATCGCGGTGGTGGTCTACCGGGACGGCGACGACGTCACGGTGATGCTGGAACGGTGCGCCCACCAGAGCGGTCCGCTCGGCGCCGGCCAGGTCGTCCGGGAGAACGGCCGTACCTGCGTGAAGTGCCCCTGGCACGGCAGCATGTTCGAGCTGGACGGCGGCGAGGTGGTGCACGGCCCGGCCAGCAGCGACCAGCAGGTCCTGCCCACCCGGGTGGTCGGCGGCGTCCTACAGACCCGGCTGCCCTGAGCCGCACCCGAATCGACCCGTTCCGCGTATCTGGGCCGGCTCGTGCGGCGCACCCGAATCGACCCGTCCCGCGCACTTGGGTCAGTTCGTGCGGCACACCTGGGCCGGTCGTGCGGCGGGGTCGGTTCGTTCGCGTGGTTGGCTCGGCTCATTCACGCAGGCGGTGCCGGCCGAAGACGGGCCGGCGGCCCGAGCGGTTCCGGAGTCCCAGGACCGCACCCACCTGCGCGCCGACGATGCTGGCCACCGCGATCACCGCGGAGACCGCGAGCGGGCGGTTCACCTCCTCGGCCGCACCGGCCCGGGAGGCCGTGACCGTGTACCCGCCGCCGTCCCGTTCGGCCGTCGACGGCTGGGCGGGCGCCGTATCGGCCGGTGACTGCGGGTCGGCCGGCAACTGCGGGTCGGTCGGTGGCTGCGGCGCGTCCGGCTGTCCGGCCTCCGGGGCGGCCGGCTGGCCGGGTACGGCCTGCGGCCAGCCCCCGGGCGGCGGCGGGGTCGCGACCAGTCCGGTGGCGTGCTCGCGTACGCCCCGGTCCTCGGCGCTCGACGGCAGGTGCAGCAGTTGGCCCGGCCGGATCCGGTCCGGGTTTCCGATCTCGTTGAGCTTGGCCAGTTCCGGGTAGCGGTCGAAGTCGCCGAGGTAGCGCCCGGCGATGTGCCCGAGGTAGTCGCCCTTCTCGACCCGGTAGACCGGCTCCGGCTGCTCCGCCGCCTCCCCGGCCAGCCACTGCGGCGCGGGTCCGGACGCCGGTTCCGCCGCCAGCCAGTGCGGTGCCGGCCCCGACGCCGGCCCGTCGCCGCTGACCGGCGGCCCACCCCGCACCGCCGCCGCCGGCACTCCGCCGACCACCGCCTGTCCCGCGCCGAGTGCCTGTCCCGCGTCGAATGTCTCTCCCGCGCCGGCCGCCTGCCCCGCGCCGGCCGCCTGCCCCGCGCCGGCCGCCTGCCCCGCGCCGAATGCCTGTCCCGCGCGGGCCGGCTGCGTCGCGCCTCCGGGGTGCGTTACCGCCGTCCCCGGTGCGGCCACCGCTGGTGTCGACGCCACCACCGTGGCGGCAGCGGTGGCGGCCGGGCTGACCGCCAGGACCAGGGCCACCGAGCCGACCAGGGTGGCGGCCAGCCGCTGCTGCCGGCCGAGTCCGGGCAGCCGGACCGCCGGCCGGCGCAGGATCCGGGCCGGGATCTCGACGAGTACCGAGAGGGCGAAGGTGGCCCAGCCGGCCCAGCCGGCGACCGCCAGGGCCCGCAGGAAGAGCTGGCCGTCGTCCCGGCTGGTCAGCGCGGTCCCGATCTCGTCCAGCCCGGGTACGTGGTCCGGCAGCGGGTTGCCGGCCAGGGCGAGCAGCGCCAGGGGCGCCCCGACCAGTAGTCCGATCAGGACGACAAATGCCCCGAGGCCGGTGCAGAACTGGCCGGCCCGGCGGGCCGCCCGGGATGCAGGCATGACTATGCCCCCTATTCAGCGGTTCGTCGTGGTGAGGAGTGTCGCGGTGGCCGTACCGGGCACCGTGATGTTGTCGGCGAAACCGAACAGGTCGAGAAAGACCGTGTCGTAGTCGAGTTCGAGGTCGACGGTGAGCGTGGAGTTGTCCCCGGCGACCGCGAACTCGACGTCCCAGCGCTGCACGTCGTCCACGCTCGCGAGGTAGTTCCCGACCGCCGTCCGGGCGGCGGCCTGGTCCAGCAGGGTGGTGCCGTCGAGGAGCAGTTGCCCGAGGTCGATCGCCTGGCCGCCGGCCCGGGCCGCCTCGGCCGCCAGGTTGTCGGCCCGCTGCATCGTGCGGAGCTGCCCGGCACCGTCGTAGGCCAGCCCGATGATCGCGAGTACGCCGATCAGCGCCACCGCGAGAAACAAGCTGACCCGCCCGGAGTCCGCCCCGACCGGCTGCTCCGCCCCAGCCTGCCGCACCGGTCGCGCTGGCTGCACCGGTCGCGCCGGTCGTACCACCGGTCCGCCGGTCCGCTCCCGGGCGCTCATCCGACGCTCATTCGGTGCTCCGGCCGCGGTAGCGGTCCAGTGGGGACGCGAACGTCGCCTCGACGGTGCTGAACGTCCGGGCTCCCGGCAACAGTGGCATCCGCAGGTCCCGTACGGAGACGTCGCAGGTGACGGTGACGACGACCGAGGCGTCGGTGCCGAGGCCGATCACGTACACCTCGTCGAAGCCGGCCTGCTGGCCGTTGACCGTACCGGCGAAGTCCAACTCCGGCTCGTCGGAGCAGGCGAGCCCCTCGGCGTCGAGTCGACTGTGCACCGCCGCCCGTGCCGCGTCCCGCCCGTCCGCCGACGTACGCGAGATGGAGGCGGCCCGGGCGGCGTCGTGCGCGGCGGCCTCGATCGCCTCGTGCGCGACGGCGGTCCGGCCGGCGACCCCGGCCAGCGCGACCAGGGCGAGGAAGGCCGGGGTGAGGATGGCGGTCTCCACCGACACCGAACCCCGGTCCCGCTCCCGGTCCCGGCGCCACACCGGCCGCCTCGCCAGCCTCGTCGGCCCGACCCGGCTCGTCCGCTCGCCGGGTGCCGCCTCCGGGCCGGTCACGGCGCCGTCTCCTCGTCGGTGAACCGCTCCAGCGTGCCGAACGCGGTCTCGCTGATCGGCGGCAGCGAGATCAGCGGCATCACCCGGAGCGGCTGACCCGTGACGGTGGCGCTGACCTGCGTGTCGTCCGGCTCCGGAACGCTGACGGTGACCTCCCAGTCGACCAGCCAGTCACCGGCCCGGTCCAGGAAGTCCTCGGCACGCTGCTGCCCCACCCCGGGCTCGGCCTGGTATGCCCGCTGCGCGCTCACCGCCGACTGCGCGGCGTTCAGCGCGGTGGCCCGGGCGATGAACCAGGCGGCGGCCTGGATCGAGGCGAGCAGCAGGATCAGGATCGCCGGCATCAGCACGGCCAGTTCGACGGGGTTGGCACCCCGGTCCCGCTCCGCCCCGAACGTCCGGCGCCACCGGCTCCCGGCCACCGCCGGAAGCCGGTACCGGAAGCTGCGGCGCGGTCGCGGCACGGGTCAGTCCTGGCCCGTGCCGGGGTCGGCACCGCCCGGGTCCGCGCCGCCCGGACCGGGGATGGCGTCCATCCAGTCGCCGACGCTCTGCGACACGGCGACGGTGACCGCCAGCGCGGCGGCCACCAGGCCAAAGATGATCACCGCGGTCGGGACCGGGCTGTCACCGCGGTCCCCCTCACCGGTACGGCGCAGCTCCGCGATCCGTACCGCGAGCGCAATGTGCAGGTAGTTGACGATCGACATTGCGGTCTCCCTTCAGTGCGACGGTGGGTCGAGGTCGGGTTCGAGGTCAAGGTCAAGGTCAGATCCGGGCCACGAACGGATAGAGGACGAAACCGACGAGTACGAAGACCAGCAGCGCACCCGGCACGTCCAGCCGGCTCGTCACCGCCTCGGCCCGGGCCAGGTTGTCGGTCCGGATCTGGTCGCGCAGCGAGTCGGCCCGGCCCCGCAGCGAGTCGTGCACCTGTGCACCCTCGGTACCGGAGGACTGCATGATCGCCCCGACGTCACCGAGTTCCGGAATGCCGATCTTCTCGGCCAGGTCACGCAGCTCGTCCCAGGGCGAGTGCATCTGCAACTGAGCCAGCCGCAGCGCCTCCCGGATCCGCTCGAAGACCCAGCCGTCGCAGACCTCGGCCGCCCGCTCCAACGCCTGCACCGGCCCGTGCGCGGCCGACAGTTGCAGGGCGACCAGGTCCAGATAGGCGCAGACCGCCTGCCGGAACTCCCGGCGGGCCCGGTCCGCCTTCACCAGGACACTCCGGTGCGCCATGAAGACGCAGAGCAGTGCGAAGCCGAGTGCCCCGACGGTCGGCACCACGAACGGCAGCCGGATCCCGGCGAGCATCAGGATCGCGGTCGACACCGCCGGAGTCGCCAACCCGATCAGCCCGGAGAGCAGCAACGACAGCGTGTACTGCTCGGGCGTCTGCCCGATCAGCGCGAGCTGCCGGTGCGGCGGGCGCAGCCAGCGGGTAGCCCCGGCCAGCCAGTCCAGATCGTGCCGGCCAGCCCGTGCGGGACGCCCCGCCCCGACCGGCTGGTGCAGCCGACGCAGCGCCGGCCCGAGCGCCGGAGTGGCCGGCAACGCCTCCCGCACCAGCAGGAACAGCCCCAACCCGACGGCCGACCCACCCAGCACCCCGGAGGTCAAAGTCCAGTTCAGAATCATCTCAAGACTTCCTCGCGGTCCGGCGGGGCGAGGAAACGGGCCGGCCTGGGTGGCAGGCTCATCGCCCGTACCCAGGCGAGCAGGGCGACGAAGGCGGCACCGAGCAGCACCATCACCAGCTGCCCGTCCGGCGTGCCGTACGGTTCCATGTAGTCCGGGTTCACCAGCCCGTACGCCAGCACCAGCAGGGTCATCCCGGTCAGGAAGCGCACCGCGAACCGGGGCTGCGCCCGCTTCGCCTCCACCTCGCGTCGGGTCACCACCTCGGCCGCCGCAGCCGAGGCGATCGCCCCGAGTACGTCGCCGAGCCGCTCACCCCGGTCGGTCAGGTGCAGGATCAGCGCCGCGACCACCTGGTCGCAGACCGGGTCCCCGATCTCCTCGGCGAACGCCAGCAGTGCGGCCCGCCCCTGCCAGCCTGCCGCCAGCCTGGCGGCGAGCAGGCGTACCTCCTCGTCGATCTGGTCCGGCGCGGTCGAGACCGTACCGATGATGGCCTGCTGGAGTCCCTGGCCCGTGCCGGAGACGTCCTTCAGCCGGCGGGTCCACTCGCCGATCGCCTCGATCCGGTTGATCGCCCGCCGCTCGGCCCGGCCGGTGCCGAGCAGCCACGGCACGCCGGGGACCGCGACCGCGGCCAGCAGGCCGACCACCGGCAGCCCGGTGAGCAGGAACGCCACCGCTCCGGCCACGGTCGCCCCGACCAGCAGGGTCTGGTGCGCGCGCTGCTCCCGGGCACTCGTACCGTCGCCGAGCCAGAGCCGGCGCAGCACGGAGTTCCGGGCCGGGCCGGCCGGCCGCTTCGTCCCGACCAGTGCCACGACCACCAGTACCAGCCCGCCGGCGCAGGCGATCCCGGAGAGTACGGCGATCAGCTCGATGTTCGACGGCAGCGTCACGATGCCACCCCCGGACCCCCCGCGCCCCGCCCCACCCCGATCACGCCAGCCGCCCCAGCAGACTGTGCCGGGGCCGCCGCCACCCACCCGTACCCGCCTCGATGTAGCGGGTCAGCAGCCGCGCGTCGTACCCGACCCGGAGCAACTGGTCGCGGACCCGTTCCGGCAGGTGGCGGGGGACCGCCCGGCCGTCCGGCCCCGGCCCGAACACCGTCGTCGTGGTGATCCGGTTGCCGTCGCCGACCCCGACGACCTCCTCGACGTGCGAGACGAACCGGTGCTTCCGGCCGCCGATCGCGGTCTCGTCCTCGATGGTGACGTAGACGATCAGGTCCAGCGCGTTCCCGGCCATCCGCCGGGCCTGCTCGACTGTCATCTCCCGGCCGTGCGACAGCGCCAGCTCGATGATCCGCTCGCTGACCCCGGCCGGGGTACGGGCGTGGATGGTGCACATCGAGCCCCGGCTGGTGGTCATCGCCTGGAGCATCGGGACGATCTCCCGGGACCGGACCTCGCCGACGATGATCCGGAGTACGCCCATCCGCAGCGCCACCGGGATCAGGTCGGCGATCGTCACCTCGCCGGCCGGCCGCCCGTCCGGACCCCGGTCGCCGTGCCCCTCCCGGGACTCGAAGCTCATCACCGCCCGGTGCTTGCGGCCACGCCGGGCCGGCAGCAGCTCCCGGCTCTCCTCCAGCAGCACGTACGGCTCGTCGACCGGGATCTCGTCCATCAGCGCCCGGATCACCGTGGTCTTGCCGGCACCGGCCAGCCCGGCGACCATGATGTTCAGCCCGGCCCGCATCGCCGCGCGCAGGAAGTCCCGGATCAGCACGTCCAGCATCTCGTCCAGGTCGGCCCGGCCACCGGCGATCTCGTCCAGGGTCACCTCGACGGTGTTGTGCTTGCGGATCACCGCGTACGGGCGGTGGCTGACCAGGAAGACCGCCGCCAGCCGGCTGCCGTCCGGCAGTTGCAGGTCCAGGGTGGGCTTGGAGGTGGAGAGCGACCGCTCGGTGGCCCCGGCCCGGCGGGCCGCCGCCTGGAGGATCTCCACCATCTCCTCGTCGCTGTCGGCGATCGGTTCGGCCCAGTCGACGCCGCCGCTGCGCCGGGTGATCCGCACCGAGTCGCAGCCGAGGATGTGTACCTCCTCGATAGTGTCGTCGACAAGCAGCGTCTGTAGCCGGCCGAGCCCGACGAGTTCGGCGTTGACCTGGTCGAGCAGCATCCGCTCCTCGGCCGCCGACATCGGGGTGCCGGCCCGGCGGGTGGAGTCGGCGTACTCGGCCACCACGGTCACGGCGAGCCGGGCCCGCTGCACGTCCTCCTCGGCGGTGCTGAACTCCCGGCCGCGCTGCCATCTGGTCAGCCGTTCGCTCAGCTCGCGGCGCAGTTCCCGGACCACCGCGAAGTCGACCCGGGGCCGGGGCGGGGCGGGCGGCGTCACCGGCTGCGGCACCACCGCGTACGCCGGCACGCCGCCGCGCTGCGGCACACTCCCGTCCGGCAGCGCGGGGCCGTAGCGGCGGCCCGGGTCGCCGCCGTCCTGCCCCGCCGGGCCGTAGCGGGGGCCCGGGTCGCCCGGTGCGGGTGTGCCGCCGGTGCCGGGCGGCAGCGGTACCGGCCGGTGCCCGTTGTGCGGGACGACCTGCCAGATCGGCGCGGTGGAGGGTGCGGTCGTGTCGGCGTCCGGGTCGCCCCCGGCACGCGGGTCGGAGTAGACGGGCTCAAAGCGCACCGGGCACCCCCTCGATAGCGGCCGGCCAGCCGAGCCGGGCCCGTCGCCGGTCGAGCACCGCCCGGACCGGCACCTCCAGGGCGCTGGCCGCGCGCATCAGCGGCCGGTTGGCGCGTACGGTGCCGCCGTGGCTGAGCACCTCGGCGGTACGCGGGTCGTCCGGCAGTTGCCCGATCACCGGAAGCCGGAGCGCCTTGCCCACCTCGCTCCGGCCGTGCTCCCCGCCGATCAGCAGCAGTCGCAGCGTGTCGGCCGGCACCCGGTGCTCGGCGAAGTCCCGCTCGATCGCCCGGACGGTGGCCTGGGTGCTGGACAGGTGCGGCAGCCGGGCGGTGGTGACGACAAGCACGAGGTCGGCGGCCCGGAGCAGCGGCCACGGCGGCCCGACAACCTGGAGCCGTCCACAGTCGACGAGCACGTCGTACGCCGGGCGGCCCTTGGCCAGTTCGGCGAAGAAGTCGGCGAACCGCTGCCAGAGCGGTACGACACTGCCGGCCTGTGCCGGGTCGACCACGCCGGGCAGCAGCAGCCGTTCCCGCCGGGGTGCGTCGAGGTCGACGAGCTGCGACCAGAACGCCTCCTCCAGGTTGCCGTCCCGCAGTTCGCCCACGGCCAGCTCGCCGATGCCCCGGGGGCCGGGCAGCGCCCCGCCGAGATAGCCGGCCAGCACCGACCCGCCGGACGGGTCGCACTCGGCCAACACCACCCGGTGGTGCCAGGTGAGGGTGCAGGCGAGGGCGGTCGTGGTGACTCCGGGCGATCCCTTGGCGGAGACGAGGGCGACGATGGCCACGGTCAGGCTGCCGCGTTCAGTACGACCGCGATCCGGTCGCCGGTGGCCAGCGCCACCACCGCCGGGACGTCCCGGGCGGCGAGCGCGAGGTAGAGCACGACGGAGTTGCTGGCCGGGGTGGCCATGTCGATGACTGTCGCCTGGAACCGGGTGGCCGGCGCGGCGGCGGTCCGGGCGTCGTTCCCGGCGGTGCTGAACAGCAGCACCTTGTCGCCGGGGCGGAGCCGTTTCGCCGGTACCTCGCTGGGGCGCAGCCCGATCGAGATCTGCTGCTGTCCCGGGCCGAGCAGTGGCTTGTCGGTCAGCTGCGCCATGCTGAGCAGGGTGCCGGGGACCAGCGTCACGGTGGCCCGCTTGCCGACCACCTCGGCGATCCGGTCGGCGGCCACCGGTTCGAGGCCCTGCCCGCCGGCCACCTGCACCGTCACCAGGTCCTCGGCGGTGAGCGCGGTGCCGACCGGTACGGCGCGGGCGACCGCCAGGTAGCTGCCGGTGGCGCGTACCGAGGTGATCGCGAACGCGGATCCGAGCCCGCCGAGTGCGATCAGCAGTACGGCGAGGCCGAGCAGCCCGGGACGCATCCGGCGCTGCCGGACGATCCGGGGCGGGGTGATCGGCGCGTCGATCGGCGCACCGGTGGTCGGACTGGTCGCCACGGTCACCCCGTCACCACCCGAAGCCGCACCTGGAGCAATGTCACCTCGTCACCACCTGGAGTTCGTCGATCCGGATCGTGGTCGTGGCCTCCCGGCTGGTGGAGAGGGCGTCCTGGTCGCCCTCGCCGGTGTTGCTGCCCCAGGGCACCGTCCAGTGCTTGACCGCGGTGATCTCGTACCGCCCGCCCGCCCTTCCGCCGCTCGACCGGGGATAGCCGGGGTACGCGCAGGCGGCGGCGGGCGGCTGGCGCGGGTCGTGGCTGCCGGCCTTGAACGGCACGCCGGCCGAGGTGCACGTCAGCGTCTCGCCGTTGCCCATCCGCCAGACGATCTTCGTCGGAATCGCCTCGATCCAGACCGTCACCTCACCGTCGGTCGCGGTCTTTTGCTCGCGTTCCCAGCTCGACGCGTCGTGCAGCCACACCGGCACGCCGACCAGGCCGGGTGCGTCGCTCGGCGCGGTCCGGATCTCCGGCGGTTCCAGGTTCAGGCTTGCGAAGAGGTTCAGGGCCATCTGCTCGGGGTCCGGCGGCGCGAACCCGGCCGGCGGGTCGGCCAGGTAGACCAGATCCGAGCTGGGGCCTCCGCTACACGTCCGCAGGTAGCCGGTCTGTCCCGCCGGGACGTCCGCCGGCTGCGGCTCGGCCCGCTTGTAGTAGCAGTCGTCGGCGCTGTTGAACCAGCCGAGTATGTCGTCGTAGCAGGGCACCTCGGTGCCGTCGTCCTTCTCGCAGACCCGGTTGCCGCCGCCGGAGCCGCCACCGTCGCCGTTACCGTTACCCGAACCGTTGCCGTCGCCCGTCCCGCCGGGCTCGTTCTGCCAGACGTCGCAGTTGGTCTGGCCGGGCGGGCACTCCGCGCCCGGGTCCGCCCCGGCCGGCCCACCCGGCACCGCCAGCGCGACGGCCAGGACCAGCCCGGACACGGCACCGGCGGCGAGCACCCGCCGGCCCGCCCCGGCTGCGGCACCCGCCGTGCGCGCAGGCAGAGCCGCACCCGCGACATCGCCCGCCGGGCGCGTCCACCGGGTCAGCACGGCTGGTCCTCGTGTGAGGCGCCGGCGCTGATCAGCCAGCGGCCGTCGGGATAGCGGGTGGCGGTGGCGGTGGCCAGGTGCCGGCCGCTGGCCGAACCCGGGACCACCTTCCGGTCCTTCTTGTAGACCAGCCGGTAGCCGGTGGCGTCGATGCAGTCCTGGATCGAGACGGTGGCCGGGTCGGCGACGAGGTCGACCGCGATGACCGTCGGATTGGAGACCAGCTTTCCGGTACGCATCGCGCCGTGCTCCTTCGCATCGCGAATGGTGAGCCTGACCCGGGTCAGCAGCGGATCGGCGAGGTATTTCCGCAGTCCCGGATCGAGTGGATCGCCGGCCCGCTCGGCTTTCCGGACGGCGTCCAGATAGCCGGCGTACGCGGCCAGTGCTGATTTCTCCGCCTCGGCGGCTCCGGCGTCGGCACTGGCCGCTGCCGCGTCCGAGGTGTCGGGTGGGGTGGCGCCGCCGGGCCGGTTGCCGCATCCGCCGACGAGCAGTGTCGCCGCGAGCAGGGCGGCCCAGAGGTACGCCGGTTGCCGCCTTCGCAACGGTGCCTCCTCCAGCTCCGCCGCCGATCGCCCACCCCTGAGCGGAGTCGACCGGACTGTTCCCGCCGACGGATCGGCGGGGACGTGGGCAGGGCCGCTCCGCCCCGAAGGCCCTCGACCGGGCCCGGCGCCGCCGCATCCACATTCGGGTAAGTCGATCTAGATTTGGTGTGGGTATTGCCGAGCGATCTTTTTGCTGCCTGCCAGCCGACGGTTGTGTGCCGTCCAGATGGCGAGCATAGGCTGACCGCCGACGATACAACAGGGGCTATTCGAGAGAATACGTACGGTTACGATCTCTGTTGTCGACCGGCATCTCGATCATAAGATGTCGGTCGATGGCACTGAAGTGATCAATGTTGGGTCGGCGGAGAAGATCCGCTGTCCCTTCCGTTCAGATTGTGCCGGCCCGGTGGAGCGAAATGCCATGGATGACGATGATCTGACAGCTTCCGTACCGGGCCCGCGGGGTCCCCTCACCGGCCCGCCGCAGAGGCGGAGGGCGGCCGTCGCGCGTGCGGCAGGGCTGCCTCCGGCGGAGCGCGGACGATCCGAGAAACGCGATCATGAAGTTACTCTGCGTGTGCGGTGGCCGGTTCGGGCCCTGGCGTTGCTGGCCGTCACCCCGCTGCTGCGCTGGCTCGTCGCCGCCGACTCGGTGGCCTACGGCCAGCCGCGCCGCTCCGCCTGCGACTCCTGCGGTGCCCCGGTCGGCCCGGCCGGGGCGCTGCGTCCGCTCACCCCGTCGGCCCGGTGCGCCGGCTGCGGTGGCAGGGTCGGTGCCGCACCGCTGGCCGTGGAGATCGTCCTGCTCCTCGCGGTGGCGGCGGTGGTGGTGGCCGCCCGGCCGCCGATCGAGACGATCGCGTTCGGCTGGTGGGTGGCGTGTGCCGTGCCGCTGCTCTTCGTCGACCTCGCCGTGCACCGGCTGCCGGACCGGCTCAGCTACGCCGCCGCGATCGGCACCCTCGGCCTGCTCGGTGTGGCGGCCCTGGCCAGCCGTGACCCGTCGGCCTGGTGGCGGGCGGCACTCGCCGGACTCGGCGCCGCCCTCCTCCTCGCCGGCACCACCCTGCTGCTCGGCCGCCGGGGGTTCGGGCTCGGCGACGCCAAGCTGGCGTTGAGCGCGGTGGCGGTGCTCGGTTGGCTCGGCTGGCCGGCGGTGGTGCTCGGCGTGCTGCTCACCTTCGGCGCCTCGGCGCTGTGCGGGCTGGTCCTGCTGGCGACCCGCCGGATCGGTTGGCGCGGTCACCTCCCGTTCGGCCCGTTCCTGGTCTTCGGCACCCTCGGCACACTGGCCCTGAGCTGAGCGGGCAGGGGCCGAGCAGGGCAGGGGCCGAGCAGGGCAGGGGCCGAGCAGGGGCTCAGCGGGGCTGGGTGGCCGCGCGGAGCGGTCTCAGGGGGCGAATCCGGGGCGGCCGGCGGACCGCCCGGCCCGGTAGGCGCGCATCTTGGCCCGGCTGCCGCAGAGGCTCATCGTGCACCAGCGGCTCCGCCCGGCCGGGCTGTGGTCGTAGTACACCCACTGGCAGCGGTGTGCGGCGCAGGCCTTGAGCCGGGGCCAGGTGCCGGCGGTGGCGGCGTTCAGGATCCCGGCGGCCACGTCGGCGATCAGCGCAGCCGACCCGCCGAGCCCGGCCACCGGCACCGCCCGGGTCGCACCGGTGCCGTCGATGGTGAGCAGCAGCGGGGAGGTGGCGAGGGCGTGCCGCAGCGCGGCGACGGAGGTGGCCGGCACCTCGCTGCCGGCATGTCCCCGGCAGGCGTCCCGCAACGCCTCCCGGAACCGCCGGGTCTCGGAGACGTCGGAGTCGGTGAAGCTGAGACCGGTCGCGCCGTTGGCGGCGGCGAAGGCGGTGAGTTCGGCGATCGTACGCAACCGGTCCCGGCCCGCTCCCATGTCGACGGTGTTCAACAGGTTCTGCACCAGGGCCAGCGGTCCGGGTGCGGGGGCACGGTCACCGGGCTGCCTCATCACGCCACCGTACGCACCCGGCGCCAGCCCGGGGTAGCCGTAGTCGATTCTTGACCGTCAATGCGTCGGGTCGGTGGTGCGCGCCAGCGGTTGTCGCGGCGACTCCAGCCGGTGGGTGAGCGCGGTGTGCCGGCGACCCGTTCCGGCGGTACGGACCGCGATGGCCAGCGCCTTGCGTGACCCGGCCAGCACCACCAGCTTCCGGGCCCGGGTCACAGCCGTGTAGAGCAGGTTCCGCTGCAACATGGTGTACGAGCCCATCGTCACCGGCACCACCACCGCCGGGTACTCGCTGCCCTGCGACCGGTGCACCGTGATGGCGTACGCGTGTTGCAACTCGTCGAGCTCGTCGAAGTCGTACCCGATCTCCTCGGCCTCGTCGGTGCGGACGGTGAGTTTGCGCTCCTCCACCGACAGCCCGGTGACCACCCCGACGGTGCCGTTGAAGACCCCGGCCGCGCCCTTGTCGTAGTTGTTCCTGATCTGGATGACCTTGTCGCCGACCCGGAAGACCCGGGCGCCGTGCCGGCGCTCCGGCTGCCCCTCCCGGCCCGGCGAGATCGCCTGTTGCAGCGCGGTGTTCAGGTTGCCGGCGCCGGCCGGGCCCCGATGCATCGGGGTGAGCACCTGGATGTCCCGGGGCCGCAGGCCGAACCGGCGCGGCACCCGGCGGGCCACGATGTCCACCACCAGCTCGGCGGTCGCCTCCGGCTCGTCCACCGGGAAGAGGAAGAAGTCGGGATAGTCACCGAGCAGCGGCGGCTGGCCGGCGTTGATCCGGTGCGCGTTCACCACCACCCCGGACTTCTGCGCCTGCCGGAAGATCTTCGTCAGCCGGACCCGGGGGACCGACCCGGCGCCGAGCACGTCCCGGAGCACCTCGCCGGCCCCGACCGACGGCAGCTGGTCGACGTCGCCGACCAGCAGCAGGTGTGCACCGGGCGCGACCGCCTTGACCAGCTTGTTGGCCAGGATGAGGTCCAACATGGACGCCTCGTCCACCACCACCAGGTCGGCGTCGACCGGGTTGTCCCGGTCGTGCGTCGGGTCGCCGCCGGGGCGCAGTTGCAGCAGCCGGTGCACGGTCGCGGCCGGATGCCCGGTCAGCTCGGTCATCCGTTTCGCGGCCCGCCCGGTCGGCGCGGCCAGCACGATCTTCGCCCCCTTGGCGGCGGCGAGCGCGATCACCGACGAGACGGTGAACGACTTGCCGCAGCCGGGTCCGCCGGTCAGCACCGCGACCTTCGAGGTCAGCGCGAGCCGGACCGCGGCCTCCTGCTCCGGGGCCAGTTCGGCACCCGTCCGGGTACGCAGCCAGCCCAGCGCCCTCGTCCAGTCCACGGTGGCAAAAGCCGGCATCCGGTCGGTGCGGTGGTGCAGCAGTCGCAGCAGGCTGGCCGCGAGCGCGGACTCGGCCCGGTGGAACGGCACCAGGTAGACGGCCGGGATGGTGCCGCCCTCGCTGCTCGGGTTCGGCACCGCCTCCCGGACCACACCCTCCTCGGCGGCCAGCTCGACCAGGCAGTCCCGGACCAGTTCGACCGGGACCCCGAGGATCTCGGCGGCGTCCGCCACCAGGTTCGGCTCCGGCAGATAGCAGTGCCCGGCGTCGGCGGCCTCGGAGAGCGTGTACTGGATGCCGGCCCGGACCCGCTGCGGACTGTCGTGCGGGATGCCGACCGCCTGCGCGATCGTGTCGGCGGTCTTGAACCCGATCCCCCAGACGTCGGCGGCCAGCCGGTACGGCTCGTTGCGCACGATCGAGATCGACCCGTCGCCGTACTTCTTGTAGATGCGTACGGCCAGCGAGGTGGAGACGCCGACGCCGGAGAGGAAGACCATCACCTCCTTGATGGACTGCTGCTCCACCCAGGCGGCGGCGATCAGCTTCGTCCGCTTCGGGCCGAGCCCGGGGACCTCGACCAGCCGCCCGACCTCCTCCTCGATGACCCGCAGCGTGTCGACGCCGAAGTGCGCCACGATCCGCTCGGCCATCTTCGGCCCGATGCCCTTGATCAGCCCGGAGCCGAGATACCGCTCGATACCCTGCACCGTCGCCGGCAGCACCGTCGTGTACGACTGCACCTCGAACTGCCGCCCGTACTTCGGGTGCGAGCCCCAGCGCCCGACCAGCCGTACGCTCTCGCCGGGTTGCACTCCGAGCAGCGAGCCGACCACGGTGAGCAGGTCGGGGCCGGTCCGGTCGGTGGCGAACCGGGCGATCGTGTAGCCGGTCTCCTCGTTGGCGTAGGTGATCCGTTCCAGCACCGCCTCCAGCACCACGCCGGCGGGCCGGTCGGTGGGGTGGCGCTCGGCGGTCGGCGCCTGCTGTCCGGTCACCACAGCATCATGCAACACAGGAGCACCGAGCATCCCCGCCGCCACCACCGCCCCGGGCGTAAGGAAGGGCCCCTTCCTATCGTTCTTTGTATAGGAAGGGCCCCCTCCTAACACCTCAGCGGTGGCCGCCTTTTGTGGATCCGCGTCCCGAGCGGGGTGGGCGGGCTTAGCGTGGGGCCATGGACGACGGGGAGCGGGCACTTGTCATCGACGGTGAGCTGCACGACCTGCTGGTCATGCTCGCCACTGCCCGGAACGAGACGGTGGGCGAGACGGTCACCCGGCTGATCGAGGCGGAGTTCGACCGGATCAACCCGGGGATGCTCGACGACATCCGGCGCCCGGGTGCGGCG
This sequence comes from Micromonospora sp. WMMD1102, assembly GCF_029626265.1. NCBI lineage: Bacteria > Bacillati > Actinomycetota > Actinomycetes > Micromonosporales > Micromonosporaceae > Micromonospora > Micromonospora sp. WMMD1102. The sequence goes on along the minus strand of NZ_JARUBN010000001.1, from coordinate 7,270,537 downwards.
ATCAAACGGCTCTACGCGGCGACCGGCCGTCCGGTCCCGCCGGTCTTCGCCGAGATGGTGGAGCCGGAGTTCGGCCGGGCCGCCGGGATCCGCGAACTCGACGAGACCGGCGAACTCCGGCGGGTCTGACCGCGCCCCGCAGTTTCGGGCGGGCTGGGTGACAATGGCCCGGATGATCGAGGCCATCGCACTGACGAAGCAGTACCGCCGGGTCCGGGCGGTGGACGAGGTGACGTTCTCGGCTGTGCCGGGCCGGGTCACCGGGTTCCTCGGGCTGAACGGGTCGGGCAAGACCACCACGCTGCGGATGCTGCTCGGGCTGACCCGGCCGACCTCCGGTAGGGCGCTGATCGACAGGCGACGCTTCCGCGATCTCAAGCACCCGCTCCGCCAGGTCGGTGCCGTCCTCGAACAGGGGATCAGCCATCCCGGCCAGACCGGCCGGGCGCACCTGGTCAGCCAGGCGATCCTGGCCGGTGCTAGCCGGTCCCGGGTTGACGACCTGGTCGAGTACGTCGGGCTCGGGCACGCCGCCGGGCAGCGTACCGGCGACTACTCGCTGGGGATGCGGCAGCGGCTGGCGGTGGCGACCGCGCTGCTGGGCAGCCCGCCGGTGCTGGTCCTGGACGAGCCGGCGAACGGCCTCGACCCGGAGGGCATGGCCTGGCTGCGTGAGCTGCTGCGCGAGCACGCCCGCTCCGGCGGAACGGTGCTGATCTCCAGCCATCTGCTCGCCGAGCTGGCCCAGCTCATCGACGACGTGGTGATCGTCGCCAACGGCCGGGTCCGCTGCGCCGCCCCGCTCGCCGAGCTGTACGGCGGCACCACCCGCCGGCTGCGGATCCGGGGGCGCGATCCGGGGCGGCTGTGGCAGGCGTTCGAGCGGGCCGGCGGCCGGGTCAGCTCGGACGGGTACGCGCTGGAGGTGGTCGGCCTCTCCGCGGAGGACGTCGGTGAGATCGCCTTCCGCGCCCGGGTACCGATCTACGAGCTGGCCAGCGACGCCCCGAACCTCGAACAGATCTTCCTCGACCTGGCGACCGCCGGATGATCGCCCTGGTCCGCAGCGAGCTGTACCGGATGGCCACGATCCGGTCGAGCTGGGTTTCGATCGCCGTCTTCGGCGTGCTGGGTGCCCTCTTCGGGGCGGTGAACGTCGACGCGTGGGCACTGCTCGCCGGGATGGGTGCCTTCGGGTTCGGCGTACTCGGCGTGAGCCAGCACTTCCAGCACCGCACCGCCGTACTCCTCTACCTGGCCCGGCCGAACCGGCTGACGACCCTGCTCGGCCAGTTGCTCGCCGGCATCGTCGTGGCGGTCGGGTTCGCCGCCGTCAGTGGGCTGCCGGTGCTGGCCAAGGGCGACCTGACGCAGTACCGGAACACCCTGGCCATCGTGCCGCTGCTGGCGGTCTTCGGCGCCACCAACGCGGCCGTGCTGCGTCGCCCCACCTGGCTCTTCCTCGGGTACGCCGGCTGGTTCGTCTTCGTCGAGGGGCTGCTCGGCCGGCTGACCGCTCCGCTGCCGTTCTCGTCCTTCCTGGGTGCCGCCGGCGGCGACCGCACCAGCCTGCTCGTCGCCGCCGCCTGGACCCTGCTCGCCCTGCTCGCCGCCGCCATCACCGTCCACCGGGACGTAACCACCGACTGACCCCCGCCCACCCACAGTTCTCGCCCCCACCCCCTCGCAGCTCTCGCCTCCGTCCACCTGTCTCGCCCGCCAACCCGGCGGCGGCGCCAGCCGAAGCCGAGCAGCGGCGCGGCCCGCAGCACGTACCCCCATGGCGAGCGCCGCCCGGGGTGTGGCGCGACCGGCGGCAGCACCGGCAGGCCGATCTCGACCAGGCGGTTCGCCGCCGCGTTCGCCGGTGGACACGGACCCGCGACCAAACAGATCGGACAGACGCCGGTCTCCCGACCGGGTACGTGGGCGGCGAGCACCTGGTGTGCCGCAGCTGATCCTACGCTCGCCCGCGGGTGGTACGTCGTCATCGCCTGTCCCCTCTGTCGGCGAGGGTCGTGTCGGTTGTCGGTTGTCGGTTGCTCGGTTGCCCGGTCCGCCGGCGTTCGGGGTTCCGGCCGGGCCTTTGATTGGTGGATGGGCGCTCGGTCGCCCGGTCCGCCGCTCTGTGGGGGAAGAGGCGGGTCCGGCGGGCCGTGCCGTCGGCGAACGAGCGCCCATCCGGCTCCGGGGTGTCGGTGTGTTGCCGGGCCTGTTGCAGATCCGGGAGTACGCCGAGGCGCTGATCCGGGCCGCGCACGTTGACGCCAGCGACGAGCAGATCGCCCAGTTCGTCGAGCTGCGGATGGGCCGACAGCAGCGGCTGACCGGCGACGACCCTGTCCGGTTCGCCACAGTCGTCGACGAGGGCGCACTGCGCCGGCCGGTCGGCGGGGTCGAGGTGATGCGCGCCCAGCTCGCCCACCTGCGTGAGATGGCCCGGCGGCGCAACGTCGAGGTGTCGGTGCTGCCCTACGAGGTCGGCGCGCACGCCAGCCCGGACGGCGGGTTCACCGTGTTCCGGATGCGTCCGCCCTATCCGCTGGCCGGCTTCGTCACCACGCCGGCCGGCAACCTGGTGGTCGAAGCGGAGAAGGCGGAGAAGCTGCTCCAGACGTACGATCGGCTACGCGAGGTGGCCCTGCGGGAGAAGGCCGCCGTCGCGTTTCTGACCGAGTGGGAAACGCGTCTGGAGTGAGAGCGACATGGCGACACAGGACGGGGCGCGGGCCGTCGCGCTGCCCGAGGTGGCCTGGCACGTCAGCACCCGCAGCGGCAGCGGCAGCGGCAACTGCGTCGAGGCGGGTCCGGTGCTCGACGGGAGCGGTCGGGTCGCGGTCCGGGACAGCAAGGACCGGGGCGGGCCGGTGCTCGTCTACCAGGACGCCGGCTGGACCGCCTTCCTCCGGGCGCTCCGGAGCGGCACTGGCACGGCCGCCGGCTGAACCCGGCTCGGGACCCGCGTAGCACGCCAGCTGCGGGTGGACGGCCGTCGTCACCGTCGACCGGACGCCAGAGCGACCTGGACACCAGGGGCGTTACCCGGTGCTGTTGACGCCTCTGGTGTCCAGGTGAGCGGGGTGGGCCGGGTAAGCGAGGCGCTGTGAAGTGGGACCGACGTCATCTGGGCGGACGGCCGGCCGCCCAGATGAGCGGCCCGGCGGCGGAGCGGGGAGTCGGCGCGGAGACTGTCGAGCTGGGTGCACAGGCGAGGCACGGAAGCCCGGGTTGCGGACGGGGCGAAGGGGTTCGGATCGACCGGCGGGCGGGACCGGGTTCGGGCAGCCCGGCAGGGTGGGCGCACAAGCGGGGCAGCTCGACAGTCTCCCCGGCGAGTATCCCTACCCCGCACCCGACCTGACGCCAGGAGATCGCCAGCTCAAAAAACTTGAAGGCACCGGGTTACCCGATCAGCCTTGAAGACAGTGCACCAGGCGTCGGCCGGCGGAGACGAATAACACCAGTAGTGGCAGGGTGGCCAGCTAATCCGCCAGATGGCAGAAATTGTCGCCGGGCTCGTCGCGGCGGCAGGTTCGTCGCGGCGGAAGGCTCGACGCGGGGCCCGGCCACAGCGGACGCGGTCTCGCATCACTGGGTGGCCAACCTGTGGCGCGAGTACGGCCTCAAACCGCACCGGTCCGGCACGTTCAAACTGTCCAGGGATCCGGCGTTCGCGGCCAAGGTCGCCGACATCGTGGGCCTGTATCTGGACCCGCCCGGCGGCGCGGTGATCCTCAGCCTCGACGAGAAGACCCAGATCCAGGCCCTCGACCGGACGCAGCGGCTGCTGCCGATCGAGTTCGACGCCACCGAGAAACGCACCCACGACTACGTCCGCCACGGCACCACCAACCTGTTCGCCGCCCTGAACATCGCCACCGGCGAGGTCATCGGCGAGTGCCGCCCGTCGCGCAACGGCGCGCAGTTCCTGGCCTTTCTCCGCAAGGCCGTGGCCCCGCACCGAGGTCGTGACGTGCACGTGGTGCTGGACAACCTGTCCACCCACACCCCCCCGACGCGCTGGCCTGGCTCGACAAGAACCCCCACGTGCACTTCCACTTCACACCCCGACCGGCTTCAGCTGGATCAACCAGATCGAGACCTGGTTCGGCATCATCACCCGCCGGGCCATCCGCCGCGGCACCTTCTCCTCCGTCCAGGTCCTGATCCGGTCCATCCGCGACTACATCACCACCTGGAACGCCAACCCCCGCCCGTTCACGTGGACCGCGACAGCCGACGAGATCCTGGCCAAAGTCCAACTCGTACAGACCAGCATCAAACAACTCGTCGACAACAACGCCAAGTAAACCCATCAGCATCACGGGACACTAGGACGCTACTACCGCGACGTGTATGACCTGCTCAATCTCGCTGACGGCCAGCACGTCGGCAAGAGAATTCAGCCGGCCCGGCGGCGGTGGGAGTTCGAGACCGTGGCAGAGGGTCCTCTGGATGCGAGCACCAAGCGGCGGGATCTGGACCAGCGAGGTGCGGCCCGGCCGGGAGCACGACACCACCGCCGTGCGCACGCACCCCGAGATCCCGCCTGCGCTTGCCGAGGCCGGCGCGGGCCTGCGCACTCTGGGCGATCTGGGCTACGAAGGCCTCGCCGGCACGGTCACCGTAGCGTTCAAGAGATCGAAGAACGGCGGGCTGCTGCTGACCCAGCAGCAGTTCAACAGGGCGCACCACAGCCTGCGGGCGATCGGGGAACGCGGGAACTTGCTGCTCAAGATGACCTTCAAGGCATTGCGCAACGTCAGCCTCAACCCGTGGCGGATCGGGAAGATCGTAGCCGCCGCGCTGGTCATCCTCCACATCGAGCACGACCGAACAACACGACCTTCAGTAGTCAGTTCCCTGCTCGGACAGCCTCAGTGGGCCGACACAGGGCAAAAGCGCTGGCGTCGCTGTGCTATAAACGGCTCATGGCCGATCTTGACGCTTGGCGTCTGACGAACGCCCGTGCTCCTGGCGGATTCTAGTTCGCCCCGCAATTTCTGCGTTCTTTCCAGCACTTCTCGCTGGGTCTTGTGCACGCACTTCCCAGATCGGATGCGTGCACCCTTGATACTCACACCAGAGGTTGCAATTTGGCCGTCACGCCTGCGCGTTGGAGACACCGCGCCGGCGCCATCAGCCTGCTCGCCTAGTCCGCGCGGAGGTTTGGCTCGCCTGGGGAGTAGAGAGTCGCTGTTGGCGCCAGCGTCCTGAAACGAGCGTGCAGCGGGATGGCTACCTTCTGACCACAAAGGAGTACGATAGCGATGCCCCTGCGCAAGACAGGAAAGCCATGGGCCGCCGTGACCAGCAAGCGCGGCTACGCCGCCGACGAGCTGATTTCTACCTTGCAGAAGTCGATTCGGCGGGGTGACATTGAGTTGGCCCTGCTCGTCGCGCGCGAAATGTACGAGACGAGCCCACAGCTGGAGGAAAAGCTGTGGTCGCGGCTGTGTGTGATCTCCTGCGAGGACACCGGTGACGGCAGTTTCCTCGAACCTGTGATCGTCAACTCGCTGTACCAGATGCACGAGCGCCTCGACCGTGACTTCGGCGACCGCTGGCTGTACGCCGTCCACGCTGTACGCTTCCTCGCCAGCCGGACCAAGGATCGTAGCTCCGACGAGCATGCCAACATGACCATGCACCTGATGAACAGCAGGGACGTGCCATTCGAGATCCCGGACTACGCGCTGGACGCGCATACCCGTCGCGGCAGGCTCGCCGGCCGGGACGTGGCGCAGTTCTGGTCGTCGACCTCGCATGTGGAGAACGAACGACCTGACCGTGATCACACCCTACTGGAACGGATCCGCGCACTCCTGGCCAGCGGGGAGTGGCGGGCCTGACCGTGCGATCATGACAGCCTAGAGTTCGAGTGCCTTAGGAAACGCGCGATATTGAAAGGCTTGAACTGGGAGACACGGTTCAAGCCTTCACGGTTTCCGGCCTGTCCGGACGATGAGCCGTTCCGGGCAACGGCGTGAGCGCGCAGGGTGGCGGGATGCGCTGTCGTGCGTGGACGCGCCGGGAGTCGTTGTGGTGCAACGAAAGGCGCGGGATCCCGACCTGAAGTGTCTTTTCGCAGAACTACTTCAGCTGGGATCCCGCGTCGCTATGAGCGTTACATACACGCCGTCCTGCCCGTGCAGGAGGACACCGTGTTGTTCCTGTCGGGGCTGCTGCATTCCGAACGGCAAGGTCGAGTGGGCTGCGGGTCGCGCCGGCGTGAACCAGCAGGTCGCCGACTGCCGCGATCATGGCGCCGTTGTCGGTGCGGAGCGCGGGTCGCGCGGGATTCGCGCGGCGGACCGCTGGGCGGTGAGGGACCGAACCCGGCTGTTGGCCGCCGGCGCCGGATGGGTGATCCATGGGTGATCGACGGTTTCGGTACGGCGCGACAGAGTTGGGCGGCGATGGAGCGCTCCTGCCTCTCCTACCTGCGCCGGGTCGTCTGAGCGGGGTGACAGCGACTGACGGGGGCGGTCCGGGCCGGCTGATCCCGGCTCAGCCCTTGAAGGCGCCTTCCATGATGCCCTGGACCAGGCGTCGGCCGACGAAGACGAACAGCACCAGCAGCGGCAGCGTGGCCAGGAACGAGCCCGACATGGCCAGGCCAAGGTCGATGTCCCGGCTGTTCTGTAGCGCCTTGATGGCGATCTGCACGGTGTAGTTCTCCGGCGACTTCAGCACGATGAACGGCCACAGGAAGTCGTTCCAGGAATAGACGAAGCCGAACAGTCCGAGCACCAGCGCTGCCGGGCGGACCAGCGGGAAGGCGATCCGCCAGAAGATCTGCCAGGTCGTCGCGCCGTCCACCCGGGCGGCGTGCAGCAACTCGTCGTCGAGGGTGGCGACCATGTGCTGACGCATCCAGAAGATGCCGAACGCGCTCACCAGCCCGGGGACGATCAGGGCTTGCAGGGTGTCCACCCAGTTGAGCTTCGACATGATCAGGTACTGCGGGATGACGGACAGCTGGGCCGGCACGGTCATGGTCAGCACGACGATCAGGAACAGCGTGTCGCGGCCCCGGAAGTGCAGCTTGGCGAAGGCGAAGCCGGCCAGCGCGCAGAGCACCGCCTGGCCGACCCCGATCGAGGTGGAGACGACGACGCTGTTCACCAGCGCCTGCACGAACGGCACGATCTCGAAGACCAGGTCCGCCAGATAGAAGAAGTTGCCGCCGGGCACGACGCGCGGCGGCAGGCTGTACGCGGTGGCCGAGTCGGTCGTGGCCACCACGAACATCCAGTACAGCGGGAAGAGACTGACGAACACCATGACGCCGAGCAGCGCGTACACCCCGAGCGAGATCCGGGTGGCACCGCGCTGGCGGCGGGGCGCCCGCCCGGTGCTGGTCGGGGAGCTGGTGCTGGTCGGAGGGGTGGGGTTCATGGGCGCTCCGGGCGGATGCGGGTGACCAGCAGGTAGTTGATCGTGGAGAAGAGCACGACCATCACGAAGAGCGCCACGGCGATGGCGGCGCCGTAGCCGAAGTGGAACCGGCCGAAGCCCTGCTCGTAGAGGAACAGGGTGAGCGTCTGGCACTGCCGGGCCGCCCCACAGGTGAGCCCACCCACCGGGTTGACCAGCAGCGGCTCGGTGAAGATCTGCAACCCGCCGATCGTCGAGGTGACGACGGTGAAGACGATGATCGGCCGCAGCGACGGGATGGTGATGTGCCGGAACTGCTGCCAGCCGGTGGCGCCGTCCGCGGCGGCGGCCTCGTACAGCTCGCGGGGGACCGCCTGGAGCGAGGCCAGGTAGAGCAGCGTGTTGTAGCCGGTCCACCGCCAGGCGACCATCATGGCGATCAGGAAGTGGCTGCCCCAGACCGAGGCGGTGAAGTCGACGTGCGCGAAGCCCAGCAGCTCCAGGAACCAGTTGAGCATGCCGTAGTCGCGGTCGAAGAGCTGGGCGAAGACGATCGTCGTCGCCGCGACCGAGGTGACGTACGGGACGAGCACCGCCATCCGGAAGAACGTCGCCGCGCGCAGCCGTACGTTGTTGAGCAGGTGGGCCAGGCCGAGCCCGATCAGCAGCTGCGGGACGGTCGACAGCACCCAGATGCTGAACGTGTTGCGCAGCGCGCCCCAGAACCGCGGGTCCTGCACGAGCTGGGAGAAGTTGGCCAGCCCCACGAAGTTCCGCTCGCCGATCGGGTCCCAGTCGAACAGCGCGACATAGAAGGTGAACAGCAGCGGGAAGAGGCCGAAGACGCAGAAGAGCAGGAAGAACGGCGCCACGAAGGCGTACGGCGCGAGCCGCTCGCGTACGCCCTGCTGGATGTGTCGGTACCGGGTGGGCCGGGTGCTGGTCTTCGGGGCCGGGGCCGGGCTGAGCGTGGTGGTCACAGGTCACCTTCCCGAGGTGCGGCGGCCGGGTCGGCGCCGGCCGCCGCACCTCAGTCGTCCGTTCAGCCGCCCAGGGCGTTCTTGGCGTTCTTCAGGGCGGTGTTCCAGGCGTCGGCGGGGGCGACCTTGCCCTGCTCGACGCTGGTCAGGGTGTTCAGCAGCTCGGTGCCGATGGCGGCGTCGTCGGGGCCGATGTAGAACGGCTTGATGTTCAGGACGGACTGGGTGTAGATCTTGCCGATCGGCGCGTTGGAGAAGAACGGCTCTTCCCGCCCGACGAGCTGCGGATCGGTGTAGACCGACGGTGTCGTCGGCAGGTTCCCCTTGGTCAGGAAGTTCTCCAGCTGGCCGGCCGGCGACTGCATCTCGGATATGTAGTTCCAGGCCGCCTTCGGGTTCTTCGCCCGCTTGGGGATGGCCAGGTAGCTGCCGCCCCAGTTCCCCGAGCCGCCGGGGACGGTGGCGATGTCCCACTTGCCAGCGGTGTCGGGAGCGTTGGTGCGGATGGCGTTGAGCATCCACGCCGGTGCGGACACCACCGCGAAGTCACCCTTGGTCATGCCCGCGGTCCAACCGGTCGAGAACGAGGACTGCTTGGCGGAGATGCCGGCCGCAGTGACCTTGAGCGTCAGGTCGAACGCTGTTTTGACCTGTGGGTTCTTGTCGTACGACAGTTGGCGGTTCGCGTCGTAGTAGCGCTCCGTGCCCTGGTTGACCGCCTGGTAGAAGATGCTCGTCGGCGTGTTGTCCAGGAACGGCTTGCCGGTGGCCTGGACGTACTGCTTGCCGACCTCGGTGAACGCGTCCCAGGTCGGCCACAGCTTGGAGACCTGCTCCCGGTCGGTGGGCAGACCGGCGGCCTTGAACAGGTCCGTGCGGTATGCGATCGCCATCCCGCCGACGTCCGTCGGTACCCCAACGATCTTGCCGTCCTCGGTGGTCGACTGCTTCATCACCCAGTCGAGGTAGTCGCCCTTGATCTTGTCGGCGCCGAGCGTGCTCAGATCCACGAAGTTGTCCGGGGACTGCATGAACTTCGGCAGGTCGTCACCCTGGATCAGCACGAGGTCGGGCACCTTGCCGCCGGCCAGTGCCGCGGTGAGGGCCTGGGCCGTCTCGGTCGTGCTGCCCACCTCGGTGAGCTTGATGTTGGCGTCCGGATGCTTCTTCTTGTAGTTCTCGACGTCCAGCTTCTGGTTGATCCCGGTGAACGACCAGAACTCGAACCCGTTCCCAGAGTCGTCCCCCGATCCTTCGGAACAGCCGGAAAGCAGGAGCGTGGCTGCGGCGACGACGGCTGTGGTGGTGGTGATGACGCGTTTCACGCGGGCCTCCAAACGGTGGTGTGCGGTCCGGCGGCCCGGAGCGACCGCAGTGGATCACTGGAACGGCAGACCGGCCGAACCCCGCGCGGCATGGCCCCGTCGGCATGCCGTGCGCTGTCCGGCCCAAATCTATGAGTTCACATGATTGAATGTCTTTCGTATGACGTGTGAGGGTACTCATGGCCACGAAGCCCGTCAACGACCACGGCCCGGCGCGGTACTGGCCGGGTGGTGGATCCGCCACGAGACATCCATCATTCACGATGAATGTATTGGTGCTGGTACGCCCCCGGCACCATCAGCCGAGAGCGAGGATTCCCGTGCGCAGTCGCCCGTACCGACCGATCCGCCGCTGGGCCCGTACCCTGATCCTGCCCGTCCTCGTCGCCGCCCTGGTGGCCGGCGGCGGCACCGCCGCACAGGCCGCCGCCGAGGACACCGAGCCGCCCAGTGCACCCGGCGCGATCACGGTGGTCGGCGCCACCGCCAACACCGTCGAACTCACCTGGACGCCGTCCACGGACAACGTCGGGGTGCTGGAATACCACGTCTCGCAGATCTTCACCGACGTCGCGATGCTGCACCGGACCCCCACCAACCGCATCGTGCTCGGCGGGATGCTGCCGTCCCGGACCTACACCTTCGGGGTCTGGGCGTTGGACGCGGCCGGCAACCGGTCGACGGCGCCGCCGTCGCTGCGTTACACCATGCCGCCTGGCGACAGCCAGCCGCCGAGCGCACCCACCTCGCTCGCCGTGACCGGGGTCGGTGAGACCACCGTGGCGCTGCGCTGGAACCCGTCCACCGACAACGTGGTGCTGGCCTGGTACGAGGTGCTCGCCATCGCGCCGGACGGCAGCGGCAGCGTGGTGGGGCGGGTCTTCCTGATGCCGCCCGTCCATCCGAGTACCGCGTTTACGGTCGCCGGGTTGTCGCCGCGCACCGGGTACCGGTTCGCGGTGCGGGCGGTGGACGAGGCCGGCAACTCCTCGGCGCTCTCCAACCAGGTCGCCGTGACCACCGGGCCGGTGTCGGCCTGCACCGCCCATGTCCAGCGCCGGGGCGCGGAGGTCTGGATCACGGTCCGCAACGTCGGCGCGACCACTGTCGACGGTTGGACCCTGACCTGGAAGATGCCGGACTCACAGCGGATCGCCGCGATCTGGAACGCGAGACTGGTCAGCCACACCGGCGGCGTGGTCACCGCCGGCAACCTGCACTGGAACCCGGTGATCGCGCCCGGCGCGACGGTGACCATCGGGTACGTGGCGAGCGGGTACGCCGCGCCGAGCGGTTTCGCGCTGAACGGGCAGATCTGCCAACCGGGCTGACGGACACCGTCGCAGGGCCGTCGCGGACCGGCGGGGACGGCTCCCCGGACCGGCGGGGACGGAACGACCCGGCCGGACCGGGTGGGGAGCGCGCCGGAGCGTGCGCGCCCCCCACGACCATCGGCCGGCTGGCCGTCCGGCCATCGCCCACCGCCGAGCCGGTTCCGCCGGCCGGGCGCCGCGTGTCCTGTGACGCCCGGTGGCGTTTACCTAGGTAATCGCACCTGTCCCCGCGCTGTCGATTGACAGGACTGCCGATTCGATGAAAGGGCCCGACCGCATCTCCGTCGTTACTCCGGGACGTTGACCAATGGCCGACCTGCCGCCGCACGCCGCGGAAATCGCCGCCGAGGTCGAACGACTGGCGGCGGCACCGGTAGCTGCGGCGGAGCGGGTGGCGGAACTCTTCGCCGTGCTGCGCCGACTGGGCCCGTACGACGCCGCGGTCGTGCAGGTGGTGGATCCGGAACGGCTCAGGTTCGACACGGTCGGTGCGGTCGGCTACGACCAGGCGACCATGACGCACCTGCTCGGCCCACGGCAGTACGAGGAGGTGGAACTCCTCGGGCTGGACCGGGACGGGCCGCCGCTGCGGGTCCGGGAGTCGCCGGTCCCGGTGGCCGAGCTGTACTCCTGGAGCGAGCACTTCGCCCCGGCCGGGTTCAACGAGGGAATCGGGGTGCCCCTGTTCGGCCCGGCCGGCCGGCACATCGGTGTGCTGGCCCTGCACACCGAGGCGACCGAGCACCCTACCGACGCCGCCCGGGACTTCCTCGGCCTGCTCGCCCCGGTGATCGGCGAGGCGGTCGACCCGATGCGCTCGGTCGCCGCCCTGGCCAGGATCGTCGCCAACGCGACGGCCGGGGTGGTGCTGACCCGGGCGGGCAACGCGGCCGAGCTGGCGGGCCTGCCGGACCATCCGGTACTCCGGCCCGGCTCACCCGTGCTCCGCGCGGCGGCCGGCAGCCTGGCCGAGGGAGAGCCGCACGCCGCCTTTCTCTGCCCCGACCACTCGGGATCGCCGTACCGCGACCTCCTGCGGATCAGCGTGCTGGCCTGCCCGGACCACGTACCGGCGTACCTGCGTGCCGTGGTGCTGGTCGCGCCACCTGGCGACCTGCACGGGCTGACCCGCAGGGAGCTGGAGATCCTCGGCATGTTGGTCGAAGGCTGGTCCAACCAGCGGATAGCCGACAGCCTGGTGATCGCCCACCGGACGGTCGCCGCACACGTCGAACACATCCTGGCGAAGCTGGCGGCGCCCTCCCGCACCTTGGCCGCGGTACGCGCGTTCCGGCTCGGCCTGTACGTGCCACGCTCACTGACCCGGAGCGCCAGATGACCCGGAACCCCTCGCTGTCCAAGATCTTCCACGAGGCGGCGGCGATCGCCGCGAGTCCGGTCGGCGCCGACCGACCGGCCCAGTGGATGTCCCTGCTGCGCCGGGTGGTTCCCTACGACGCGGCCTGGCTCTCCCTGGCCGACGAGCGGAGCCACCGGTTCGTCGAGGTGCTCTGCACCGGCTATCCGGGACGGATCCGGGACTACTTCGGCACCCGGGCGTCGATGGAACAGGCCGAGCAGGCGGGTCTGACCGAATCGCCCGTCCCGCAGTGCGCCCGGGACCATCCGATGCCTGCCGTCGAGTATCCGATCTGGAGCGAGTACTACCTGCCGGCCGGCTTCCACGAAGGGCTCGCGGTCGGCCTGTTCAGCCAGGACCGCCGGCACATCGGCATGCTCGCGCTCTGCACCGAGGACGCTGGCCACCCCACCGACGGGGAGCGGGATCTGATCGGGCTGCTGACGCCCCGGATCGCCGCGACCATCGACCCGTTGCGGTCGCTGTCGGTGCTGGCCCGGGTCGTGCACGACGCCGTCGCCGGAGTGGTGCTGACGCACACCGGCGATCCGTTCCCGCTCTGCGGCCTTCCCGGGCACCCGCTGCTGACGGTCGGCTCACCCCTGCTTCCGGTGATCGACGAGCTGGCGCCCCGGACCGAGGGATCGGTCTCCTTCCTCTGGCCGGTCCGGCAGCGGCGCACCGAATTTGGGCGGGACGCCCCGGCGACCGCCGACGAGTTTCTCCGGGTGGTGCTGCTGGGCTGCGCCGCCGCGCCGGCCCCGCTGTTCGGGCTGGCGTTGCTCGCCCCGCTGCCGGACGGCTGGGGTGTGCTGAACCGGTGCGAGCTGGTGCTGCTCGGCCTGCTGCTGGCCGGCTGGACCGACGAGCGGGTCGCGGTCGGCCTCGACCTGCCGCTGAGCCTGGTTGCCGAGACGGTGGCCCGGACGGTCGTCGCACTCGGAGCCCCGGACCGGCACGTCGCCCTGCTGCGGGCGGCCCGCCGGGGCTGGTTCGTTCCGCACCGGGCCGGGTCGGCGCCGCTGATTTGAGCGGGTGGGCGCGGAAGTTGCCCGCGAACGGCGCGGAGGGCGTTTCCCGCCGACGCGAGCGCCGGTTACCTGGGTGAGCGCATCGGCGCGGGGCATTTTTGGCGGCGGGAGCAGGACGGCCCATTCGAAGGTGACGACATGCGAATGGGACTGACTGTGAGGGCGCGGAAATGGTTGAGTTTTCCTCGGGTGCGATCGAGGCCGTAGGCGAGGCGAGGCGGATCGCGGCGCTGCCGGGTGATGCCGAGGACCGGCTGCCGGAGCTGTTCACCGTACTGCGTCGGGTGACGCCGTACAGCGCCGTCGCGATGCATGTGCTCGATCCGGAACTACGGGAGTTCGCGACGCTGGGCGGTCACGGCTATCCCGAGTCCGTCGTCGCCTTCATGCGCGACCCCGACTTCTACCAGGACATCGAGTTGATCGGCCTGAACCGGGTCGGGCCGCCGCTACGGGTACGCGACCTGCCGGTGCCGCCGTCCGAGGTGCGGGTCTGGGCGGAGCATCTGGAGCCGGCGGGATTCCGTGAGGGAGCGGGGATACCGCTGTTCACGTCCGACGGCCGCCACCTGGGCATGATCACGTTGAACACCGACGACCCGACACAGCCGGACGATGCCGCGCGGGACGTGCTCGGGCTGCTCATCCCGGCCATCGCCGACGCTGTCGACCCGATGCGCTCGATCGTCAACCTGTCCCGGATCGTCGCCGACGCCATCGCCGGAGTGGTGCTGACCCGGGGTGGCGGAGTGCTGCCGCTGCCCGGGCTGGGCGAGCATCCGGTTCTCCGGGTCGACTCGGTGGTGCTGGCAGTGGCGGTCGCCGGCCTGGCCGACGGTGCTCCGCACACCTCCTACCTCTGTCCGAACCGGACGGTGCAGGGGCTGGAGGAGCACGTCCGGATCACCGTGTTGCCCTGTCCGTCGTCGGTGCCGGCGCATCTGGTGGCGATAGTGCTGGCGTCGCCTCCCGGCGACCTGCGTGGCCTGACGCGGCGCGAACTGGAGATCCTCGGGCTGCTGGTCGACGGCTGTTCGAATCAGCAGATGGCCCACCAGTTGGTGATCACCCAACGCACCATTGCCGCACATGTCGAACATATATTGCGGAAACTAGACAGTCCGACCCGCACCCTGGCCGCGGTGACCGCGCTGCGCCTCGGTCTCTACGTGCCGCCTCCGCTGGCCGGCACCAAATTCTCCTGACGCGGCCCCGGGGCAGGGAGACGGCGCAGTGGGCTGGGTCACAACCCGGAACACGGGGCATCATTTGTTACTTGAGTCGTACAAGCTCAACTAATCGATGGCAGGTGTGTGATGGCAACTCTTCCGGTTCTGGCACTGACCGACGCTGTCCTGCTGCCCGGCATGGTCATCCCGGTGACCCTGGACGCGACCACCCAGGCCGCGGTGGACGCCGCCCGGGCCACCGGCGACAAGAAGCTGCTGGCCGTGCCCCGGGTCGACGGGGAGTACGGCTCCATCGGCGTGATCGCCACGATCGAGAAGGTCGGCCGGCTGCCCAGCGGCGAACCCGCCGCCGTGGTGCGCGGCGAGTCCCGGGCCCGGATCGGCTCCGGCGTCCCCGGACCCGGCGCGGCCCTCTGGGTCGAGACGGTCCAGCTCACCGAGCCGGCACCCGCCGGCCGGGCCAAGGAACTCGCCCGGGAATACCGGGCACTCGTGACGTCACTGCTGCAACAGCGCGGCGCCTGGCAGGTCATCGACGCCGTCGAGCGGATGACCGACCTCGCCGAGCTGGCCGACTCGGCCGGCTACGCGCCGTGGCTCACCCTGGAACAGAAGATCGAACTGCTCGCCGCGCCGGACGTGACCGCCCGGCTCGAACTGCTGGTCGGCTGGGTGAAGGCGTACCTGGCCGAGCAGGAGGTCACCGAGCAGATCAACTCCGACGTGCGGGAGGGGCTGGAGAAGTCCCAGCGGGAGTTCCTGCTCCGCCAGCAGCTCGCCGCGATCCGCAAGGAACTGGGCGAGGACGAGCCGGACGGCTCCGCCGACTACCGCTCCCGGGTCGAGTCCGCCGAGCTGCCCGAGAAGGTACGCGAGGCGGCACTGCGCGAGGTCGGCAAGCTGGAACGGGCCAGTGACGCCTCCCCGGAGGCGGGCTGGATCCGTACCTGGCTGGACACGGTGCTGGAGATGCCGTGGACCACGCGTACCGAGGACAACACCGACCTGTTGCAGGCGCGCGAGGTGCTCGACGCCGACCACGCCGGCCTGGCCGACGTGAAGGACCGCATCCTGGAGTACCTGGCGGTGCGCAACCGGCGGGCGGCCCGCAACCTCCAGGTCGTCGGTGGCCGTGGCTCCGGCGCCGTGCTGGCCCTCGGCGGCCCGCCCGGGGTCGGCAAGACCAGCCTCGGCGAGTCGGTCGCCCGCGCCCTGGGCCGGAAGTTCGTCCGGGTCTCGCTCGGCGGCATCCGGGACGAGGCCGAGATCCGCGGCCACCGCCGGACGTACGTCGGCGCGCTGCCCGGCCGGATCGTCCGGGCGCTGCGCGAGGCCGGCTCGATGAACCCGGTGGTACTGCTCGACGAGGTCGACAAGATCTCCGCCGGGTACACCGGTGACCCGGCAGCCGCCCTGCTGGAGGTGCTGGACCCGGCGCAGAACCACACCTTCCGGGACCACTACCTGGAGGTCGACCTCGACCTGTCCGACGTGCTCTTCCTGGCCACCGCCAACGTGGTGGAGGCGATCCCCGGCCCGCTGCTGGACCGGATGGAGCTGGTCACGCTGGACGGCTACACCGAGGAGGAGAAGGTCGCGATCGCCCGGGACCACCTGCTGCCCCGGCAGATCGAACGGGCCGGACTGACCGTTGAGGAGGTGGGCGTCTCCGACGCGGCACTGGGCCGGATCGCCGCCGAGCACACCCGGGAGGCCGGGGTACGCCAGCTCGAACGCGCGCTGGCGAAGATCCTCCGCAAGGTCGCGGTCGCGCTGGCCACGACCGACGGTCCGGTACGGGTCGACACCGACAACCTGACCAGCTATCTGGGCCGGCCGAAGTTCACGCCGGAGTCGGCGGAGCGGACGGCGGTGCCCGGGGTGGCGACCGGGCTGGCGGTGACCGGTGCCGGCGGTGACGTGCTGTTCATCGAGGCGACGAGCATGGAGGGCGAGCCGGGGCTGACCCTGACCGGTCAGCTCGGCGACGTGATGAAGGAGTCGGCGCACATCGCGCTCTCCTACCTCAGGTCGAACGGCCGAGCGCTCGGGCTGGACCCGAACGCGCTGGCCGGACGGCGGATCCACCTGCACGTGCCGGCTGGTGCGGTGCCGAAGGACGGACCGAGCGCCGGCATCACCATGGTCACCGCACTGGCCTCGCTGGCCAGTGGCCGGCCGGTACGCCCGGAGTTCGGGATGACCGGCGAGGTGACCCTCTCCGGCCGGGTGCTGCCGATCGGCGGGGTGAAGCAGAAGCTGCTCGCCGCGCACCGGGCGGGACTGACCGAGGTGATCATCCCGGCCCGCAACGAGCCGGACCTGGACGACCTGCCCACCGAGGTCCGGGAGGCACTGACCGTGCACACCCTGGCCGACGTGGCGGACGTACTGGCGCTGGCGTTGCGGCCGGCGGACGAAGCCGGGCTGCTCGACACCGCCGACGGCCCGGCCCTGGCCGCCGCCTGACGGGAGCTACCGGGTCAGCCGCTGGCAGACTCGGTGCCGCCCGGCCGGGCGGTACGCCCGGCCGGGCTGACCGGACCACGACGGGCCGCCCGCGATGCGCGGGCGGCCCGTCGCCGTCTGTCCCGCGCCCCGGGCGCTCAGGAGGTCGGGGGCGGCGGTGGATAGAGGTGGTAGCCGCGCACCGTCTGCGGGTTGGCGCCGGGCAGCCGGCGGGCCAGTTCGGCGTCGAGTGGCGAGCCGACCGGCGCCAGCACGGCCTGCGCCGTCGGACGCCAGTAGCCGGGGTACCGGTTGAGCCCCCGGCCCAGTCGGTCGTCGACGACGCCGCAGGTGACCCGTTCCGCGCTCAGGTAGCTGATCCAGTTGCAGGTCCAGTAGCCGCCGTGCACGTAGGTCAGCCCGCGTTCGCGCAGTGCCGCGAGTACCGCGGACTTCTCCGCCCGGTCCGCCCGGTATTCGCCGACGGCACCGGTCAGGCTGACCGTGGCGGCGAGCATGGTGACCGCGAGCGCGGCGATCGGCAGCGCCGCCGGCACCGCCCGACGACCGCCGGCCCGGGCCGGCCGGTAGAGCGGCCAGAGCGCCGCCGGAAGCGAGACCAGCAGTACCGACAGGTAGCGGGAACTCTCCACCGGCGTGTCCGCGGCCGACGGGCTGCGAACGTAGCTGAGCACGGTGAGCAGGCCGGCACCGGCCAGTACCAGCCAGATCGCCGCCCGAGCCCGGTCCGCACCCCCCTCGGGTCCCGGACGGGTACGGAGCTGCCGTACCGCGATCACCAGGGCGACGGCCAGCAACAGCAGCACGGCCGGTCCCCACCAGAGCGACCAGCCGGCGCAGGCGCTCGGCCGGCAGAGTCCCATCCCCAGCGGCAGGCCCAGCCAGGTGCCGCCGACGATCCGGTCCCACAGCCCGGCGTCGCTGCCGGAGCCGCTGAGCCGGAACAGCACCGCGACCGAGTTGTCGCGCCAGCCGGCCTGCACGTTCCCGACGACCAGCGGCAGTATCCCGACCAGCAGTCCGGCCCCGACCAGTCCGGCGGTGCGCCGGGTCAGCACCCGGGCTGCGCCGAGCACCAGCAGCGCGCCGAGCAGGTAGGGCGCCGGCAGCCAGTGGTTCCACAGCACCAGCCCGAACAGGACGCCCCAGCCGGTGAGGGCGTACCAGCGGGTGGTGGTGCGGGTGACGATCAGGTAGGTGAGCAGCAGCAGGCCGGCCAGCATCGGGGCGGTCTCCGGATAGCCGCCACCGGCGATCAACTGGTTCTTCACGATCCGGTCCGAGCCCAGTGCCAGCAGCCCGACGGTGAGCACCGCCAGACCGGCGGTGAAGACGCGCCTGACCAGCTGGTACATCAGCACCAGGAAGAGTGCGTAGAGCAGCAGGGTGGGAATCCGCAGCGCGGCCACCGACGGCCCGGCGAGCGCGACCAGCGGCGCCGACAGGTACGCCTCGATGGTGCCCATGTAGTGCTGCCCGTAGAAGAAGACCGGCAGGTCCCGCCCCTGCGCGATGTGCAGCGCGGCAAGTCCCATGGTGGCCTCGTCGCTGTTCGTCGGCGGCGTGCCGACCACGGTCAGCCAGACCCGCCAGAGCACCCCGAGCACGCCCAGCCCGACGGCGAGCCAGCCGTACCGGGTGGGGCGGGGGAATCGGAGTGGCACGAGTCGCGAGTCTGTCACATCCGCGACCGGTCCCGTGTTGGCCCGACGACCCTGCCCGAGATTGACCTCGACAACACTTGAGGTCCTAATGTCGGTGGGCGCCGATATGGTCCGGTCGATTCGGTGTTCACAGGGGGAGCAGGCACGATGGATATGGAAGTCACGGCGTGGAACTCGCTCTACCACGCGATGCACGCCCAGCAGGACAGACGCCCGTTCTCGATGGCCACGCTCCGCCGGATCGCCGGCTTCGCCCGGCCGCACCGTCGACGACTCGCCTGCTACCTGCTGCTCAGCGTGGTGATGGCGGTGCTGGCGGTGGCCACGCCGGTGCTGGCCGGGCGAGTGGTCGACGGCATCGTCGGCAACGGCAGCACCGACCTGGTGGTCGGGCTCGCCGTGCTGATCGGGGTCGTCGCGCTCGTCGAGGCCGGGCTCGCGCTCTACAACCGCTATCTCTCGGCGAGCATCGGCGAGGGATTGATCCTCGACCTGCGGACAGCCGTCTTCGACCACGTGCAGCAGATGCCTGTCGCCTTCTTCACGCGTACCCGGACCGGTGCCCTGGTGAGCCGGCTCAACAACGACGTGATCGGCGCGCAGCGGGCCTTCTCCGACACCCTCTCCGGAGTCGTCGGCAACCTCGTCATGCTGCTGCTCACCCTGGTCGTGATGATCGGGATCTCCTGGCGGATCACCCTGCTGGCCCTGGTGCTGCTGCCGGTATTCGTGTTGCCGGCCCGCCGGATGGGCAGCCGGTTGGCCCGGCTGGAGCGCGAGGCCGCCAACCACAACGCGACGATGAGCACCCAGATGACCGAGCGCTTCTCGGCGCCGGGGGCGACCCTGGTCAAGCTCTTCGGCCGGCCGGCGGAGGAGTCGGCCGAGTTCGCCCTCCGGGCCCGCCGGGTCCGCGACATCGGGGTACGCACCGCGATGGTGCAGTCGGTCTTCATCACCTCGCTCACCCTGGTATCGGCGCTGGCCCTCGCCCTGGTGTACGGCCTCGGCGGCTTCTACGCGCTGCGCGGCCAGCTCGAACCGGGCGCCGTGGTCGCGCTCGCCCTGCTGCTGACCCGGCTCTACGCCCCGCTGACCGCGCTGGCCAGCGCCCGGGTCGAGGTGATGAGCGCACTCGTCAGCTTCGAGCGGGTCTTCGAGATCCTCGACCTCAAGCCGTTGATCACCGAGAAGCCCGACGCGGAGCGGGTGCCGGACGGGCCGGTCTCGGTCGAGCTGGACGGGGTGACGTTCGGCTACCCGTCGGCGGAGAAGGTTTCGCTCGCCTCGCTGGAGGAGGTGGCCACCCTGGACACCCGGGGCGGGGTCGACGTGCTGCACGACGTGTCGTTCCGGGTCGAGCCGGGCCAACTCGTCGCCCTGGTCGGCTCCTCGGGAGCCGGCAAGTCCACGATCGCCCAGCTCGTACCCCGGCTCTACGACGCCGACGCCGGTGCCGTACGCCTGGCCGGGCGGGACGTTCGGGACCTCACCGCCGACTCCGTACGGGAGACACTCGGCCTGGTCACCCAGGACGGGCACCTGTTCCACGACACGATCCGGGCCAACCTGCTGCTGGCCCGGCCCGGCGCGACCGAGGACGAACTGTGGGACGTGCTGCGCCGGGCCCGGCTCGCCGACCTGATCGAGAGCCTTCCCGACGGGCTGGACACCGTGGTCGGCGAGCGCGGCTACCGGCTCTCCGGCGGTGAGCGGCAGCGGCTGACAATCGCCCGGCTGCTGCTGGCCCGCCCCCGGGTGGTGATCCTGGACGAGGCGACCGCACACCTCGACTCCACCTCCGAGGCGGCGGTGCAGGCGGCACTCGGCGAGGCACTGGCCGACCGTACGGCGCTGGTGATCGCGCACCGGCTCTCCACCGTACGGGCCGCCGACCAGATCCTGGTGGTCGAGGAGGGCCGGATCGTGGAGCGCGGCACCCACGACGAGCTGCTCGCCGCCGGTGGCCGCTACGAGGAGCTGTACCGGACCCAGTTCGACCAGCAGGAGGGGCGGCCCGGAGCCGGAGAGCCGGCACTGGTCGCCGGCTGATCGCCGGCTGGGTGGGCCCGACGGCCAGATCGGGACGCCGGGACGGTCGTGGCGGACCGGTGCGGCCGGACCCGACAATGACGTGGTGACGACCGAACCATCCCCATCCGTCTCCTCCGCCGGTACGGTTCCCGCCCAGCCGGCACCGCCGGAGATCGCCCCGGAAGTCGTGCCGGAGACCTCGCCGGTCCCCGAGACCTCGCCGCCGGAGGTCCCGGCCGATCCGGCGACGCCGGACCTGCCGAGCACCACCGAGGCGCCGGCCCCGCCCACCGCCACGGCATCGCCGGCCACCGCCGCAGCCGGATCGGCCGATTCCACGCCGGTCGACCCCGGGCCGACCGGCTCGACGGCGGCGAGGTCGTCCGGTGACGGCTCGGCCAACCCGACAAAGGTCCGGATCGACACTCCGGGCGCCACCATCGAGATCGAGGCGAACGAGCCCCTGGCCGAGGTGGTGGCGACCGCGCTGCGGCTGTTCCACGAGGCCGGCGGCTGGCCGCAGGTGAACAGCCGGTCCGCCGGGTTCGCCCAGGCCGAACGTCGGGACACCTATCCGGTGCAGCCGAGTTCGATGCCGTACGGGCCCGGGTCATACCCCGTGCAGCTGCCCTAGCCTGCGGGCACGCGTGCTCAGCAGACGCGGCCGGAACGCGGCGCACCCCTTAGCCTCGGCGCCCTCGCTGCCGGGGACTACTACCTCTCGCGCAGACTGTCGAGCTGCCCCGCCTGCGCTCCCGCCGCCAGATCCAGATCCGAGATCGGGTCCGGTCGGTCCGACCCGGCCACGGCGCGTCCACCGCGGATCGACGCCTGCCCCGTCTGTGCACCCAGCTCGACAGTCTGCGCGCGAGAGTGTCCCGCCCCCACTGATCGCCCTGGCGCGGAGGCGGGACGGCCGGCCCGGGCTGGTGCGGTGTTCAGGCCGGGGCGGGCCGGGGCCGGGGGGCGAGTACCGTGGCGTGGTGGGCAACCCCTTGCAGACCCTCTCCCTGGCCGACCTGCGGCGCCGCAGCAGCGAGAAGTGGCGGCGGTACCCGCCGGACGTACTGCCGCTCTGGGTCGCCGAGATGGACGTGCCGCTCGCCGAGCCGGTCGCGCGGGCGCTGACCGACGCGGTCGCGCTTGGCGACACCGGCTACCCACAGGGCGGCGCGGACTACGCCTCGGCGCTCGCCGGATTCGCCCGGGAACGCTGGGGCTGGGCACCGAAGCCGGAGCACACCCGGCTGGTCCCCGACGTGATGCTCGGCGTGGTCGAGGCGCTCAGGCTGGTCACCGGGTACGGCGACGCGGTCGTGATCAACCCGCCGGTCTATCCGCCGTTCTACGACTTCATCCGGAGTGCCGACCGGCGGGTGGTCGAGGCGCCGCTGGACCCGGAACACCGGCTCGACCCGGACGCCCTGGCAGCCGCCTTCGCCGAAGCCGTCGCCGGTGGCCGGCAGGCCGCCTACCTGCTGTGCAGCCCGCACAACCCGACCGGCACCGTGCACACCGCCGACGAACTCGCGATGGTGATCGAGCTGTCCGACCGGTACGGCGTACGCGTGGTGGTCGACGAGATCCACGCGCCGCTGGTCTGTCGCGGCGCGACGTTCCGGCCGTACCTCTCGATGCCCGGCGGTGAGCGCGGCCTCGCGCTGTACTCCGCGTCGAAGGCGTGGAACCTGGCCGGGGTGAAGGCGGCGCTGCTGGTCGCCGGGCCGGCGGCCGCCGACGACCTGGCCCGGATGCCGAAGGTGGCCGGCGACGGCGCCAGCCACCTCGGCGTACTCGCGCACACCGCCGCGTTCCGCTACGGCGGCCCCTGGCTCGACGAACTGCTGGCCGGGCTCGACCAGAACCGCCGGCTCCTCGGCGACCTGGTCGCCGAGCACCTGCCGCAGGTGCGGTACCGGCCGCCGGAGGGCACCTACCTCGCCTGGCTGGACTGCCGGGACCTGACCCTGCCGGCCGGTGCTGCCGGGGCACCCGCCGACCCGGCCGAGCTGTTCCTGGAGCGTGGCCGGGTCGCGTTGGTCCCCGGGCCGGCCTTCGGGACCAACGGGGCCGGACACGTCCGGTTCAACCTGGCGACCTCGCCGGAACTGGTCACCGAGGCGGTCCGCCGGATGGCCTCCGCACTACGCTGACGAACGGCCGACGTGCTGGGCTGGCGACCGCGCTGCGCTGACCGCTCGGCGGCAACTCAGAAATCGCGCCAGTCGTCGAACCAGTCGTCCGCGAGCTTCGCCGGAACCCCGGCCCGGTCCGCCAGGGCAAGGAACGCGTCCCCGGCCTGCTCGCGGTTGACGGTGTCGATGATCTCGTAGCGCTGCTCGATCCGGTTGAGCGCGTCGACCAGGGTCCGGAGGATCGGCTCGGCCGCCCGGACCCGAGCATCGCCCTCGGTCGGCAGCCGGTCGACGGCCCGCAACGCGGTCGAGTACGCCCGGCAGGCGGCCGTGCCGCCGCGCGGATCGTCGTCGACCCAGTCCCGGAACGGGTTGCCGAAGTTCGCCTCCAGCCACGCGTCGGACTTCGCCCCCCGGAGCAGCAGCTCGACGCCGGTGTCCCGGTAGCGGGTCCGCAGCGCGGCGACGACCGAGCGGCGCAGCCCGTCAACCGCCAGATGGCGCAGGGCCGGCAGATCGGGCAGAGTGTCGGCGGCGCAGCCGTACCCGTCGAGCAGTTCGACGGCGTACAGCCGGGACAGCGTTGCCAGCGGGTCGGCGTCGACCAGCAGGCCGGGCGCCTTCCGCCAACTCAACCGGAGCGTTTCCAGCTCGGCCGGCGCGCCGAGCGACGCTGCCGAGACCACCCCGTCGGCGCGCACACCCAGGCGGCGTACGCCGTGCAGCCCGGCAGGCAGCAGCATCGGAGTGTCGGGGAGCTCGACACTCAGGTCGATCCACCGTCCGCGTTCGGCCGCCTCGACGGTGGCCGGCAAGCCGCCGACGAGTCCGCAGTACAGCAGGGTGGGCGGCAGCCGCAGGACCCGCACACCGGAGCCGCGGAGGGTGAACCTGGTCAGGTTGCCGGCCGTCAGGTCGATCTCGGACGGGGGATCGTGCCAGGTCAGGTTTGCGACGATCGGCCGGGCCGCGAGCGCCTCGGGCAACCCGCGTGCCGGGCCGTGCCAGGTCAGCGTGGTGCACCGGGGCAGCGCGTCGAGTCCCGCCCAGCGCACGTCGCCGCTTGCCGGAAGCAGGGCCGAGCCGGCGAGGTCGAGGCTCGGCGTGGCCGCGCCCATCGTCGCCGGCTCACCGCCGAGGTCGACCTCGACCTGGCCCCTGGTCATGGCCGCCCGGTAGTCCGCCTTGACCCGCTCTGGCAACCGCAGGTCCCACTGGCGCTGGCGGTAGACCTGGTCGGGCAGGTAGGACCAGCTGGCATAGCTGGCCGAGGTCTCGGGTGCGCCGGGCCGGAGCGGCTGGTCACCGAGCCAGTCGAAGTCGAGCGGGATGGGGTCGTCCCGCCGTATGTTGACGGCCGCCAGCGCTCCGGTGTGGCTGTGGTGCCGCAGCCGCAGCGGACCGGCCCCGGCGAGCTGCGCCAGGGTCGGCCGTTCGGCCGAATACCAGTCCAGGGCGTACACCAGCAGCGTTTCGTCGCCGACCGAGACCACCTGGGCGGCACCGTGTCCGCCGCGCGGCAGCGTCAGCACCGCCACCGCACCCGGCCCGATCCCGGCCCCGCTGACAGCCCCGCCAGGGGGAGTATCCGGCATTCGGCCATGCTAAGTGGACGGTAGGACAACCTCCGGTGGCAGACTGCTCGACATGGCGGGTGGAGGTGCGGAGGCCGGAGGGCTGCGGGTCGCGGCCGGTGGGGGTGCGGGCCAGCCGGTGCTGCTGCTGTTGCACGGGATGGGCGCGACCGGTGACGTGTGGCGGGGCTGGGCTGGGTTGCTCGCCGAACACTGGCCGGGCCGCTGGCTGGCGCCGGACCTGCCCGGGCACGGCGGCTCGGCGCCGCTCGACCGGTACTCCTTCGACTCCTTCGCCGCCAACCTGGCCGGGCTGTTCGCGCCTGGTGACCGGGTGGTGGTGCTCGGGCACTCGCTGGGCGGCGCCGTCGGGCTTGCCCTGGCCGGGCAGGCATCGGCGAAACCGGCCGGGCAGGTGTCGGCGGAGCCGGCCGGTCGCGGTCCGGTCTCGGCGGAACCGGGCGGCACCGGTCCGGGCTGGGCGGTCGAGGCGGTTGTCGGGCTGGGTGTGAAGGTCGGCTGGACTTCCGACGAGCTGGGCAGGGCTGTGGCACTGGCCGCCCGGCCCGTCGGCTGGTACGACTCCCGGGCCGAGGCGGCACAGCGGCACCTGCGGGTCTCCGGGCTGGTCGGGATCGTCGAACCGGACGATCCGGTTGTCGACGGCGGAATCCTCGCGTCCGGGGGCGGTCGCTGGCGGCTGGCGATGGACCCGCGCGCGTTCGGGGTCGGGGCGCCGGAGATGGCCGGCCTGCTGTCGGCGGCGTCGGTGCCGGTGCTGCTGGCCAGGGGCGAGCACGACCCGATGGTCGGTGCCGACGAGTTGGCCCGGCTCGGCGTACCGTCGCACACGCTGTCCGGTCTGGGGCACAACGCCCACGTCGAGGATCCGGCCGCCGTGCTGGCGTTGCTAGAGGGGTTCCACGACGTCCGGTCCTGAGCCGGGTGTCCGGTTTTTGGTCATGATCGGGTGGCTGGTCGGGCCGGGTCGCGGAACATCGGGCCGGTGGCCATGGTTATACCCGGCGTACGTCCGCAGCAGCACCCCGCAGCCCTGGCCACCCCCCGGGTGCCCGGGGAATGGGCAGCCGGCGGGCGTCGTTACATCCCCCCGGGCATCCCCCTGAGAACTTCTGAGCTTCGGGTTTCTTTCCCTCTTTCGACCCGCCACCGCGCACCCGCGGGTGGTGGTGTCGTACCCCCGGAAATGGAAGGTGACCATCATGACCAACGTCAAGCGGTGGCTCCCGGCCATCACCGACACCCCGATCCGTAAGACCGCGCTCGGCATCGCCGGCCTCGCCGTCGTCGGCGGCGCGTTCGCCGCCCCCGCCATCTCGACCGACACCCCGCCCACCGGCGGCAACCCGACCGCCGCCGCGGTCACCAACGACATCCGCGACATCGACAAGCGGGCACCGTCGAAGACCCTCGACTACCAGTACAAGGCGCAGGAAAACTTCTACTACTGCGCCCCCGCCGCGACCCGGATCGCGCTGTCCGCGCAGGGCCAGACCCCCAGCCAGGACGACGTCGCCAAGCGGCTCGGCACCACCGAGGCCGGCACCAACTCGGCCGAGGACACCACCCGGGTCCTGAACACCACCGGCGGTAAGAACTACCGCACCGTCGCGATCCCGGACAGCACCGCCAAGCCCGAACAGATGGACCGACTCCAGGTCGACATCGTCAACGCCATCGACGCCAAGCGTCCGGTCGTGATGAACATCAAGGGCACCGCCACCGACGTCGACGGCATGTCGCACTCCTACCCCGGCGGGCACTACCTGACCGTCGTCGGCTACGACGACCACGGCCGCAAGGTCAAGATCGCCGACCCGGCCAACCCGGACCAGGCCCAGTACTGGATGAGCACCATCAACCTCGCCAACTGGGCCACCGAACGCGGCTACTCCGCATAAGCACCAACAGCACAGCAACACAGCAGCACCGAGAGGGCCAGCCCCGCAACAGGGGCTGGCCCTCTCACCGTCTCCGGAACAGCCCGTACACCCACGGCCCGCCACCCCCGAGTCGGCGGGTCGTAGGGGTTCAGCGGCCGAACTCGAAGCGCGGATTGTCGCGGGTCAGGATCGCGGTCGTCGGTCGGACCGCCCAGAGCGCGACTAGTTCGTCCGCCAGCGCGGCGGTCAACTTCGGTACGTCGACCGGCGCCGATCCGTGCAGTCCCTCGACCACGATCAGGATGTCGTCGGTGCTCTCCCGCACCGCCGAGTACCCGCTCTGCCGGTTGGTCCAGCGCCGTGCGTGTGCCCGCCCGGTGGCGTCGGCGAAGATGACCTCACCGGCGGCCGGGTGCTCGACCTCACCCGAGAAGGTCTGGTACGTCTCGCTGCCCTCGGCCGGGCGTACCTCAAGGCTTCCGCTGATCCGGCTGACGTCGAAGACGCCGACCGGGATGGCGAAGGCGAGCGAGGCGGCGTTGCAGAGGTCGATCAGCGGGTGGATCCGGGGCAGCGATCCCTCCCGGGCGAAGCGTCGGAGCAGCGCCTCGGCCGCGCACCGGTACTGCGTCGGCTTTAGCCCCATCCGGGTGAAGGTCCGCCGCCAGGCCCGGATCTCCGGCTGCTCGGCGACCGGCCCGGTCTCGAGGCGGGCCTCGGCGGCGGCGGTGAACCTGGCGATCGCCGACCCGATCGCCGACCCGGTCCCCGTCTCGATCGCCGACTCGATCTGCGAGCCGTCCCCGGCGGTCCGGCCGGCCTCGACACCGTCGGCGGTTCCGGGGCGCCGGGTGAGCCCGGTGGCGGCGACGACCCCGGCCACGAGTTCCGGATGGTCGGACCAGATCTCGGTCGAGTGCTGGAAGTACACGTGTCGCCTCACCCCGTCGTCCTGCGCCGCGCGGCCTGGCGGCGGCGATGTCGCCTGCGATCACTCTGCCCGGCACAATGGCCTGATGGACAGGGCCAAACAGGAGGCAGCCGACGGGTCCATGACGGCCGGCTCCGACTTCCTCCAGCTCGACATCGGCGAGGCGCCGGCCGGCGGCCGGGCGGACTGGCTGGCCAACCGGCTGCGCTGCGCTATCGCCGACGGCCGGGTCCCGGTGGGCGGCCGGTTGCCGGCGACCCGGGTACTCGCCGCCGAGCTGGGCGTCTCCCGGGGCGTGGTCACCGAGGCGTACCAGCGGCTGGTCGAGGACGGGCACGTCGCCGGCCGGGGCCGTGCCGGTACCGTCGTCGTCTCCGCTCCGCTCGGCACCCCCGCCCCGCGGTCGGGGTCCACCGGCTCCCGGCGTACCGGCGATTCGGTGCCGGCCCCCCGAGGTTCCGCCGCCGAGGCCCGGCTGGGCGGCACCGACTCGCAGATCTTCGCCAGCGCGCCCCGGCTGGACGTCTTCGACTCGCTGCGCGCCGCGCCGGCCCGGATCGACCTGACGCCCGGCGTACCCGATCTCGCCGCGTTTCCCCGCGCGGCCTGGCTGCGGGCCGAACGCGCCGTGCTGCACGACCTCGCCCCCGGCGACTTCGGCTACGGCGACCCGAGGGGTACCCCGAGACTCCGGGTCGCCGTCGCGCACTGGCTGGCCCGCAACCGGGGGATCGCGGTGGATCCGGACGACCTGCTGGTGGTGGCCGGGGTCGCGCAGGCGCTGACCCTGCTCGGGCAGGTGTTGCACCACGACGGGGTGCGGACGGTGGCGGTGGAGGACCCGGGCTCGCTCGGGGTCCGGCAGCAGCTTCGCAACTGGGGACTGGCGACGCCGCCGATCCCGGTCGACGCCGGCGGGCTGCGGGTGGCCGAACTGGTGGACAGCGGCGCACCGGCGGTGATGCTGACCCCGGCGCACCAGTTCCCGACCGGGGTGGTGCTGGACGGCGCCCGGCGGCGCGAGCTGATCCGCTGGGCGGCCGGCGGCGGGCTGGTCGTGGAGGACGACTACGACGCCGAGCACCGGTACGACCGGCCACCCGTGCCCGCGCTCCGGGCGGTACTGCCCGAACAGGTCTGCTACGCCGGCAGCGTCTCCAAGCTGCTCGCCCCGGCCCTGCGGGTGGGCTGGCTGCTCGCCCCGAGCCGTTACCGGGCCGCCCTGGTCGACGCCAAGCGGGCCGCCGACCTCGGCAACGCCGCCCTGCCGCAACTGGTGCTCGCCGAGTTGATCGGGTCGGGGGCGCTGGAACGGCACCTGCGGCTGCTCCGCCGGCGGCACGTACGCCGCCGGGACGCGATGATCGCGGCGATCCGGACCCACCTGCCGGACGCGGTGCTGCACGGCGCGGCGGCGGGGCTGCACCTGACCATCACATTCGCCGACGGCAGCGTCGACGACGTGGAGTTGGCGACCGCGGCGCTGGCCCGGGGCGTCAAGGTGCAGCCGCTCTCCTGGCACCGGCAGCGCCCCGGCCCGCCGGGACTGGTGCTCGGCTACGCCGCCAACGCCACCGCCGAGATCGCCGACGGCATCGCGATCGTCGGCACCGTGCCGCGCTGACATGATCGAGCTGCCGAGATCGTGACGGTCGAGGATCGTGGCGGTCGGGCAGTGCGGCGGTCGGGCAGCGGGGCTGACGAGAGGAGTACGAGGGTGATGGACGACGCGACGCGGGTGACCCAGGTGACGGAGGCGTGCTGCCAGCATGCCGAGGGCCCCGTGTGGGACACCCGGACGGAACGGCTGCTCTGGGTGGACATGCTGGCCGGTGACGTACTGGCGCTGGAGCCGGGGACCGGGGAGGTGGCCCGGCACCACGTGGACGGCGTCGCGGCGGTGGTCCGGCCCCGGGCCGGGAACGGCTACCTGGTCGCGGTGGAGCGCGGGTTCGTGCTCACCGACGCCGAACTGCGGCCGGTACGCCGGCTGCCCGACCTCTGGACCGATCCGGACCTGCGGATGAACGAGGGCGGCTGTGACCCGGCCGGCCGGTTCTACTGCGGCTCGATGGCGTACGACACCAGGCCGGGGGCCGGGGCGCTCTACCGGCTCGACGCCGACCTGACGCCCCGCCGGGTACTGGCCGACGTCACCATCTCCAACGGCCTCGGCTGGTCGCCCGACGGCACCCTGGCGTACTACGTCGACACCCCGACCCAGCGTGTCGACGTCTTCGACTACGACGTTGCCGAGGGGGTGCTGACCGGCCGCCGCCCGTTCGTGCGGATCGAGCCCGACGAGGGCGCCCCGGACGGGTTGACGGTGGACGCCGAGGGCGGGGTCTGGGTGGCGCTCTGGGGCGGCGCCGAGGTACGCCGCTACGCGCCGGACGGCCGGCTCGACGTACGGATTCCGGTGCCGGCCGGCCAGGTCACCGCCTGCACGTTCGGCGGCCCGGAGCTGCGCGACCTCTACATCACCACCTCCCGGCTGGGCCTGGACGACCCGGAACCGGCGGCCGGTGCGTTGTTCCGGGCCACCCCGGGGGTTGCCGGGCTGCCGGTCACCCCGTTCCGGGCCTGATCCGCCGCCGTCCTCGCCCGGACCTCTTCCGGACCGTCGACAGCAGGTGACCCGCTGGTTGAGACTTCTGCTCCACGTCGGAGCGTCAGGCCAGAGTAAAGTCTCAACATCGAACTTCAACGATACAGTTGAAGGAATGAGTGTCGTTGAATCTTCCGGGCAGCGGGCGCCGGTCGCGGAGTGGATCCGGGTCAGCGGAGCCCGCGAGCACAACCTCGCCGCCGTCGACGTCGAGATCCCCAAACGCAGGCTGACCGTCGTCACCGGCGTCTCCGGGTCGGGGAAGTCGTCGCTGGTCTTCGGGACGATCGCCGTCGAGGGCCAGCGGCAGCTGACCGAGATGCTGCCGATGTTCGTCCGCACCTTCCTGCCCAACTCCGCCCGCCCGGCCGTCGACCTGATCGCCCACCTGCCGGCGACGGTCGCCGTCGACCAGCGACCGCTGACCGGCGGGCCGCGCTCCACCGTCGGCACCATCACCGACATCGCCCCGCTGCTGCGGCTGCTCTTCGCCCGGGTGGGGGAGCCGTTCGTCGGCTACCCCGACGCGTTCTCCTTCAACATGCCCGCCGGGATGTGCCCGGAGTGCGAGGGCCTCGGCGAGATCACCGACGTCGACCTGACCGTCTTCCTAGACCGGAGCCGGTCGCTCAACCAGGGTGCGCTGCTCGCCCCACCCTTCAAGGTCGGCAGCCGGGACTGGCACCTGCTCGCCAACTCCGGCCGGCTCGACCCGGACAAGCCGGTCTCGGCGTACTCGGAACGGGAACTCGACGACCTGCTGCACTCCACCGACGGGACCGTGCCGCTGGAGGTGGCCGGGTCCACGGTCAACCTCGGCTACCAGGGCGCGGTGGTGAAGTTCCGCCGCCGCTACCTCGACCAGGCGGCGGAGCCGACCGAGCGGACCCGCCGGATGGTGCGGGAGTTCACCACCTCGGTGCCGTGCCGGGCCTGTGGCGGCAGCCGGCTCTCGCCGCTGGCGCTCTCCAGCCGGGTCGGCGGGCACACCATCGCCGAGCTCTCCGCGATGGAGGCCGAGGAACTGCTCGGCGTACTTGCCGGACTGGAACTGCCGGCCGCCAAACCGGTCCTGCACGCCCTGGCCGCCCAGGTCGGACACCTGGTGGAGATCGGGCTCGGCTACCTGAGCCTGGACCGGCGCACCGGCACGCTCTCCGGGGGCGAGTCGCAACGGGTCAAGATCGTGCGACACCTCTCCAGCAGCCTCAACGACCTGCTCTACATCTTCGACGAGCCGAGCGTCGGCCTGCACCCCCGGGACGTGCACCGGCTCACCGGCCTGCTCCGGACGCTGCGGGACAAGGGCAACACCGTACTCGTCGTCGAGCACGACCGGGACGTGATCGCCGCCGCCGACCACGTCCTCGACCTCGGCCCCGGAGCGGGTACCGCGGGCGGCCGGGTGGTCTTCGCCGGGAACGTCGGCGCGCTCGTCGACGCCGGCACCCACACCGGCCGGGCGATGACCGGACGCACCCGGCTGAAGGCGGCGGTGCGCACCCCGACCGGAGTACTGCCGATCGTCGGCGCCCGGACCAACAACCTGCGCGACCTCAGCCTCGACCTGCCGGCCGGGGTGCTGACCGTACTCGCCGGGGTGGCCGGCGCGGGCAAGTCGAGCCTGGTCGGCGGCGCGTTCCGGGCGCAGCATCCGGCGGCGGTGATCGTCGACCAGTCGATGCCACACGCCAACCGCCGCTCCACTGTGGCCACCTACACCGGGATCGCCGACCAGATCCGGGCCGGGTTCGCCCGGGCCAACCGGGTCGGACCGGCGCTGTTCAGCGCCAACTCCGCCGGTGCCTGCGCCACCTGTGCCGGGCTCGGCGTGGTGCATACCGACTTCGGCGCGCTGGAGGGCGTCCCGCTGGTCTGCCAGACCTGCGACGGCCGGCGCTTCTCCGACGAGGTGCTCGGCTACCGGCTGCGCGGGCGCAGCATCGGCGACGTACTGGAGATGACGGTGGCGCAGGGGCGGGACTTCTTCGCCGGCAACCGCCGGATCGCGCCGGTGCTGGCGGCGACGGCCGACGTGGGGCTGGACTATCTGCGGCTCGGCCAACCGCTGACCAGCCTCTCCGGTGGCGAGTGCCAGCGGATCAAGCTCGCCGCGCACCTGCGGGGCGGCGCCCCGGCGTACGTGCTGGACGAGCCGACCACCGGGTTGCACATGGCGGACGTGCGGCGGCTGCTGGGCGTACTGGACCGGCTGGTCGACGAGTACGCGGCGACCGTACTCGTGATCGAGCACAACCTGGACGTGGTCGCGCACGCCGACTGGGTGGTGGAGTTGGGGCCGGAGGGCGGCAGCCGGGGCGGCCGGGTGCTCTACCAGGGCGAGCCGCGCGGGCTGGTCGAGCTGGACGGCTCGCCGACCGGCGTGCACCTGCGGCGGGCGCTGGGCGGACCGGAGGCGGCGCCGAAGGGGTGGGCGGCATGACGCCGGTACCGGACGAGGAGCGGCGCCGGTTCGCCGCCGCCGTCGGCGCCGCCGCCGAGGCGGTGGCCGAGCTGCTCGGCCGGCACCAGGTCCGGCCCGGCACCCCGGTCCCGCTCGCCGAGCTGCTGCCGGAGCTGGCTGCGGGGCACCGCGCCCTACAGACTGCCGTCGACGGGTACGCCGGGCCGCTCGCCGTGGACCCGGCCGGCCGTCCCGAGCCGTTGGGCCAGGAACTCGCCGGTCTGATGAGCTGGCTGCAACTGCTCACCGTGCACTACCGGGGGCTGGCCGACGTCCCCGAGCCGCTCCGGGTCGGCGCCGGCCGGAGCTTCTCGGCCGCGCACCTCGCGGCCCGCCGGGTACGCGACCGTGCCCGCCGGCTGGCCGCCTGACCGCGCCCGCCACTCGGCGTCGCGGTCACGCCCGGCGGCTGGTGGCCCGGTCGCGCCGGGCGGCGTGGTCAAGCTTGGATCCGTTCCCTGCCGAACCGGACGATTAGCCGGCTGCTGACGGCGGCGTAGCCGATCGTCAGCACGGCGAGCAGCGGCATCAGGACGATCGGCGGCGGCACCAGGGTGACGGCGCCGAGCAGCCCCACGGTGACGGTCGTGACCGCGATCCGCAGCGGCGGTATGGCACCCAGTGCGATCCGTTGCAGTGCCAGGCCACCGATCATCCAACTGGCCAGCGAGACCGCCAGCATCAGGCGCAGCATCCGGGGCAGGTCCTCGCGGCCGGCACCGACCTCCCGGACGGCCTGCCCCAGGCACCACCCGAGCAGCAGCAACGCGGAGCCGATCAGCCCGTGCACGGTCGCGTAGCCGATGCCGGCGCTCAACCGGGACCTGGTCAGGCCCAGCGTCACGAAGGTGGTGTAGACCCACCAGATCGAGGCCGGGATGAGGAACCCGGTGGTCGCCACCACGACGGCGGCCGGCGAGGGCCGGCTCGGCATCGCGTCGATCAGGTCGGTCAGGCTGACCCCGAGCAGGATGATGGTGAACTGCCCGATCCGTTCCGGCAGGTGCGACGGGTGCACCGGGTGCCGGATCAGCCAGCGGCGGCCGAGCCACGGTGTCAGTACTTCGACGACCAGCCCGAACAGCCAGAGCATCGGCCGGTTCTGCGCGGGTACGGCGAGCGAGGCGACCCAGAACAGCAGGCCCGCGCCGAACCCACTGAGGTAGACCGTGGTCAGCCGCCGGGTGGTGGCGTTGGTGCCGCGGACCCGGAGGTAGAGCACCAGCAGGGTGCCGCGGACCACGAGGTAGCCGACCGGCAGCAGCAGGGTGTCCGGAGCGTCCCTGACGCCGACCGCCATGGCGCCGGCCCCGACCATTCCGACGAGTACGACCAGCCGGTGACCGAGGTCGTCGGGGTCGAACCGGGTGTCGTAGATCGCCTGGCCGACCCAGGCCCAGTAGACGATCGCGTAGAGCGCGGCGGTCCGGAGGATATCGTCGGCGTCCGGCACCTCGTCGGTGAGCCGGTTCTGCACGGCGGCCAGTGCCAGCACGAAGACCAGGTCGAAGAAGAGTTCGAGCCAGGAGGCGTGCCGCTCCTCCTCACCGGGCAACGACTCCGGGTCCAGTCCCCAGCGCTGGATGATCCGACGCGGGCGGATCACGCCGTACCCCGGCCGCCGGCCCGGTCCGTCCGGTAGATCACATCCCGCCACCTTGAACCCACAGGCGGTAATCATCTCGCCGTCGTCGGGACCTGAACGTGTGATCGGCGAATCTCGTTCAGTCGGTGATCGACGAAAACGCGAGCCGATCATGCGCCATTGTGCCCTACTTTGGTCAGGTAAGAAACTTTTATACATCAGCCGTTCGGCTAGCCTCAGCCGATACCAACGGGCTAAGGTGACACCTGAACAGCCATACGCCACCACCCGAACCACCACATGAACCCGACACCACACGAACCCGCACCACCACATGAACCCGCACCGGACAACCACGTCCCCGCCCACGACGCAGGGAGACCCACCATGACCACCACCACAGCCACGAAGACCACCACCAAGACCGCCGCCAAACCCAACCTCAACGACACCGCCACCGACCTGCTGCACGCCATGGCAGCCCTCCCCACCCACCACCCCTCCCGCGCCACCCTCCGCGACAAAGCCATCGAAGCCTGGCTCCCCCTGGCCAACCACCTCGCCCACCGCTACAGCGGACGCGGCGAACCCACCGACGACCTCACCCAAACCGCCGCCGTCGGCCTCATCAAAGCCATCGACAAATACGACCCCACCCGCGGCGTCGACTTCGCCGGCTACGCCATCCCCACCATCATCGGCGAACTCAAACGACACTTCCGCGACCGCACCTGGGACATCCGCGTCCCCCGCCGCCTCCAGGAACTCCGCCTCGCCATCAGCGAAGCCAACAGCAACCTCCTACAAACCCTCGGCCGCTCCCCCACCATCACCGACATCGCCACCCACCTCAACCTCACCGAAGAAGAAGTCCTCGAAGGCCTCGAAGGCGCCCGCGCCTACAACGCCGTCTCCCTGTCCACCCCCACCGGCGACGGCGAACGCACCACCGAACTCGGCGACCTCCTCGGCACCGAAGACAACCAATACGAACTCGCCGAACTCCGCGTCGCCCTCGGCCCCGCCCTCGCCACCCTCGACGAACGCGAACAGAAAATCCTCACCCTCCGCTTCTACGGCAACCTCACCCAATCCCAGATCGCCGAACAAATCGGCGTCTCCCAAATGCACATCAGCCGCCTCCTCACCCGCGCCCTCACCAAACTCCGCGGCCAACTCGCCGACACGTACGTCGGCTGATCCCTGGCCGACGACCACACCCGGGCCCGGACCTTCGCCCGCGCCTGCGCGATGCGCCGTACCCGCAGGTCGTCGACCTCGACCAGGGCCCGCCAGCAGGTGGCTGGTGAGGCGACCCGCCCGAACACGTGTGCCTGATGCCGCACCACGTCGATGTCGGCGATCGCCTCACGCCGTCAGCGATCATCACCGCAAGATCAGCCAGGACACGGCCCCTTACGTGGCAGGCACTTCGCTGTACCTACCGGACAGTCCGAACCATCAAGTGGAGCGAAGAGCGCCTCGGCCAGGGCTCGTACAACGATCCGGCACGACCCATTCAGCGGCGGATGCCGTGCTGTTGGCAGGTATCGGCGAAAGTCCCAGCTGCGGTACGGGCAGCCGCGATCGGAGTGGCCTGCACCAGCGCGGCGCCCGATTCATCGAAGATGACGATCTTGGCGTCACCCGGTATGCAGGGCCGAGCCGACCTTCGCTATGTCTTCCGGCAGGGTGCCGACCGCGAGCGGCACCAGCGCCACCTCGTCGGATCCGGCCCGGCCGAACTCGTTGATGCGTTCGAGACAGGTGTCGAGGTCACCGCAAACGACTAGCCGATCGACCCAGCTGTCGGGCATGTCCGCAGCGAGGTCGGCGGCGTCTCCGTCGGCCAGGAGCCGCCGCAGTTGCCCGGTAATGCCGATCGCGTCGGTCATCACCGTGCCCCCGGTCTCCGCGAGGTAGGCGGCGAGGACTGGGCGGGCAATGGCCCGAGCCCGGTCGACGGATTCGTCGAGGGCGAAGAACGCGAACGTCGATATCGGCCTGACCGCGTCCCCAGCCGTGCTGGCGATGATCCCGCGCTGGATCCGGACGAACTCTGGTGTGCTGAGGACCGACAGCAGCAGGCCGTCCGCGACCTCCCCGGTGATCGCCGTCATCCTGGGGCCGGTGGCGCCGACGAGGATCGGCGGCGCCTGTCGGGGAACGAAGGTGAGGCGCACCCGCTCGAACGTGTGGCCGTCGTACTCGCCCGAGAGCTCCTCCCCGGCGAGTAGTGCGCGCACCGCGCGCGCGCTTTCCCGGACGTGGGACACCGGCCGGGGATGCCGGATCCCCTGCTGGTCGAGCCATCCAAGCCCGCCCGGTCCGAGACCGAGCCGAAACCGTCCCGGGTAGGCGGAGGCCAGGGTGGCAGCCTCCATCGCGGTCAGCGCCGGATGGCGGGCATAGGTCGAAATAAGACCAGTCCCCACAGAGAGGTGGCGGGTGGCGCCGAGGACCACCGCCGCCCCCGAGATGCCTCCCGTCTTGAAGTAGTCCTCGGTCGACCACACACTGCCGAACCCGTTGTCCTCGATCGCCCTCGCGACGGCGATCAGCTCGGCGGGGTGGAAACTGCTGCCAAGGACGAAGCCGACGGCCGGCATTTCCGGGCGCGGTGGGCGGTGGGCGTTGGATCCATTCATCGGGCTGCCATCTCCAGGATCTCGTCTGTCGTCGTGGGAATGGTCCCGATTTGCGCAGGTTCGTCGATGAGGTGGGCGAACTGGGACCCACGGCGACCACCTCGCCGCGATCTCGCACCGACGCTCGACGTCACCGCACGCAGTCGTATGAGGCTCTGCCAGACGGTCGGCTCCGGTCCGGATCGAAGTCGATGCGCAGCGCGAGGCCGATGCCGGCAGGCCCAGCTCCTCTGGACCGTAGGAGAACTCGACGACCGACTTGAGTCGCGATCGCGTCGACGCCGGCCCTGATGAAGGTCGCAACGGACCGACGCCGCAGGCGTGGGCAGCCGCCTCGACGCCGAGCAGGCCACCGCCCCGCCCTCGTTCCTGCCCACACCGGAGAACGTCACGGTGCCCCCTACCATCGGCTTGCCACCCGGTTCGGCCGTTTCGAGATGTCGGATGAGAAGTCGGATGGTAGCCACGAGCGGCACCGGTGAACCCGGCGTCGGCGCCTGGACGGAGAGTAGGTCGAACAGCTCGCCGACGGTACCGGTGCCGAGCATGACGTCAGGTTCCGGCCCGGCCGCGGGATCCGACTCGTACCGGATCGAGCTGCACATCATCGTGACCGACATCGCCCTGGCCGGTAGTTCGCCCGCGAGGCACAACGCGATCGTTCCACCGAGCGAGCCGCCGACGAGGTGGTAGCGGCCGAGATTGAGCGACGTCACGACGTCGAGACAGTCCCACACCCAACCGTCAAGGTTGTAGCCCACGCTGTCGCTCGATTCTCCGTGCCCGGCGAGGTCCACCGCGACGCACCGCCGATCACCGAGCAACCCGCGCATGAGGTCGAGCCAACATTCCTTCCTCAGGTTGACCGGATGCACCAGCAGGACCGGCGCCTTGCCGTTCCCGCCATCGGGACCGAGCTCCAGCACGGTAACGTCGTTCTTTCTGCGGGTTCGCACCGATCGGTACCGGAGCATCATGGGCCGACCTTGTACTCGGTTCGGATCCCCACGCTGTACGGGGTATTACCCAGGCCGCGGACCCCCGCCGCGTCGTGTTCCGTCTTGGCCGGCGGCGCCTCGTCGTCCGGGGGGCGGGTGGAACAGTGGAAGTGCCACATCTTCCATTCGGGCTGCCCCGCGCCGTCGTCTCTTTTATAGATCTCCGTGGACCGGTAGCGGAGGGTCAGATCGCGCTGCTGGTCGTCGGGAAGAAAGTTCCCGTCGGGGTCCTTGACCTTCCAAGCGGGGAACGTCCCTTCGGAGAGCACGTAGCCCAGGTCACCGAGGGCCTCGACCCTGAGAACGTAGTCCGCGCAGAGACCCCAACGCCCAGTGCGGGCGTAGTACGACCACAGGTCGGCGAGGTCGTCGACGCCGAAGTACGGGTGGCCGTTGAGGTTGAACATCAAGAAGTTTTCTTCTCCGCGGGGAAATACCGTTCTCATCAGCGGAATGTTGATATTGAAGTTGGAATAATACCAGTCGTGGTGGAGTTGGAGCAGCCGTTGCTCGTCAGATGTCCTATCCGTCATCGTGCCCCCTCTACGACGGCCTCAGCGGTGGGCGACTACATCTGTTCGCCCCCACCGGCCAGGGATATCGTGGACCTCGATCCGATCAATCCCGTCGGGCAGAACGGGGTCGGACACCAGGTGGTCACCGACCGGCTCCAGGCCCAGCATGGTGCGCAACAACAACATCGGGGCGCCCGCCGACCAGGCCTGAGGGCTACATGCGGTGGGGTACTGAACGGGGTACGCCGTCAACGCCCGATCATAGCCCGCGAACGCCTCCGGCAGCCGTCCGTTAAAGAATTTCGCCGCGTCGATGATACCCTTGGAGATGCGACCTGCCTCCTTCCTGAAGCCGAATCGCCAGAGTCCCCACGCGATGAATGAATTATCGAACGGCCAGACCGTGCCCACGTGGTAGCCTACCGGATTATATCGTCCCTCACCCTCGGCGAGCGTCCGCACGCCCCAGCCGGAGAACAGCTTCGGACCTAACAGATGATCAACCACCTTCTGGGCTCTGGCTTCGTCGACAATGCCGCTCCACAGTAGATGACCCATGTTCGAGGAGAGTGCGTCGACCGGCCTGCCGTCAGTATCGAGGGCTAGCGCGTAATATTCGCCGTCATCAACCCAAAAGTCGCGATTGAAGCGCTTTTTGAGCTCGTCTGCTTCACGCTCAAGACGGTCAGCATACGCCGGGTCGTTCCAAAACTGGCGGGCCAGCCTTGCTCCGCGAACCTTGGCGTCATAGGCATAGCCCTGAAGTTCGCAGGTCGCCCGCGGGCAGGCTGGCAGCCTGCCATCGTGATACGAGATGGAGTTCAACGAGTCCTTCCAGCACTGGTTCTCCAGGCCGTTCTTCGTGTTCCGTCGCTGGTACCAGATGTAGCCGTTGCCCATCAGGTCCCCGTACCCGTCGATCCAGTCCAGGGCTCTGTATGCCTCGACCTTGAGATCCCGTACCGTGTTGGCGTCGCCGCTCCAACGCTCGTACTCGTCGAGAAGAATCACATAAAGGGGCGTGGTGTCGGCCGCGCCGTAGTACGCGCTCTGCGGCTGTTCCTCGAACGCTGCCGACTCCCCGTACCGCACCTCGTGCATAATCTTCCCCGGCTCCTGCTCGCGGAAGTCCTCCAGCCTCGCACCCTGAATGAGCCCGAGAGCAGAAAGCGTGATCCTCGCGAGCTCCGGCTTGAATGGCAGCATCTGCAGGCTGGTCAGAATGCTGTCGCGCCCAAACATGGTCATGAACCATGGCAGTCCGGCCGCGGGGACGCTCTTGCCTCGTGATATCAACGGCACGTAGCGCAACGCGGAGAGATCGACCAAGCCCTGGTGGTACGCCTCCGTCAGGGCGTCCCAGGTGGACACCAATTTCGGCGCGTCAGCCAGCCAGCGGCCCAGCTCCTCGCGCATCTCCACCCTTTTGCGCCTAGTTTGGGCCTGGATGCTCTGGTGTGATGGCCGCCTGGGTCCCGGCCTCACGACGGTTGCCACCTCCAGTTGAGTGATCCACCGGCCGTGTGGCTCGATCCGGACGTTGAAGCTGATTCCGCTTGCGCAAATTTCTGCCGGCTCAGAGGAGGAGATGATCGTCTCA
Organism: Micromonospora sp. WMMD1102; assembly: GCF_029626265.1. Classification (NCBI taxonomy): domain Bacteria; kingdom Bacillati; phylum Actinomycetota; class Actinomycetes; order Micromonosporales; family Micromonosporaceae; genus Micromonospora; species Micromonospora sp. WMMD1102. The sequence goes on along the minus strand of NZ_JARUBN010000001.1, from coordinate 7,230,808 downwards.
CGGTGAAACAAGTCCCGCCGGTAGCTGAAACGCAGCCTGTCCTCGTCCACGAATGTTGCGATCTCTCCCGCCCTCTTGATTTCCGCGTTCTTGACGTCGAATATGTCAGCAAAGTCGCTGTCGGCCTCCAGTCTAATCTCGACATCGACTGCTCTCAACTCATGGTTGAGGACTATCAATCGTTCCTCCATGTGGACGCCAATCTGGCGCTGACGAATGACCGACTGCTTGGCGTCCACGTAATGGGTAGGTGCACCCGGAGTGAGGAAGTAGCGGGTCTCAAAATACTGGAGATCATCGACGGAAATGGGAGAAAGTCGTTCGCCGTTCAAGGTCAGGACCCACCTTGACAGGAAGCGCGTGTCGAAGGCGAATAGTCCGGTCGGAGTGGTCCGGGACGCCTCGATGTCGCCCGCGCAGTCACTAACCACAAAGGTGTTACCGTCCAGGATGCTGACACGATCCTTCAAGGACACGGTTCCTCCTTGCGCCTTACTGCGGTTGGATGGAGCGCACCCGCTGGCCCGGAGAACAGCCGGGCAAAATTGACCAACAATGAAGGCTCACCTTCGATGGTGAGCTCACCGCGCAATTCAGCCGCGAAATAGTTGTCGTCGCCCGATATAATGCGGTCGAACAATCCTTTCCCGGCATGAACGACACAGTCCGCCGGGAGGTTCTCACGCGAGATGCGTACTTCGGGCGGGTCGATGGTAGCAAGCCAATGTTCAGTACGCAGATCGTGTTCAAGGTCGAAGCGAATCCTCCCGCTGGCCAAAACCGATATGTTCTCCGCCGGGCTCCGGCTGACCTTTTCGAAGAACTCCTCTGTCGGATCAGCCATCCGCTTCCCTTCCGGTGCGTTCCGGATCGTCGGCCAGGTCGGGTCGCAGGCCGCACAGTGAGAAAGTGGCTCAGGTAAGGGTGATCCGGCCTCACCCGAGTAGGATGAACCGGGTACTAGCGGGGGCAGGTTGGTTACCGTCGGTTCGTTGCCCAACCTCGATTCGTCAGAGGGGTGTTGCTCCCTGGCCGACCGTTTCGGCTGGACCGTTTTGTCCGTCGGTGGTGGTCGTGGGACCGCCACGTGTCGCTGTGGACGCGCGAGGTCTCCGACCCTCGGGTGGAGAAGTTGACGGGCCTGTCTCACATTCGGTGGTGACGGAGGGTACTGCTATCCGAGGAGGATGCGGTGGCGGAGCAGGGTGAAGCCCGCTCGTCCGTGCATTTGACGCGCGATCCGTTTGGTCTTGGTGTTGACGCCTTCGGTGGGGCCGTTGCTGTACGGAAGCATGAGCGCGGCGTTGACGGCGTCGTGGTCCCGTTCGAGGCCTCGGGTGAGGGCGTGCAGAGTGGGCTTGACCCGTTTCGACGGACGGGGTCGATGTGGTGATCTTATCTAGGCGGCCTGGTTCACCGGTTGAATGGCGTGGCGGGTGGCTGCCGGTGCAGCAGCTCGGTCTTGACCGTGGCAAAGAAGGATTCGGCTACCGCGTTGTCCCAGCATTGCCCGCGCCGGCTGTTGGACAGGCGGATGCCGTGCGCGGCGGCGAGGCGGGCGTGCCGGGTCAGGCCCAGCTGTGCTGGAGGCCGCCAATCTGTGTGTTGGGAGCCCGTGTCCATTTGATGATGTGCGACGAGTACAAGCCTTCCCGGCGCAGGACCGTACCCTTCTCCCCGTTCGCGGCGTTCTCGTACGCGGCGACCACCGCGAGCTTGTACTCCGGGCTGAAAACCCGCCGCGACGGCTTCGGTGCAGGATCCCCACCGCCGGACGCCGGCTGCTTGCCAGACGAGGTGGACACGTACACAAGGATCTCCGATCCCCGCCCTCGGCAGGTCACCACCCCACTCACACGGGGTGTCTCAAACCATCCTGACCGAGAGGGCTCCGCCGCCGAGCCGCCGCGAAGCCCGATCCAATCGATTAGATCGATTTCTATATAGGCAGTTCGGGGCGTGGATTTGTGGGCCGCCGGGGACTCGAACCCCGAACCTATGGATTAAAAGTCCACAGCTCTGCCAATTGAGCTAGCGGCCCGCCGCGCAACAAGGCTACCCGAGGCTCCGCCGAGCGGGCGCGTGGCTTTCTCAACACTCTGGGCGCTGCAGCCCCGCGATCACTTCGAGTTCGCCCGCCTCCAGGCCGTCCAGGGGCCGTGGTGACGACCTCGTGGGCGGGAGCTTGGGGATGTCGTAGGCTGCCATCATGTCGGTGTCGGCTATGGCCAGGGCCAAGGCGATGACCTGGGTTTTCTGGCTGGCCAACTCGAGTCTGACGCCGTTGGTCAGGGACCATTCCGCCGCCTTCGAGGCGGCGTAGCCGTTGCTGGCGGGGGCGAAGGCCCGGGTGACGTTGAGGGTGCCCCAGACGTTCGTCTCGAACTCGCGGCGGACGTTCTCCGTGGAGGGCCCGAGCAAGGTGGCGTCTGTGGAAATCCCGGCGTTGTTGACGAGGATGTCGAGTTCGCCCACCTCGGTGGCCGCGGCTTCGATGGACACCGGATCGGTGATGTCCAGCTGCAGGGGCACGACGCCGGGAATGTCCATCTGGTCGGGGCGGCGGGCGGTGGCGTACATGGTGGCGCCGCGAGCGAGGAGAGCCTCGGCGAACGAACGCCTTGCCGAGACCGCGGTTGGCGCCGGTGACGAGGGCATTCTTTCCGTTGATCCGCATGCCGCCACGCTATGACCTGACGTTGACGTCAGGTACAAGTACTGCGAGGTGGATCACGTCCGTCCCTCGCGTCTTACGCTGGGCGTGCCGGCCTCAACCGGTCGGCAGCCGGTCCACCAGCTCGTCGAGCTGGATCGGCAGGGTACGGAAGCGCAGCCCGGTGGCGTGGTAGACCGCGTTGGTGACCGCGCCGGTGGAACTCGGCCAGCGGGATGTCCCGGGCGCCGGCCGGTTCCAGCACCTCCACCACGGCGTCGAGGGCGACCAGCGCCACCGCCATGTCGGAGGGGTGGGTGGCGACGCACCGCGGCGACCAGCCGAGGATGGCCAGCTCCCGGTTCTGCCCCTCCAGCGCCGCACAGCCGGCCCTGGGGTTCGCGCTTGTTGCAGGGCCGGCTGACGTCCTGGAAGTAGAAGCAGCGGGTACGTTGCAGCAGGTTGCCGCCGACGGTGGCCATGTTGCGCAGTTGTCCGCTCGCCCCGGCGAGCAGGGCCCGGGACAGCACCGGGAAGTCCCGCCGGACCGTCGGGTGCGCGGCCAGGTCGCTGTTCCGGACCGTGGCGCCGATCCGCAGCCCGCCGTCCGGGGTCGGCTCGACCGAGTCCAGCGGCAGCAGGGTGACGTCGACCAGCAGCCGTGGCCGGGCCACGCCGAGCTTCATCAGGTCGACCAGGTTGGTGCCCCCACCGAGGTACACCGCGTCCGGCTCGGCGGCGACCAGCGCCACCGCCGGCCCGGGTCGGTGCTCCGCTCGTACCGGAAGCTCCTCATCGGACGCCCAGGCAGCTCTTCACCCGCCGGCCGTCGAGCAGCACCGTGCAGGAGCCGCACTGCCCGTGGTCGCAGCCCTTCTTGGCACCGGTCAGGCCGAGGTGTTCGCGGAGCACGTCGAGCAGGGTGGTCCGGTTGTCGAGGTCGATCTCGTGTGGTCGGCCGTTGACGGTGAGCCGCACCGTCGACCGGTGCGGCGGTTCGGCGAGCCGGGTACGCGAAGCAGTTTGCACCATATGTCGAGATTACCGAGCGGGGTCGCCGACGCGGGAGCAATCAGCCCTTCCGGTCGCCGTCGCCGACCCGGCCCGGGGCCGGGTCGGGGGCGCAGCCGCCAGACCCGTACCTCCGCGAGGTGCGTGCGGCACGCGATCGCCCCGGTCACCACCTGGCAGGACAGGATGGCGTGCGGCAGCGGATCCAGCGGCCGGACGGCGGTGTCCCCGGGGTCGACCAGGCCCAGCCAGGTCCGCGCGGCGGTGCCGGTCGGCCGGAGCGGCAACCACCCGGAGGATCTCCGGCACCGACCAGCGCGGCTGCCCGGTGCCGGAGTCCAGCAGCATGGTCCGCTCGGCGCCGTCGACAAGCATCAGCAGGTCGCCCGCCAGGTAGAGGTTGGCCTCGGGCTGCTCGACCGGGTACGTCCCGCTCCACAGCAGCCGCCCCCGGGTCAGCTCGTACGCGCTGACCCGGCGGAGGTCCTCGGTGACCGGTTCGGCGACGAAGAACCGGTCAGCGGTCAGCAGGTGGGTGGCGCCGCCCAGCCGCCCCTGGTAGATCTCGGTGAACTCCGGCGGTGCCGGTGCCGCCGCGCCGCCGGCACCTAGCACCAGTACGCCGGCCAGCGCGAGCCCGGCCGTCCGGAGCCGCCGACGCCGCCACCGCCGGGACGGTACGGCCGCGGCCGGCGGGTCGTAGCGTTCCTCGCCGAGCTCGATCACCGTCACCGCGCCACCCTCCCGCCCGCGGGCGGTCACCGCCCCGCGCCGGGGCAATTATTCGGCGGCGACGTCCGCCACCACCAGCGTCACGTTGTCCGGGGCACCCGCCTGGTGGGCGAGCTTGACCAACTGTCGCGCACACTCCTCCCGGTCCGGGAAACCGGCCAGCGTGCCGGCGAGGGCGTCGTCGTCGACCACGTCGGAGAGGCCGTCGCTGCACAGCAGCAGCCGGTCGCCGGGCTGGGCGATCAGCGCGACCGTGGCGGGTTCGAGCGGGCCGCCCTGGACGACCCGGGTGACGAGCGACCGCTGCGGATGCCGGCGGGCCTCCTCCGGGGTCAGCCCGCCCTGGTCGACCAGCTCCTGCACGAAGGTGTCGTCCCGGGTGAGCTGCGCCAGCCGGCCGGTCCGCAGCAGGTACCCCCGGGAGTCGCCGACGTGCGCGACCGCGAGCCGGCGGCCGGCCAGCAGCATCGCGGTGACCGTACTGCCCATCCCCTCGGTGGCCTGGTCGGCGTCGGTCACCGCCCGGATCCGGGCGGTGGCCGTGTCGATCGCCGCCAGCAGGGCGGCCACGGGTTCGACGTCGGCAGCGGACCGCTCGACCGGGGCCAGGGAGCTGATCACGATCTCGCTGGCCACCTCGCCGGCCGGTGCGCCGCCCATGCCGTCGGCGACGGCGACCAGCCGGCTGCCGGCGAACGCCACGTCCTCGTTGTTCGGCCGGACCAGGCCAGGGTCACTGACCGCCAGGCTGCGCAGGACAAAGGTCATACCGTGCAGCTTGCCCCGAGATCCACGGCGAAGTCACTACGCAGTACTGCGTAATGTTGACGCATGATGCCGGTCTCCATGGTCGGGCGTGCCGGCGAACTGGCCGAGTTCGCCGCCGCCTGGGCCACGGTCGCCGGCGGGCGCTCCCGGACCGGCTGCGTGCTGCTCACCGGCGCCGCCGGGGTGGGCAAGAGCCTGCTGATCAGCACGGCCCTGGACGGTCTAACACCCCGGCCGTCGACAGTGCTGAGCGGTACGGCCCGGGTGCACACCCCGGCACCGTACGACTGGCTCGCCGCCGCGCTCACCGGTCGGGACACCGCCGACCTGCCGCTGCCGCCCGACGCGCTGGCCTGGCTGGCCCAGCACCCGAACGCGCCCCGGGAGCGGTACGCCCCGGACGCCCTGCTGCGACTGGCGGTACGCACCGTGCGGGCACTCGTCGGCGCCGGTCCGGCCGTACTGGTGGTGGAGGACCTGCACGCGCTCGACCCGGCCAGCCTGAACCTGGTCGGCGAGTTGGCCGCCGCACCGGACCTGCCGGCCCTGCTGGTGGTCGGCAGCCGGCCGCCGGAGGAGGCGGTGTCGCCCCGGCTGGTCGCCGCCACCCTGGCCCGGCTCTCCGGCGCGCCGGGCGTGGTCCGGCAGCACCTCGGTCCACTCGACCGGCCGGACGTGGCCGCCGTGCTCGCCCAGGTCTATCCCGGCCTGCCGGTGTCGCCGGCGGTCGTCGAGTCGGTGTGCCGGCGTACCGGCGGCAACCCCTTCCAGCTGATGGAGCTGCTGGTGGCCGAGCGCGGCCAGCGACCCGAGGAACTCGTCGCCGAGCCGGTGCACCCCTTCCCGCCCGGACAGTTGACCGGCCGGGAGGTCGAGGTGCTCTCCTGCCTGGCCGCCGGCATGTCCAACAAGCAGGTGGCCCGCTCGCTCGGCATCTCGGTACGCACGGTCACCGTGCACGTCTCCAACCTGCTCCGCAAGACCGGCTCGGCGTCGCGCACCGAGGCGGCGCTCTGGGCGGTACGCCAGCAGCTCACCGACCCGGCCCGGCAGGGCTGACCGGCTCCCGCGACGCCGCTCCTGGTGGGCGGCCCGCGACGGCCGTTCCTGGTGGGCGGCCGGGCGAGGTGTTCCGCCCGCCTTGACGCGTACGCCATCATTGATGGATAGGCCCGAGATGCGAAGGGGGTGACCGCGGTGAAACGTGGCACCACTGTGGAAAGGCCGATCATTACGGCGTTGACCAGCATCTTCCTTTGATTCACCACCGGTGGTGGAGCCGGGGCTGCCGCAGCCGGTCGATCACGTCTCTATCATCGGGACGCGCGGGACAGTCGTCGGGCTGCCCGACGCACGACATGAGTGCCGCTCGACCTGGCCGGTGTTTTTCGCGGATGGTGGTGCACGATAGATGAGGATCCAGCCCCGTCAGGAGCTCCTGGAGATCTGGGCGGCCACCGTCCGGACGAGCTGGCAGGACGGAAAGTGGCAGTGGGGCGGTCGGGACGGGCCGAACTCGATCAGTGACGCCGAACAGCTGCTCTGCATCCTGCTGCCGGCGACCCAGGCGGACTTCGGGCTGGACCGTCCGGACGAGACCGCCGACGAAATGATCAGGGCGTTGCGCCCGCTCGGCACCGCGACCCAGATTCCCCGGGTACTCATCCAGGTGCTCACCGACTATTACCAACGCTACACCGACAAATCAGGGACGCCGGTCTTCTCCGGCCGGACCTATTTCCAGACCGACGGCGGCGAGCCGTCCGAGCAGCAACTCGATCTCGACATCGTGGACTCGTTCGCCATGTCGATCACCCTTTCCCTGGCCGCCATCGGTTTCGCCCGGGTCTTCCGGACAGCGGTCCGCCGGGAGGAGATCATTCGGGAGATCGACGACCTGGAGACGATGGCGAGCACCCGGCTGACCGCCGCCATGGTGGGTCTGCTGCGCAGTTTCGCGGTGAACGTCTTCGACGTCGACTCCGAAGAGGGGCAGGCGCTGGTCCGCACCCTCAACCAGAGCAACCTGCCGCAGCGTCAGGTCGTCGCGCAGCTGCGCCGCCGGCTGCGGCAGACGATCGCGAGCTTCCGCGAGGTCATGATCGGTTCCGGCCAGGTGGCCGACCTGGACAGTCCGAACCGGCTCTTCGAGTGCGGCTGGTCCTGGGGCACCGTCCGGGAGGCGCCGGACGTCGAGACGACCGAGCCGATCGGCGAGCAGCGTGCCGGGGTGGCGCCCGAGGAGCCGTACCTCTACTTCACCGTGATCGCGATCGACGCGATCGAGGAGCTCTTCACCGAGCGGACCCGGATCCTGGGTCTGCTCAACGAGGAGCAGCAGCGGCTCTCCCGGGCGCTGCAACTGCGGTGGGACCTGACGCGGGGCTACTGGGCCACCGTCGCCACCTTCGGCGACGGGCACCGGTGGCCGCTGGAGGACATCCCGTGGCGGACCACCGACCGGGACGCCAACGACTACTACACCCTGTTGGTGACCTCGCTGGCGGTCAAGGGTCTGGTGGTCGAGCGGGGCGCCGACGCCGACCTCAGCCGGGTCGGGGCGGTGCTGGAGGAACTGGCCAACCGGGCCCGGGTGACCCGGCGGCCGTTCGACGAGGATCCGGCGCTCACGCTGCACTCGCCGGGCGTACGGATGACGTTGCAGAACAGCGACAAGCTGGGCGGTCCCACGCTGCGCTGGGCGGTTACCGAGTTCTCGGCGCTGCTGTTGCAGCGCACCGCGTACATCGCCGGTCTGCTCAGCGACGCGGACCAGCGGGCCAGGATGCTGGACCTGGCCGACCTGGTCTGGGACCACCTGGTGCTGCGGCGCCTGGAACGGGGCAACAGCCGGAGCCTGTGGGACCAGCCGGCCCGGGTGTTCCGGCAGTTCGACGAATACCACGACGCCCCCTCGTGGTATTACACCGAGCGGGTGGTGCAGGGCCTCGTCACCACGGTACGCGTGCTGCGCCGTCCACCGCTGCGTAGCGATCGGCTCACCAAGCACGCGCTGGACCTGCTCAACGAGGCCGAGCACCTCTACGACATGGAACTGCTGGCCGGCGCGGCGGCGGCGGGCCCGAAGATGCAGCAGACACTCCAGATGGTCCGGGTCAACCTGCGGCGGGCCCGGGAGATCGTGCACGAGCGCCCCGGCACCGCGGCAGCGCTGGCGAGCGCGGTACTGCGGCAGTTGGACGAGCTGGCGGCGGCCCGGCGCGACGTCGCGGAGGCGGGCTGAGATGTTGGTCTTCGCGGTCTCCGACAAGGGCGGCACCGGACGGTCGGTCACCAGCAGCAACATGCTCTACCGGAGCGCGTTGCAGGGCAGCGACGTCTGCTATCTGGACTTCGACTTCGGGTCGCCGACGGCCGGCGCGATATTCAACATCAACTCCGCGGTGCACGGGACCACCCGGGGCGGCCTGCACGACTACCTCGACGGCGCCCTGGCCGAGCCGCAACGCATCGAGGTCTGGACCGAATCCGACCGACCCAGCCTGCGCAACCGGCCGCCCGGCGCCGGCCGGCTGGTGCTGCTGCCCGGTGACAGCGGCGGCGGCGAGTTCCCGGCGACCCGGGAGCGGATCGAACGCTGCGCCCGGCTCTTCCTGCGGCTCGAGGAGGAGTTCGACCTCAGCCTCGTCGACCTGAGCGCCGGCCGGTCGTACGCCACCCAGATGGTGCTGGCCGCCACCGCCATGCCGGAACTGAAGTCGGTACGCTCCCGCTGGCTGGTCTTCCACCGCTGGACCCGGCAGCACGTCCTCGCCGCCTCCAGCCTGGTCTACGGCACCCGGGGCATCCTGGAGGCCGGCACTCTGGCCGGGCACGACCACGAGGACCTGGTCAACCGGCTCCGGTTCGTGCGCACCGCCGTGGTCGACCCGGACTCGCCGGAGCTGGAGGGGCTGCGACCGCCGCAGGTGGCCTGGCTCCGCGAGTGCAACCAGGACCTGCTCGAACTCGCCAGCAACAACCGGGTCGGCCGGACGATGCTGATCGGCTCGGTACCGCTCGACCCGGTGCTCCAGTGGCGCGAGCAACTGATCTCCGACAACGACGTGTACGCGCGCAAGATCGCAAACCTGGAGACCGTGGAGGCCTTCTCAGCACTGGCAAAACTCATCGTGGACGACGCGGCCTGGGAGATGCTGTGAGACGACCGGATGTGACATTCGAGGAGACGGCGGCCAGACGCAGCGTCGAGTCCGTTCCGCTCTCGCACCTCTCCATCGAGCTGGGACACCTCTACATCGAGGAGTTCGCCGGTGGGGTCGACCAGCTCCGCCGGCACTTCGCCCGGGTCGTGCCGTGGGCGGCGGCGGCCCGGCAGGCCGTCGCCGACCGGACGCCGAACGGCCGGCCCCGGGTCAGCACCTGCTTCATGATCGACGACTACTTCCAGCGGTTCAGCACGCCTCGGGTGGTGATGGAGCAGGTCCGCGAGGCCGCGCGGGACGCCGGGCTGGTGATCGACTACTTCGCCCGGGAGGCCGGCTGCGCCCATGCCGACGACATCCCGCTCGCCGAACTGGTGCTCACCCAGCTCGTCTCCGACCCGGTCCCGGAGACCACCGGGGACCGCCCGCCCACCTCGGAGACCGGCTGGCTCTGCAACGGCAGGCGGTCGCCGACCTCCGGCCCCGGCCAGGCGATGAGCGCCGGCCGGGCCTGGCAGCCGCCGGTGCAGAACGCCGCGAACCGGCACTCCATCTTCATGGACGTCGAGCTGTGGGACTACGAGGAGGACGGCCGGCGGCGCTGGTCCTGCCCGTTCCTGGCGGCCGTCTGGCAGCTCATGCGGCTCGGCCTGCTCCGGCACGAGGGCGAGGGGGTGACCAACCCCTACCAGCTCGACGACTGGCCGGACGACTGGGACGAGATGCCGGCGGTGGTCAAACTCAACCCGCACGCCGCCCCGTTCAGCGCGTACCGCGCCTTCTCGGTGCTCGGATCGCGCTTCCTGCCGATCGAGCACGCCGTCCGGACGATCCTGAGCCAGGTCTCGATCAGCCCGGCCGTACTTGACCAGATCCAGACCCGCAGCCGCAACGAGCACATCGACCTGCCCAAGGACCTGGTCGAACGCATCGAGTACGTCTTCACCAGCGACTGAGCGCACGCCCCTCACCGCCGTACGTCCGGCAGGTGGTCGGGGTCGGCGTCGGGCAGCCAGGTGAGCACCTGACCGGCCCGGCGGCGGAACCCGGGATCGGGATCGTCCCGGGCCAGCTCGGTCAGGAGTTCCCGGGTCTGGTGGTCGTCGCCGAAGTGCGTGCCGAGGGCCTGCACGGTGGCGGCCCGCACCGACCAGTCCTGGTCACGCAGCCGCTCGACGAAGAGGGTGCGCACCTCGGGGTGTTCGGCCAGACGCTCACCGAGCACCCGGAGCACCTCCCGGCGTACCTGCACGTCCTTGTCGTTGCCGGCCCGCTCGATCAGCAGCTCGCGGACCGCCCGGTCGGAGCCGAAGTACTCGCCGAGGATGCGTACCGCCACGGTCCGGAGCTGCGGGTCCTCGCCGGTGGCCCGGCCCATCAGCACCTCGCACTGCTCCACGTCGGTGCCGAGCCGGGTGGCCAGCTCGACGGCCGCCTCGTGCACGAGTTCGGGGTCCGGGTCGTGCCGGATCCGTTCCAGCAGCGCCTCCCGGACGTCGGCGTCGACGCCGACCCGCTGCACCAGCAGGCGTACGGCGGCGAGCCGGACCCGGGCGTTGCTGTCCCCGTGCACCCGCCCTTCGAGCAGCTCGTGCACGTCGTCCCGGGAGCCGCCCCGCTCCACCACCGCCGTGGCGGCGAGCGCGAAGACGCCGGCGTCCGGGTCGTGCCGGGCCCGGTCCAGCAGCACCCGGTGGACCTCGTCGGACAACCGAGGCTCCCGGGTCAGCGCCCGCAGCGCGGCCAGCCGCACCTCGGCGTCGGAGTCGGTACCGGCCCGGTGCAGCAGCACCTCCCGGGTGGCCGGGTTCCGGCGCACGGTGTCGGCGAGAGCGTTGACGGCGGCCAGCCGTACGGCCGCGTCGACGTCGTCCCGGGCCAGCCCGGCGAGCACCTCGGAGACGGCGGAGTCCATCCCGACCCGCTCGATCAGCGCCCGGGCGGCCACCAGCCGGATCCGGGCATCGGAGTCGCCCAGCGCCAGCTCGCCGAGCGCCGCCCCGACCGACGCCTCGGCACCGATCTCGTCGGTCAGCGCCCGGGCGGCGAGCAGCCGTACGTCGGCGTCCCGGTCCTGCCGGGCGGCGGTGACCAGCAGGTCGAGCAGTGCGGTGTCCCGCTCGAAGTGCTCGACGAGCAGCCGCAGCGCGGCCCGGCGTACCGTCTCGTCGGCGTCCCCGCCGGTCCGGCTGACCAGCAGGTCCCGGGTGGTGGTGTGCGGGCCCTGCTGGTCGATCAGGGCGCGGGCGGCGACCCGGAGCACCCCGGGGTCCCGGTCGGCGCGCACCCGGTCGATGAGCAGCGCCCGGACCTTGGGGTCGGCGGCCAGCCGCTCGCCGAGCACCCGCACGCTGGTCCGCCGGGTCACCGGGTCGGTGTCGTCGCGGGCCCGCTCCATCAGCAGGTCCCGGACCTGCCGGGTGGCGGCGAACCGTTCGACGAGTACGTGCGCGGCGGTCCGGGTCACCTCGGCGTCGGGATCGGTACGCAGGCACTCGACGAGTACGTCCCGCAGTTCGTCGTCGCCGCCGTACCGGTCGCCGAGGGTCTGGATCGCGGTACGCCGCACGCTGGCGTGCTCGTCGGCGTGCGCGCGTTCCCGGAGCAGGTCGCGGACGTTCGGCTCGTCCCGGAACCGCTCGCCGAGCGCCTGCACGGCGGCGAGCCGCACCCCGGCGTACCCGTCGGCGCGGACCCGTTCGATGAGCAGGTCGCGGGCCTCGGCGTCGGTGCCGAACCGCTCCCCGAGGGCCTGCACGGCGGCGAGCCGCACCCCGGCGTGGTTGTCCGCCCGAGCGCGCTTGATCAGCCGGGTCCGGGCCCGCGCGGCGGCGGCCTGGTGCGCCGGGCTGTCCACCGCCGAGGTGGCGAGCTGGGCCAGCTCGGCCAGCCCGGCGACCGAGGCGTAGGAGGCGGGGCTGTCGTCCATGGTGGCGAGCACGTCGTCGAAGAGGTCGTCGATCCGCTCGGCCGGGGTGGAGAGCATCGCGGCCAGCCGGGCGGCGTGGGTGGAGATCGGGTTCCAGACCACCCGGACGCCCCGGCGGCGGTACCAGGAGAGGTAGATCTTCCGGCCCGGCCAGTTCGGCCCGATCGCCTTGGCGGCCGGCAGGATCTCCTCGTCGATCAGCCGGGCGGTCTCCCGGTCGTCGATCGAGACGCAGTGTTCCAGCAGCAGGATGAGCTGCCGCAGCAGCGTCTCGGCCGGCTTGGCGGCGGCACTGTGCAGGTTGCGCACCTCGGCCAGGCACTGCACCGCCAGCGCCAGGTTCCACGGCGGCGGGGCGAAGTCGGCCGGCGGCCACGGCTGGTTGACCTCGGTGGTGAGCAACTGGATGAGCTGCGCGGTGTGGTTCTGGTGCAGCGCACCGGCGAGCAGCCGGAGCACCTCCCGCCAGGACAGGTCGGCCCAGTGCTGCCGGAACAGGTCCTTGAGCTGCTCGAAGGAGAGCACCTGGTCGTGCTGGAACTTGGCCAGGATCGCGTCGGCGCAGAAGAACTCCAGGAAGGTGCGGTGCACGAAGCCGTAGACGTGCGGGCCGTACCGGCTGAGGATGAAGTTCCGCTCCCGGAACTGGTCGATCATCGCCAGCGAGATGGTCCGGGCGGTGGCCGCGTCCCGCCGGTACCGCTCGACCAGGTACTGCTCGAAGACGTCGCTCAGTTCCGTCCGGTCGATGTAGTTGACCGTCAGCCCGCGGTCGGCCGACTGCATCCGGTAGGCCAGCCGGCGCAGCAGCTCCTTCTTGTCCTCCGGGTCGAGGAAACTGGCCGCCGGGGACTGCTCCGGCAGGTGCCGGTCGGTGTCCCACTGCGCCACCAGCACCGTGGCGGCGTGGTCGTAGAGCTTCCAGCGTTCCCGGGGCAGCGGCTGGTGCTTGCCGATGATCGCCAGGATGGTCAGCAGCAGCGGGTTGCCGGCGAGTTCCCGGATGGCGTGCGAGTGCCGCATCGCGTCCAGCAGCCGGGCCCGCTGGGCGTGCGCGTCCTCCGGCCGGTCCCGGATCGCCAGCCTGTACCAGCTGGAGAGGAAGTCGCCGGTCTGCTCCTCGTCCAGGTCCTGCAACGTGTAGTGCACGAAGCCGACGCTGGTCAGGATGCGGCGTGAGTAGCCGATGATCCGGGAGGTGACGATCATGCGTACCTGCGGGTGGTTGGCGGCGAACCCGGCGATCTGCCGGGCCACCTCCTCCCGGCGGTGCCGGTCGAAGACCTCGTCCAGACCGTCCAGGATCATGACCGCCCGGCCGCCGACCCCGAGGTGCCGCAGCAGCGCGGCCCGCTCGATGCCGAGCCCGTCGGTGCCGGCCCGGTGGTCGAGGTAGTCGACGAAGTTGTCGCACTTGCCCTCGGCGACCAGGGTGACGAACGAGCGCAGCTCGATCAGCAGCGGCAGGTGGTCGGCGAGCGCGGAGAGCCGGTCGTCGGTCGGACCGCCGGTCAGGCTGAGCGTGACGTACCGGGCCGCTGTCGACTTGCCCGAGCCCGGGTCGCCGAGCAACACGATCGCCCGCTGCTCCGGCGCGCCTAGCACGTCGAAGAGCCGCTGCAACGGTTTCGCCCGGTACGACTCGTGCAACTGCACCAGCTCCCGAGGGTCGACCTCCTCCGGCACGTCCTCGGTGCCGATCCGCCCCTCGGACTGCATCCGGCGCAGCCACTCCCGGGGCAGCTCGGCCGGCGGCGGGTCCTCGCGTACCCACTGCTCGACGAAGACCGACATCAGCTGGATCCGGAGGTAGTCCTCGTTCTGCTCCGGGGTGAGCGCGTCCAGGTCCAGCACCCCGTAGTGCTGGCGCAGCCGGAGCAGGTACTGCTTGAGCGTGTCCCGGCTCAGCGCGGGCATCCCGCCGTCGCCCTGCACCCCGGCGTCGGTGAGACAGTTCGCCACCGCCGCGGTCACCATCGCGGCCAGGTCGGCCGGGTCCCGGAAGGTGCCGCACATGTGCCGGTCCGACAGCTCCGCCCGGAGCGTCTCGATCCGGTCGGCGTCCCGGCCCCGGTCGACGAAGCTGCGCGGCCAGGGTGCCTCCTCGTCCAGCAGGAAGATCAGGCAGGGCTTGCCGCCGTTCAGCGCCTCCCGGTATTCGAGTTCGGTGATCGAGCGGTCGTAGCCGGCCGGGACGAAGCCGTACCGCCAGGCGAAGATGCCGACGTAGACGTCACATTCGGCGACATCGGCCAGGCAGCGTTCGAGTGGGCGCCGGTCCTCGGCCACGTACGACTCCATGGCCACGTCCTCGACCCGGAGTCGGCGCAGTGCCAGTTGTACGGCGGCCCGGCACTCCTGGAGATCCCGGAAAGTGGCCGAGACGTAGACCTTGGTCACGGCGGCGGCTCCTTGGGGGCGGCGTGAGCGGCGCGTAACGCAACCGTACCAATAGGACGCAACAGCGGGGTTTCCGCTGCTCGGAGGGGGTGGGTGTCGCGTACCGGACCTGGGCGGGCGTACCAGAATGAATTGCCGTCAGCCGATCACCATCTCCGGCACCGACATCGGTTACCGTGACGCTGTCACGGCGACCCGGCCCCGGTGATGCGGTCACGGTGCCAACGAGCGTGCGGAGGCGCGCAATGCTGACCCTGGGCGAGGTCCACACCGGACTTTTGCAGAACTCCAGTTCGCTCTCGCTGGAGAACACCGCCCAACTCCTCGACTTCCTGGTCGGTCAGCGGGTCCGCCGGTCCGAACGGCCGATCGCGTACGCGGTCTCGCCGGACCAGCTCACCGGGATCGACTGCCGGCTGCCGGCCGGCTCCGGCCGGGGCACCCGGGGGGTCGGGACGGTGGTGTCGCACGCGGCGGTGACCGGCGGGCACGTGTTGCAGGGCTCCACCTACACCCGGCTGGACCGGGCGGCCAGCAACCGCCGGTTGATCTGGTCGCACTACCTGGCCCGGCCCGGCTGGGTGGAGACGATCGGCAAGGTCGACCTCCGGGACGTCGCCCGGGGCTTCCTCGGGCCCACCTACCAGCCGCAGACGCTCAACCTCGGCGCGATAAGCGCCCGGCTGATCGACGCGGTGCAGAAGTCGCCCCGGCTGGACCGCCGGCCGCCGTTCCGGACCAAGCGCACCCGGCTGCGCTGGGCGGTGCTGCCGGCCGCCGACCCGGGGACCGAGCCGCACGGCAAGTTCCGGATCGAGTCCGACACGCTGCGCAGCCTGGAGCTGACCGCACCGCAGGAGGTCGTACCCGCGCTCGTCGAGTTCTGCGAGGACCTCGCCCTGCACGACTGGCTGCTCACCACGCTGCTGTCGCTCATCGAGTTCAGTCTCACCGGGCCGGGCACCCGGAACCAGAAGATCGACCGGCTGCGCCCGGCGATCGACTGCCTGCTGCACCTCTGGATGCCCGCCGCCCGGCTCGACGAGTCGGTGCTGCCGGTCTGGCAGGACCTCGAACACCGGCCCGGCTTCACCCGGCAGTGGCAGACCTCGGTCACCCGGATCCGCGACCAGGTCACGCTCAGCACCATCGCGCTGCTGGAGGCGCCGTCCCGCTGAGCCGGGGTCGGTCCGTCCCGCCGAGCCGGGTCAGTCCGCCCCGGGCGGGCGGGCGGAGAGTTCCCGCCAGGTGTCCGGTCCGGCCAGCAGGGTGCGGACGACGTCGTACGCCGCCTCCTCGCTGTCGAACTCGTAGAACCGGGAGATCCCCTCGGCTCCGCCCGCCCGCTGTTCCAGGTGCCACTGGTCGGCATCCGCCCGGAGGTAGACGTCGCGCCGGGCCAGGCGCCCCCACGTGCCGTTCCACCAGTGCTTTCGCTGTTCCATCCGGGGACCTTATCGAACGTACGTACGAGAAGATCACCGGGTGCCGGAGCCGTCACCCGGGCAGGTGACACTCCGGGTTCAGGGGTGGCGCTGTGCCGGCGGGTACTGCCCGCCGATCCGCTCGTCCGGGCCCTCGGGGTGCCGGTTCGGCGCATGTCCGGCGGCGACCAGGGCGTCCCGGATCTCGGTGAGCAGCTTGATCTCCTCGCTCGGCGCGGCCGGTGCCGGCTCCTCGCCCCGCTGGCGCCGCTCGGCGAGCTTGTTCATCGGGAAGACCACCAGGAAGTAGAGCACGGCGGCGGTCATCAGGAAGGTGATGATGGCGTTGATGAAGGCAGCCCAGTCGACCACCGCGTCGTTCGGCAGCTTCCAGGTGCCCGCCGTGAGGCCCTCCTCGCCGCCGAACAGGGTGATCAGCGGCTTCAGGAAGGAGTTGGTGAACTGGGTGACCAGGCCGGTGAAGGCCGCGCCGATGACCACGCCGACCGCGAGGTCGACGACGTTGCCGCGCATGATGAAGTCTTTGAAGCCCTTGAGCATTGGCGTCTCCAGGTTGCCGGATTCCTGTCGGTCGACAACCTAGTGCCCAGCCCGGCGCGGACGGAAAAGCGGCGGCGCCGGACGGTCAGCTGGCGGCGACCGCCTCGTCCACCGTCTCGTGCGTCTGGAGGACCTCCACCAGCCCGCTGACCTCCAGGATGCGCAGCACCCCCCGGCGCGGCGCGGCCAGCCGGACCATCCCGCCCGCCTCGTCGGCGCTGTTACGGGCCCGAACGAAGACGGAGAGCCCGGTGGAGTCGCAGAACGTCAGCTCGGCCAGGTCGAAGACCAGCCGGGTGCGGCCCTTCTCCAGCAGGTCCGTGATCTGGTCCTGGAGTTGCGGCGCGGTGGCCATGTCGAGTTCGCCCGCGACCGACACGACGACCACGTCGGACCGCTCGTCGGTGTGCACCGTCAGGGACATTCGCAACCTCCTGGGATATCGGTGGAACCGTACTCCACAACCGGCCCGCCACGCATGACAGGCCTCGGAAGTCGGCCGCCGGGGACCGGTGTCACCCTCGGACGGGCGTGATCAGCCCTGGGCGAACAGGGCTTACCGGATGCCGTCCGGGCCGGGCACCATCGCCGGATGCGCATCCTCGTTCTCGGCGGCACCGTGTTCCTCGGCCGGGCCGTCGCCCGGCGGGCCCTGGCCGCCGGCCACGACGTCACCTGCGCCGCCCGGGGCGCCTCCGGGAACCCGGTCGACGGCGTCCGCTTCGTCCGGGTCGACCGTACCGACCCGGCCGGCCTGGCCGCGCTCACCGGCGAGTTCGACGCGGTCGTCGACGTGGCCCGGCATCCCGAACAGGTCCGGAACGCGGCTACCGCGCTCGCCGGCCGGGTGGGACATTTCACCTTCGTCTCCACCGGCTCGGTGTACTCCGACACCGCCACCCCCGGCCAGCGGGCCGACACCGCCCCGCTACTCCCACCCGCGCCGTCGGACGCGGAGGACCCGACCCGGGACGCGGAGTCGTACGGCGCCTGCAAGGTGAGCTGTGAGCGGATCGTGACGGAGGCGTTCGGTGCCGGGTCGGTGTTCGTCTGCCGGGCCGGGCTGATCGTCGGGCCCGAGGATCCGAGCGGGCGCTTCGAGTACTGGGTGCGCCGGGCCGCCCGGGGCGGTGAGGTCCTCGCACCCGGTACGCCGGACGAGGCGGTGCAGCTCGTGGACGTACGCGACCTCGCCGACTGGATCGTGACGGCCGGCGAAGGCAAACTCACCGGCACGTACGACGGCACCGGCGCGCCGACGACCCGGGCCGCCTTCCTGGCCGACGTACTCCCCGAGGGGGTCGAGCCGACCTGGGTGCCCCAGGATTTCCTGGCCGAGCAGGAGGTGGCGCCCTGGTCCGGTGCACGGTCGGTGCCGTTGTGGCTGCCGGTGCCGGAGTACGCCGGGTTCCTGAGCCGGGACGTCTCCGCGAGCCTGGCGGCCGGGCTGCGGACCCGGCCGCTGGCCGAGACGGTCCGGGACACCGCGGCCTGGCTGGCGGCGGCCGGTCCCGAGGCGGGCCAGCGGATCGGCCTCACCGAGACCGAGGAGGCCGAGGTGCTGGCCGCCTGGCACGCCCGCTGACCGTTCACCTTCCCAGTCCGCCTCTCCCGGCCCGCCTTCCCGGTTCACCCGTCCGGTCAGCCGGTGCGGACCTGGATGCCCGGGGAGGTGGCGCTGGCGCGTAGCCGGAGTCGGACGATCCGGGCGTCGGGCGGGATGTCGTAGACGACCACCCCGGTGACCCGGTTGCCGGGGTTGATCTCGCTGAGGAAGCCGAGCCGGTCCGCGTTGGCGAGCAGCCCGGCCGAGCTGTCCACCCCGAACCGCTGCCCCGCCGGCCCGTACGCGACCTGGAGGGTGTCCTGGAACGTCACCGGTCGGGTACCGAGGTTGCGGACCGCGAGGTCGACCACGCAGAACTGCCCGACCGCGAGCTGGCTGACCAGCGGGTCGCCGACCTCGGTGAGCCCGCAGCGCAACTCCCGCACCCGGAACTCCAGGTCGCCGTCCCGGGCCGCCTGGTTGAGGTCGACCACCCGGGGGCTCCGGTCGCGCAGCCCGGTGTAGATGTCCGGCCCCCAGGCCAGCACGATCACGGCGGCGGCCACGCAGCAGCAGGAGAGCAGGGCGGCGACGAGGCCGAGCACGAACCACCAGCGCCGGTCGGCCTGCCGGACGAACTCGGGAGCCTTGGCGAGGCCGGCGGGCGGTCGGGCCGGCTCCGCCTCGCCCGGCGGTGGTCGGGACGGCTCCGCCCCGCCCTGCGGTGGTCGGGACGGCCAGGTCGGTGGCTGCGGCGAGGGACCGCCGGGTGGTGGCGGGTTGTCGCCGGCGGGTGGCGGATAGCCGCTCAGCGGCGGGGTGCTGGCCCGCGTCTGCGGGGTGGACCAGTCCGGTGGGGAGGGCGGGCCGGCGCCGGGGGCGACCGTGTCGGGGAAGCGGCCGGTCGACGGGAACGGCTCGGGGACCTCGTCGACCGTCGAGCCGGCCGCCGGGTCCGGGGCCGGCTCCCTGGTCGGCCCCTCCGGCGGCGGCGGGTCGATCGCCCAGTCCCACGACCGGGGTACCGGCTCGGCCGGCCGGTCCCCGCCCGCCGCCGGCCCGTCGGAACCAGCGCCGGGCCGGTACGGCTGCTCGCCGGACTGCTCGGGGCTGGTCATCGCGATCCTCGTATCCTCCGGGGCCTTGAGGCAAATAGTAGGCTTCATCCCTATTCGCCTAGCAGGGATCGTCATCTTCGTCTCGGACGGCGGGGCGAGGCGGGGCAGGGGTGCCATGCCCCGAACCGCCGGTACCGCTGCGGACTGGACCGCCGCGGACCGGCAGGTCGCCGCAGTGGCAGGATGAACCGGTGGATCTCGTGACCGTCGACGACGTACGGGCCGCGGCGGGGGACCTGACCGGGGTGGTGCTGCGTACGCCGCTGCTGCCCTGCCGCTGGGACGACCGGCTCTGGCTGAAACCGGAGAGCCTGCAACCGGTCGGCTCGTTCAAGCTGCGCGGTGCGACGCACGCGGTGGCCCGGCTCGATCCGGCCCGGCGGGACCGGGGGGTGGTGACGCACTCCTCCGGCAACCACGGGCAGGCGCTCGCCTACGCCGCCCGGGCGTACGGCCTGCCCTGCACGGTGGTGATCCCCGAGGGCGCTCCGGCGGCAAAGGTCGACCAGGTACGCGCGCTCGGCGCCGAGGTGCGGATGGTCGCCCCGGCCGACCGGCTGTCGGTAGCCCAGGCGATCGCCGCCGAGCAGGGGCGCACCCTGGTCCCGCCCTTCGACGACCGGCGGATCATCGCCGGCCAGGGCACCATCGGACTGGAGGTGCTGGCGGACCTGCCCGACCTGGACGTGCTGCTGGTGCCGGTCGGCGGCGGTGGGCTCGCCTCCGGGGTCGCCACGGCGGTCAGGGGGCTGCGCCCGGAGGTCAGGGTCATCGGGGTCGAGCCGGCGCTCGCCGCCGACGCGGCCGAGTCGCTGGGCAGCGGCGAACTGCGGCAGTGGGAACCCGCCCGTACCTACCGGACCAGCGCGGACGGGCTGCGGACCAACCTCTCCGCGCTGACCTTCGCACACCTGCGCGCCCGGCTGGACGGCATCGTGACGGTCGGCGAGGACGAGATCGCCGCCGCGATGACCCGACTGGTCCGGGACGCCCGGCTGGTGGTCGAGCCGAGTGGCGCGGTGACCACGGCGGCCCGGATGTTCCACGCCGCCGAACTGCCCGCCGGTCGCACCGTGGCGGTGGTCACCGGCGGCAACGTCGACCCGGCGGTCCTGGCCGCCGCCGCTGGCCGCCCCGCCGACGGTGCCGCCGCCGGCTGACGGCACGACGGCGATTCCCACCGGCCGACCGGACCGGTGGGGTTAACTCCACCCCGGCCCCGGGACCTGACGCTCCTGACCCGGCGGCCCGGCGCTGGTGTGCTCGAACGGTGACCACAGCGACCGCCGGCACGGCCTCCCGGGCCCGCATCCCCGATCTCGACGCACTGCGCGCCTTCGCGCTGCTCGGCATCCTCGTCGTCAACATCCCCTTCGCCGCCACCGGCTACAGCACGACGGTGACCGACCCGGCGTACGACTCCTGGCTGGACGACGCGGTGCGCTGGCTCAACCTCGGCTTCTTCGGGATGAAGTTCTACCTGCTCTTCTCGTTCATGTTCGGCTACAGCTTCGTCCTCCAGGCGGACGCGGCGGCGCGGGCCGGGACGGCGTTCCGGCCCCGGATGGTACGCCGGCTGCTCGGCCTGCTCGCCCTCGGCGCGGTGAACATGGTCTTCCTGATCAGCGGTGACATCCTCACCGTCTACGCCCTGCTCGGCGCGGTCCTGTTGGCGTTGCGCGGGATACGTGACCGGACCGCGCTGGTCGTCGCCGCCGCGCTCTACGGCTATCTGCTGCTCGGCCTCGGTGCGAGCCTGCTCCTGGTGGACACGGCGAGCTACTTCGACCACGCCAGTCAGGTCGCCGCCGCCCAGGAGACGACCGCGAACCTGGCCGGCGGGTTCGGCTCGGTGGTCCACGAGCACGTCGCGATCCTGCCGCTCTACGGCCTGTCCCAGTTGACCGTGCAGGGCCCGACCACCCTGGCGATGTTCCTGCTCGGCATGGTCGCCGCCCGGCGTCGGGTGCTGGTTGGGCTCACCGGGCGGGAGACCTGGTTGCGGGTCGTCCAACTCGTAGGCTTCCCGGTCGGCATCACCGGCGGCGTCGTCTACGCCTCGATCGGCGGCAACGGCAACACCCTCGGCGTACTGGTGAGCGCGCTGACCGCCCCGTTCCTGGCCGCCGCGTACGCCGCGACCCTGGTCCGGGTGCTGCACGGTGACCGGGGCCGGTGGCTCGGCTCGACACTGGCCCCGGCGGGCCGGATGGCGCTCTCCAACTATCTCGGCCAGTCGGTCGCCACACTGCTCATCTTCACCGGGGTCGGCTTCGGGTTGGTCGGACAGGTCTCGCCGTTGGAGATGCTGCTCTTCGCCCTGGCCGTCTCCGCCGGTCAGCTGGTGGTCAGCCGCTGGTGGCTGGCCCGGCACGGGCACGGGCCGGTCGAGTGGCTGCTGCGCTGGTTCACCAACGCCGAACGTCCCGCCTGGCGGCGCCGCCAGCTCAACCGGCCGGCGGGCTAGCCGCTGGCACTTCCACGCGGCCCACCTGGGTTCGGTGGCCCGGACCCGGGTGGTGGCACGCGTTCGCACGTCGGTCGGGGTACCGGTGCGGCGGTTCCAGGACCTGTCCCGGGAAGCGGACACAGCTCCGGGTGGAGACTGTCGAGCTGCCCCGCCTGTGCGCCCGCCCCGTCTGTGCACCCAGCTCGACAGCTTCCACAACGGACTATGTCCGCTCGCCGAGCCGTCGTGGCGACCGGCCCCGCACCAGGCGACCGGCCCCGCACCAGGCGATCGGTGCGGGGCCGGGTTCGCGGTGGGTCAGGCGCGGCGCCACTTCTGGTTGTCGCCGCCGGTGCACTCCCAGAGCTGGAGCTTGCCGCCGTTGGCGGTGTTCCGGTCGCGTACGTCGACGCACTTGTTCGCCTGCGGGTTGACCAGGTCGCCGGCCGCGCTCAGCACGAACTGCTGGGCCGGGTTGCCGTTACAGCCGACGATCTGGATGTTGGCGCCGTTGGCGGTCGAGCCGTTCGCCACGTCCATGCACTTGCCCATCGCCCGGATCGTGCCGCCGGTGAAGGTCCAGCGCTGGGCGGCGGTGCCGTTGCAGTCCCAGATCTGCAACTGGGTGCCGTCGGCCGGGTTGGCGCCGGGGATGTCGATGCACCTGTTGGCGAGCCCGACGAGCTGGCTGCCGGTGCCCGGGTTGCCGCCGGTGTTCCAGCCCCAGACCCGGACGTAGTCGACGACCATCTGCTGCGGGAAGGTGGTGCTGGCGTCCGGGTAGCCCGGCCAGTGGCCGCCGACCGCCACGTTCATGATCATGAAGAACGGGTGGTCGTAGACCCAGCGGTTGCCGTTCAGGTCGGCCGGGGTCTTGCGGCCGTACTGGATGCCGTCGACGTACCAGGTGATCGAGTCCGGCGCCCAGTCCACGGTGAAGGTGTGGAAGGCGTCGGCGAACGCCTGGCCGCCCGGCAGCGTGTAGCGGTGGCTGATCGCGCTGCCGCCGGAGTAGCCGGGACCGTGCAGCGTGCCGTAGACGTTGCCCGGCTCGCGGCCGATGTTCTCCATGATGTCGATCTCGCCCATGTCCGGCCAGGGCATCCCGCCGAGCATCCAGAACGCCGGCCAGATGCCCTGGCCGCGCGGCACCTTGAGCCGGGTCTCGAACCGGCCGTAGGTCTGGGTGAAGCGGTCCGCGGTGAGCAGCCGGGCCGAGGTGTACTGGCAGCGGCCGTAGTGGCACTGGTAGTTGGCGGGGTTCTCCCGGCGAGCGGTGATCACCATGTTGCCGTTGCCGTCGTGCGCGGCGTTGCTGGTGCTGTTGGTGTAGTACTGCTGCTCGTTGTTGCCCCAACCGCCGCCGCCGATGTCGTGCTTCCACCTGCTGCCGTCGGGCGGGGTGCCGGCTGGTGCGTTGAACTCGTCGCTCCAGGTGAGCGCGCCCGGCTCGGCGACGGCCGGGCTGGGTGGGGTCACCACCAGGCTGGCGGCCAGCAGGGCCAGGACGAGGGTGGCTCGGCGTGTACGCATGTAAATGTTTTTACGCCAGAGAGCGCTTTCTCGCAAGGTTCTTAACTAAAACTCCGTCACCGCCCGGCCACGCCCAGCCGGTCGAGGATCCAGGCGGCGACGAACGCCTCCTCCCGCCAGGAGTCGTAGCGCCCGCTCGGGCCGCCGTGCCCGGCACCCATCTCCGTCTTGAGCAGGTACGACCCCTGCGGCGCGACGGCACGCAGCCGGGCGACCCACTTCGCCGGCTCGTGATAGAGCACCCGGGTGTCGTTCAAACTGGTGACGGCGAGGATCGCCGGGTAGTCCTGCGCGGTGACGTTCTCGTACGGCGAGTACGACTTCATGTACGCGTACACCTCGGGGTTCTCCAGCGGGTTGCCCCACTCCTCCCACTCGGTGACGGTCAGCGGCAGCGACGGGTCGAGGATCGAGCTGAGCGGGTCGACGAACGGCACCTGCGCGACGATCCCGGCGAAGGCGTCCGGCGCCAGGTTGGCCACCGCACCCATCAGCAGCCCACCGGCCGAGCCGCCCCGGGCGACCAGCCGGTCCGCCGTCGTCCAGCCGGCCTTGACCAGGTGCCGGGCGACCGCCACGAAATCGGTGAAGGTGTTCTTCTTGGCCAGCAGCTTGCCGGTCTCGTACCATCGGCGGCCCAGCTCGCCGCCGCCGCGCACGTGTGCCACGGCGAAGACGACGCCCCGGTCCAGCAGGGAGAGCCGGGGGATGGAGAACCACGGGTCCATGCTCGCCTCGTACGAGCCGTAGCCGTAGACCACGCACGGCGCCGAACCGTCCCGGGGGGTGCCGGCCCGGCAGACCAGCGAGATCGGCACCCGGGTCCCGTCGTCGGCCAGCGCCCAGTCCCGGTGCTGCTCGTAGTTCGCCGGGTCGAAGTCGCCGAGCACCGGCTTCCGCTTGCGCAGCACCATCTCCCGGGTGACCAGGTCGTAGTCGTAGACCGAGTCGGGCGTGGTCAGCGAGGCGTAGTGCAGCCGGATCTCGGTCGTCCGGTACTCCGGGTTGCTGTCCAGGCCGACGCTGTAGAGCGGCTCGGGAAAGTCGATGTCGAACGTCTCGGTGCTGCCCACCGGAAGCACCCGGATCCCGGTCAGCCCGGCCGTGCGCAGCGACACCACGAGGTGGTTGGCGAAGGCGTCCACGGACTCCAGCCGGGTGCCGGGAGTGTGCTCGATCATCGGCACCCAGTCGCCGGGCGCGTCCGCCGAGGTGTACGCCAGCGCGAAGTCCTCCGCACCGTCGTTGTGCAGGATCAGGAAGCGGTGCCCGTGGTGCTCGACAGAGTATTCGACGCCCTGCCGGCGGGGGGCGATCACCGCCGGCTCGCCGGTCGGGTTGGCGGCCGGGATGACGCGTACCTCGCTCGTCACCTTGCTGTGCGAGTCGACGACGACGAAGTGTTCCGAGCGGGTCAGCCCGACGCCGACCCAGAACCGCTCGTCGTCCTCCTGGTAGACGATCTGGTCGGCCTCGGCCGCCGTGCCCACGGTGTGCCGCCACACCCGGTAGGGCCGCCAAGTCTCGTCCACGGTCAGGTAGAACAGCGTGGAGCCGTCGGCCGACCAGGCGCTGCCGTAGAAGGTGTCCGGCACCTCGTCGGGGAGCACCTCGCCGGTGTGCAGGTCCTTGACCCGCAGCGTGAACCGCTCGCTGCCGGCGAAGTCGGTGGAGTATGCGAGCCAGCGACCGTCCGGGCTGACGTCGAAGGTGCCGAGCGCGAAGAAGTCGTGCCCCTGGGCCAGCGCGTTGCCGTCGAGCAGGATCTCCTCGCCGGGCAGCGGTGCGCCGTCCGACGGCATCGGCGGGGCCGTCTCGTCGTCGCGTACCGGTCGGCGGCAGTGGATGCCGTACTGCTCGCCCTCGACCGTCCGGGTGTAGTACCAGTGGCCGTTCTTGCGGGTCGGCACCGATAGATCGGTCTCTTTGGTCCGCCGCTTCGTCTCGTTGAACAGCGTCTCCCGCAACAGCCCGAGCCGGGCCGTGGTCTGCTCGGTGTACGCGTTCTCGGCATTCAGGTAGGAGATCGTGTCCGGATCGTCCTTGTCGGCGAGCCAGGCGTACTCGTCGATCACCGTGTCGCCGTGGTGGGTGCGCTCGGTGGGGACCCGCTTGGCGACGGGGGCGGCGGTCGTCTCAGTGGTCACCGGGGTCACGTTACCCGTCCGGTCGGTCGCCAGGGTGGTTCGGTCCGGTCCGGGCGTTGCCGAAGATTAGTACATGTGTACGATGACCAAGGTGGGGGAGATCTCGATAGAACGGCGCGGGGGCGTCGACATCGCGCGGCGACTGGCGGGCATCTGTGGTGCCCACTTCGCCCGCCCGGCGGGAGCGGCCGACGGGGTGGCCGGCGCGACGGCCCGCTGGGTCGCGGCACCGGGCAGTCCGGAGGCGGTCACCGAGGTGGTCCGGCTGGCCGCCGAACACGACCTCTCGGTGGTCGCCCGGGGGGCCGGCACCAAGCTGGACTGGGGCCTGCCTCCGTCGCAGGTCGACATCGTGCTGGACACCGGCCGGCTGGCCGGGGTCTGGCAGCAGCCGGAGGACGAGCTGGTCGCCGAGGTCGGGGCGGGCACGCCGGTCCGGGCCGCCGAGGCGATCCTGGAACGGACCGGGCGCCGGCTGCCGTTCGACGTGCCCTCGGTCGGCGCCACCGTCGGCGGCGTGGTCGCCGCCGACGAGAGCGGCCCGCTGCGGCACCTGCACGGTGGCCCCTGCGACCAGCTCGTCGGGGTCAGCTACGTCGACGCCTCCGGGGTGCTGGCGCACGTCCGGGCCGGCGCGACCGGCCGGCCCGATGTCTCCGGCCGGCCCGACGTCACGGGCGGACCGGCGGTGCCGGTCGATCCCGACGTTCCCCGGCTGCTCTGCGGCTCGCAGGGCGCGCTCGGCGTGCTGGTCTCGGCGACCCTGCGGGTGCAGCCCATCCCGGCCAGCCGGGTCTGGGTGACCCGTTCGGTCTGGACCCCGCTGGAGGTGCACGACCTGGTGAGCGCCGTCCTCGACGCCGACCTGCGGCCCACCGCAGTCGAGGTGGACCTGCCCGGCGGCCGGGTGCCGGCGGGCGGACCGCGTGGCCTCGGCTCCGGCGGGCACCTGCCACCGGACGGGCCGGGCGCCACGGGGGCACCCGGCCCGTCCGGCCCGCCCGGCTGGTTCGGCACCCCGGATCGCTCCGTCGTGCCGGCCCGGCCGACCACCCCGGTCGACTCCGCCGGCCGGGGGCGCCCCGGCGCCGGCCGGGCTGTAACGGGGCGTGGCCGGTTCGGTGAGCCCGGGGCCGGCACCCTGGCGGTGCTGCTGGAGGGCGGGCCGGCCGAGGTGGCCGAGCGGGTGGCCCGGTTGACCAGGCTGCTCGGCGGCGACGCCAGGGCCGAGCCGACCGCACCGGCCTGGTGGCGCCGCTACCCGTTCCGGCCCGACCAGGTGGCGCTGCGCCTCGAGGTGCCGATCCACGACCTGCACGCCGCCGTCTACGCGCTGCGGGACGCGGCCGGTTCACCCGTGCCGGTACGCGGTTCGGCCGGGCTCGGCGTCGTGCACGCCGCGCTGCCCGCCGACTCGTCGGCGCAGCGGGTCGCCACCATCCTCGACGGGGTACGCGCGGTGCTGCGGGCCCGCTCCGGCCGCTGCCTGGTGGTCGCCGCCCCGGCCCGGATCCGGGCGGTGGTGGACCTCTGGGGCGACCTGCCCGACCTGCCGTTGCGACGCCGGGTCAAGGAACGGTTCGATCCGGCCCGACGACTCGCCCCCGGGCGTTACCCGGGCGGCATCTGACCCCTGGGCGGGGGTGTGCCCGGCCCGGTCGGTCCGTGCCGACCGGGCCGGGCCCGGGTCAGCAGTTCGGCACCCCGGGCAGCTGGGCCGCCGGATGGTCGATGTAGATGTTGGTCATGAAGCCGTTCTGGTCACGGAGCCGGGACCACCAGTTGTTCGTGTAGCCCTCGGCGCTCACCGTGTCGCCCTGTTTCTGGCAGAGCACGTACACCAGGGTCGGTCCGGCCAGTTTGGTCACGGTGGCCGCTGCCAGCCGGGCGTCGCTGCGTACCCGTACCCCGGTGCCCCAGGTCCAGAAGGCGGTACCGCCACCACAGCCGTTGTCGCTGGTCAGGTGCCGTTGGTTGTACGAGCCGGGATAGGGCGCCAGCGAGCTGCCGTTGATCACGATGGTCTGTCCGGCCCCGTTGTAGAGCTGCTCGTAGTGGATGTGCGCCCCGGTCGAGTTGCCGGTGCTGCCGGTGGTGCCGATCTGCTGGCCCTGGCCGACCGTGGCGCCGTCGGCCACCGAGAACGCGGCGAGGTGGAAGTAGTACGTCGTCCAGCCGCCGCCGTGGTTGATCACGATGTAGTTGCCCGCCCCGCCGGCCTGGTAGTAGCGCCGGGCGGTGCCGGGGCGGAGGCGAGTACGGGGGTGCCGGCGGTGCCGCCGCCGTCGGAGCGGACGAAGTCGAGCGCGAGACGTACCTCGGCGCTGTGGTGGGAGTAGGTCCAGCGCTGTCCACAGGGGAACGGTGCCTTGAACACCGGTGCGGCGTGTGCCGGGGTCGCCGCCACCAGGGTCGCGGCGAACGTGCTGCAGACGGTTGCGGTGAGGGCGAAGAGTAGCCGGATCGATCGCAAGGGTTCCGTCCTTCCCGAGCGGGGTGGGGGAATGGCCGGCCGATGCGTACGCAGGGGAATGCTATCGAGCTGATCGAGACATGTAAATACTTGCCTTAATGGATGTTCAGCTCTGAAGGTTTCCTCCAGGTCGTCGACCCGGGAGCGGCAGGCGGTCAGTCGGTGGAGTCGTTCCGGAGCACCAGGATGGCGATGTCGTCCCGGGGCGACTCGACCGAGAAGTTGATCGCCGTGGCGCGCAGCCGGGCGGCCACCACGTCCGCCGAATAACCGGCCAGCGGCGCCGCCGCGTCCCGCAGCCGGTCGATGCCGAAGAGCTCCCGGCCGCGCCGCCGCTCGGTCACCCCGTCGGTGTAGAAGACCAGCGCGTCACCGGGACCGAGCCGCACCTCGGCGACCGGTGAGGTGATCGAGTCGAGCAGGCCGAGCGCCGTACCGCCGGAGCCGACGAACGACGTCCGCCCGTCCGCCCGGACCAGCACCGGCCGGTCGTGCCCGGCCAGATAGAGCGAGACGGTGAGCCGGCCGGTCCGGTCCCGCTGCACGGCGGCCAGCGCCAGCGTGCAGTACCGGCCGCCGCCCCGCTCCACAAGCGTGCCGTTGAGCCGGGACAGCGCCTCCGGCAACGGCCTGCCGTCCCCGACCAGCACCCGGATCACGTTCCGGACCAGCCCGGTCACCGTAGCCGCCTGCACACCCTTGCCGGAGACGTCCCCGACCACCACCAGCCAGCGGTCCTCGGTCAGCGGTACGACGTCGTAGAAGTCCCCGCCGACCTCGGCCGCGTCCCCGGTCGGCACGTACTCGGCGGCGAACCCGATGCCGTCCACCACCGGCAGCACCGGCGGCAGCAGCGACTGCTGGAGAGTGTGCGCCACCTTGCGCCGCTCGTCGTGGATCCGGGCGTTCTCGATGGCCAGCGCCGCCCGCCGGGCCACGTCCTCCAGCACGGCGATCTCGTCCGGGTCGTGCCGGTGCCGCTGGTGCCGGCCGACCGCCAGGGTGCCGAGCCGCTGCCCCCGGGCCACCAGCGGGATGGCGAAGCCGTCCAGCGGCGGGCCGATCGGCACCTGCCCCTGACTGCGGGACGCCTCGCGCAGCCGGGACTGCACCGACTCCGGACCGTCGTCGGAGAGCATCTTGTGCAGCTGCGGCAGCACCGCCTCGTCGGCGTGGGTGGCCGAGGCCAGCTTCAACCGGCCCCACTCGTCGGTGACGTGCACCGCGCACCACTGCCCGAGCCGGGGCACCACGAGCTGCGGGATCAGTGCCATCGTCAACTCGACGTCCAGCGACTGGGCCAGCAGCTCGCTCGCCTCGGCGAGGAAGGTCAGCCAGGTCTGCCGGCGTACGTCGGCCCGGCGCAGCCGGTCGTTCTCCAGGTGCAGGGAGAGCCGCTCGGCGACCAGCGTGGCGAGCGGGCGGGCGTACCCGGAGGGGGCGGCGTCGAGTTCCAGCTCTCCCGCGTACGGCCGGTGCACCGTCAACGGCACCCGGATCAGTTCGTCGCCGGTGCGGGGCTGCCGGCCGTACCGGGCCAGCAGTTGCCAGCCCGCCCCGTCGCCCCGGTCCAGGCGTACCGCGCCGCCGGCCGCGCCCACCATGTCGCCGAGCCGGACCAGCAGGTCGGCGGCGAAGGTGGGCAGCGGGTCGTCCGCGTACGGGTCCGGGGCGGTCTGCATCAGCGCGCTCATCGCCCCGGCGCTCGGCGCGGACGGCGGGGGCGCGCTGACCGAAGCCGCCCGGGTCATCCCCTCCACCGGCGGGTACTGCCCGGGAGCGGGCTGACCCTTGCGGTCCAGCCGGAACCAGACGCCCTTGCCGGTGGCCTGGTGGGTGGTGCCCCAGCGGCTGGCGAAGTGGTCGACCAGGAGCAGTCCCCGGCCCCGCTCGGAGACCTGGGAGATGTCCGTCAGGTCGTTCCTGGGCCGGGCCGTCACGTCCTCGAGCGGTCCGGCGGCGAAGTCGGAGACGGTCACGGTCAGCCCGGAAGGGTCCGCGACGACCTCGATGTCCAGTTCGGTGCGGGCGTGTTCCACGGCGTTGGTGGAGAGTTCCGTGGTGAGCAGCAGCGCCTCGTTGAGCAGCTCGTCGAGGCCGGCCTCGTCGAGTACGGACCGGACCAGGGCGCGGGCGGCCGCCGGGGTACGCCGGTCGGCGGGTAGGCGTACCCTGCGCAGCTGGTCGCCGCCGCCCGCGCCGCCCGCCCCGCCGGTGCCCGTGCCGCCCGCCTCCGCTGACACCCTTCGTATCCTCCACCGATCCGAGATCCAGGCCACCCTATCCGGGTCGGGCACGTCGGTGGCCCGCTCGTGCCCGCCGGGCGCCCGTGCGGGGCGCGCTAGGCTGGACACTGCCCCACTTGACCGTTCTGACCGCTTTCTCGCCGTGCCGGTCCCGTCGGCCACCCGCCGCCTCCGGCGTGCGGCCGAGGGTGGCATCGGACGGACGAAAGGCACAATGATGGGTGTGGCCGTGACCGGCGCGGGTTCGCGCGGGCGCGGCGGAGCGGATACGCCGACCACCTGGCGGCGCGGGCCGGCCGGACCGGCCCACCTCCTTCGAAACCTGAGCGAGGCACGATGACCACGGCGAAACAGTTCTCTGCCGAGGAGCGGTCCGCCGCCGAGGAAGCGGTGCTGCTCAGCGAACTCGCCGACGCGCTGCGGCGGGTCCGCCGCGGCGACCTGAAGGTACGGCTGCCGCGCCGGGCCGGTGTCGCGGGCGAGGTGGCCGACGCCTTCAACGAGGTGGTCTCGCTCCAGGAGCGGCAGCACCTCGACCTGCGCCGGATCAGCCGGATCGTCGGACGGGACGGCCGGCTCACCGAGCGGCTGGACGAGGAGGGGCTGGACGGCGCCTGGGCCGAGGGGCAGCGGGCGGTCAACTCGCTGATCGACGACCTGGGCCGGCCGACCACCGAGATCGCCCGGGTGATCGTGGCGGTGGCCGACGGCGACCTCTCGCAGCACATGGCGCTGGAGATGGACGGCCGGCCGCTGCGCGGCGAGTACCTGCGGATCGGCCGCACCGTGAACACCATGGTCGACCAGCTCTCGTCCTTCTCCAACGAGGTGACCCGGGTGGCCCGGGAGGTGGGTACCGAGGGTGAGCTGGGCGGCCAGGCAGACGTACGCGGCGTCGCCGGCACCTGGAAGGACCTCACCGACTCGGTGAACACGATGGCGTCGAACCTGACCTACCAGGTGCGGTCGATCTCGCAGGTGACCACGGCGATGGCCCGGGGCGACCTGTCGCAGAAGATCACCGTTTCCGCCAAGGGCGAGGTCGCCGAGCTGGCGCACACGATCAACGGGCTGACCGACACGCTGCGGCTCTTCGCCGAGCAGGTGACCCGGGTGGCCCGGGAGGTCGGCACCGAGGGCAAGCTCGGCGGCCAGGCCGAGGTGCCGAACGTCGCCGGCACCTGGAAGGACCTGACCGACAGCGTCAACTCGATGGCGTCCAACCTGACCGCCCAGGTGCGGAACATCGCCCAGGTGTCGACGGCGGTGGCCCGGGGCGACCTCAGCCAGAAGATCACGGTGGCCGCGCAGGGCGAGATCCTGGAGTTGAAGGACACCGTCAACACGATGGTGGACCAGCTGTCGTCGTTCGCCGACGAGGTGACCCGGGTGGCCCGGGAGGTCGGCATCGAGGGCAAGCTCGGCGGCCAGGCCCAGGTACGCGGGGTCTCCGGCACCTGGCGGGCGCTCACCGAGAACGTCAACCAGCTCGCCGGCAACCTCACCTCGCAGGTCCGGAACATCTCCCAGGTCTCGACCGCGGTCGCCAAGGGTGACCTGTCGCAGAAGATCACCGTCGACGCGCAGGGCGAGATCCTGGAGTTGAAGTCGACGGTGAACACGATGGTGGACCAGTTGTCGTCGTTCGCCGACGAGGTGACCCGGGTGGCCCGGGAGGTGGGCACCGAGGGCAAGCTCGGCGGTCAGGCCGAGGTGAAGGGGGTCTCCGGCACCTGGCGGGACCTGACCGACAACGTGAACTCGATGGCGTCCAACCTGACCGCGCAGGTCCGGAACATCGCCTCGGTCACCACGGCGGTGGCCAAGGGCGACCTGTCACAGAAGATCACCGTCGACGCCCGGGGCGAGATCCTGGAGTTGAAGTCGACGGTGAACACGATGGTCGACCAGTTGTCGTCGTTCGCCGACGAGGTGACCCGGGTGGCCCGGGAGGTCGGCACCGAGGGCAAGCTCGGCGGCCAGGCCCAGGTGCGCGGCGTGGCCGGCACCTGGCGGGACCTGACCGACAACGTCAACTCGATGGCCTCGAACCTGACCGCACAGGTCCGGAACATTGCCCAGGTGTCGACCGCGGTCGCCAAGGGTGACCTGTCGCAGAAGATCACCGTCGACGCGCAGGGCGAGATCCTGGAACTCAAGCAGACGGTCAACACCATGGTCGACCAGTTGTCGTCGTTCGCCGACGAGGTGACCCGGGTGGCCCGGGAGGTCGGCACCGAGGGCAAGCTCGGCGGCCAGGCCCAGGTGAAGGGCGTTTCCGGCACCTGGCGGGACCTGACCGACAACGTCAACTCGATGGGCTCCAACCTCACCTCGCAGGTCCGGAACATCGCCTCGGTGACCACGGCGGTGGCCCGGGGCGACCTGAGCCAGAAGATCACCGTCGACGCGCAGGGCGAGATCCTGGAGCTGAAGGACACCGTCAACACGATGGTCGACCAGCTCTCCTCGTTCGCCCAGGAGCTGACCCGGGTCGGCCGGGAGGTCGGCGTCGAGGGCAAGCTCGGCGGCCAGGCCCAGGTGAAGGGGGTCTCCGGCACCTGGCGGGACATCACCGAGAACGTCAACCAGCTCGCCTCCACGCTCACCACCCAGCTCCGGGCGATCGCCCAGGTCTCCACGGCGGTAACCACCGGCGACCTGACCCAGCGGATCACCGTGCAGGCGCAGGGCGAGGTTGCCGAGCTGAAGGACAACATCAACCAGATGATCGTCACGCTCCGGGAGACCACCAAGAAGAACGCCGAGCAGGGCTGGCTCGACTCCAACCTGGCCCGGATCGGCGGCCTGCTCCAGGGGCAGCGGGACCTCGGCGAGGTCTGCCGCATGATCATGACCGAGGTGACCCCGCTGGTCGACGCGCAGCTCGGCGCGTTCTTCCTGGCCGACACCGACGAGGCGGTGATGCGGCTGCGGCTCACCGCCTCGTACGGCTACGTCGCCCGGCACCACGACGTCACGTTCGGCCCCGGCGAGGGCCTGGTCGGGCAGGCGGCGGTGTCGCGCCGGACGATCCGGGTCGGCGCACCGCCGAACGGCAACCTCACCGTCCGCTCCGGGCTCGCCAGCACGCCCCCGGCCGACCTGGTGGTGCTGCCGGTGCTCTTCGAGGGGGAACTCCTCGGCGTCATCGAGTTCGCCACCGTCTCGCCCTTCTCCGAACTGCACCTGGCGTTCCTGGAACGGCTGGTGCTGACCATCGGCATCGCGGTGAACACCATCCAGGCCAACCGGCGTACCGAGGAACTGCTCTCGCAGTCCCAGCGGCTCGCCCACGAACTCCAGGAACAGTCCGCCGAACTCCAGCGCACCAACGCCGAACTGGAGGACAAGGCGCAGCTGCTCTCCGAGCAGAAGGGCAACATCGAGACGAAGAACCGGGAGATCGAGCTGGCCCGGATCGGACTGGAGGACAAGGCACAGCAGCTGGCCCGCGCGTCGGCGTACAAGTCGGAGTTCCTGGCCAACATGAGCCACGAGCTGCGTACCCCGCTCAACTCGCTGCTGCTGCTGGCCCGGCTGCTGGCCGACAACTCGGAGAGCAACCTGACCGAGAAGCAGATCGAGTTCGCCCGCACCATCCACAGCGCCGGCTCCGACCTGCTCTCGCTGATCGACGACATCCTCGACCTGTCCAAGATCGAGGCGGGCCGGATGGACGTCGAGCCGACCGAGGTGCGCTTCTCCGAGATCCGCGGCTACGTCGAGCAGGCGTTCGCGCCACAGGCCGAGGAGCAGGGCCTGGACTTCCAGGTACGGATCTCCAAGGAGCTGCCGCCGACCCTGGTCACCGACGCCCAGCGGTTGCAGCAGATCCTCCGCAACCTGCTCTCCAACGCGGTCAAGTTCACCGACAACGGGGCGGTGACACTGCGGATCGGGCCGGCGCCGGAAGGGGCGTTCTTCGACGTACCCGCGCTGGCGACCGCACGTCAGGTGGTGGCGTTCACCGTCATCGACACCGGCATCGGCATCTCCGACGACAAACTCGGGCTGATCTTCGAGGCGTTCCAGCAGGCCGACGGCACCACCAGCCGGCGGTACGGCGGCACCGGCCTCGGCCTGTCGATCAGCCGCGACCTGGCCAGACTGATCGGTGGCACCATCACCGTCTCGTCGGCGCCGGGACAGGGCTCGACGTTCACCCTCTTCGTGCCGGACGTCCTCGCCCCGGACGCGGTGGTCGCCCCGGTGCCGGTACCGCCGATGCAGACGCCCCGGGGCGGCCTGCCGGCGATGCTGCGTACCCCGACCGAGCCGGACCGGCCGATCACCCCGGCGGCCCGGCAGCTCGACGGCGCCACCGTACTGATCATCGACGACGACGTACGCAACGTCTTCGCCCTGACCAGCGCGTTGGAGCTGCACGGCATGACCGTGCTCTACTCGGACAACGGCGTGGACGGGGTACGCCTGCTCGCCGAGCATCCGGAGGTCGACATCGTGCTGATGGACGCGATGATGCCGGACCAGGACGGCTACGAGACGACCCGGGCGATCCGCCGCAACCACCGCTTCACCGACCTGCCGGTGGTGTTCCTGACCGCGAAGGCGATGCCCGGCGACCGCGAGTCGGCGCTCGGCGCGGGTGCGAGCGACTACATCACCAAGCCGGTGGACCTGGACGAGTTGATCGAACTGATGGCCTCCTGGGTCAGCGGGGACGGACGGGAGGTCGAAGGGTGAGCGCGCGGCTGGGTACGGGAACGATCCGGGGACGGGGGACGAGCCGGTGAGTGAGCTGGCCAAAGCGCTGCTGGTCGACGACCGGCGGGAGAACCTGATGGCTCTCGAGGCGATCCTCCAGGGGCTGCCGGTGCAGTCGATCGCGGTGGAGAGCGGCGAGGCGGCACTGAAGCAGCTCCTGGTCGAGGACTTCGCGGTCATCCTGCTGGACGCGCAGATGCCCGAGATGGACGGCTTCGAGACCGCCAGTCACATCAAGCGGCGGGAACGTACCCGGCACGTCCCGATCATCTTCCTCACCGCCGCCGACCGGGACGCCCAACTCGCCCTGCGGGGTTACGCGGTCGGTGCGGTCGACTACCTGACCAAGCCGTTCGATCCGTGGGTACTGCGGGCGAAGGTCTCGGTATTCGTCGAGTTGTGGGTGAAGACCCGGCAGCTCGCCGCGCAGTCCGAGCTGGTCCGGGAGCGGGACAACCAATGGCGGGGGATGACCGAGGCGGTGGACGACGCGGTGGCGCTGCTGCGGTCGGACGATCCGGCGGGGCGGGAGCGGGCGGTGCGGGTGTTGGAGCAGGCTCGGTGGGGGGCGGTGGCCTGAACTGGTCCTGGGGTCCGGTTTCTGGGGTTGGTGAGGTTCTGGGGTTGCTTGCGCGTCGTCGTGGTGGGGGTTGGGGGCCGGATCGCCCGCTCTGGGCGGTCAGGCTTGATCCCGACGCGGGCGATCCGGCCCCCAACCCCTGACGTGGTGGCGGTGGGCGGGTGCGTGCCTGGCCCGCCGGGCGGGGCCAAGCGGCGGTGTGCGCTGCGTGCCTGGCCCGCCGGGTGAGGATCAGGCGGCAGTGTGTGCTGTGAGCCCGGCCAGCCGGGTGGGGGCCGGGCACCGGGGTCGCTCGGTTGCTCGGGTCAGCCGGTGGCTTGTTCGTTGCGGATCATCAGGGCGGAGCGCAGGCCGGTGATGTCCAGCACCCGGAGCAGGAAGTCGCCGACGTTGGTCAGCATCAGCAGGCTCTGCGAGTGGCTCGCCTTGCGGCTGAGCACGACAAGCGTGCCGAGACCCTGCGAGTCGCAGAAGGTGACATCCGACAGATCCAGGACGATTCGGGACGGCGCGTCGGCGAGTATCTCGTTCACGGCGCTGGACAACCTGGTGGCGGTGAGCATGTCGATCTCACCGGCGAGGAGGAGGGTCACCTCGTCGCTGCCGCGCTGCACGGCGATGGTCAGGTCCGCCCGGTTCACCCGATCAGCCTATCGCGACCTGACCGAACCGGCCTGTTGATGGCTGTCCGCCCCGCCGGTGTGGCGATGGCGGGCCGGGGGTGGTCGCGGGCCGGAAGTGGTGGGCGGGAGGGTCCGGCCGGTTGCCGGGCGGGACCGGTTGGCGGGGCGGGTGCGGGGGCTGGACGTGACGTGGGCGACGGGGTGAGGGGTGGATGCCGGGCATCCAGGCAGCGCTGACAGAATGGCGGCACCGTGAGTGAGACGTACCCCGCCGGCCCCGGTCGCTATCCGGCCGCGGCACCGGCTTCCCAGGCCCTGTTCGACCGCGCCCGCACCCTGGTGCCGGGCGGGGTGAATTCTCCCGTGCGCGCGTTCCTGGCCGTCGGCGGCACACCCCGGTTCATGGCCCGGGGCGAGGGGGCGTGGCTGGTCGACGTGGACGGGCGACGCTACGTCGACCTGGTCTGCTCGTGGGGGCCCCTGATCCACGGGCACGCCCATCCGGAGGTGGTGGCGGCGGTGCAGGCCGCGGCTGCCGGCGGGACCAGCTTCGGCGCCCCGACCGGGGCCGAGGTCGAGTTGGCCGCCGAGATCGTCGCGCGTACCCCGGTCGAGCAGGTACGGCTGGTCAACTCGGGGACCGAGGCGACCATGTCGGCGATCCGGCTGGCCCGGGGGTTCACCGGCCGGAGCCGGATCGTCAAGTTCGCCGGCTGCTACCACGGGCACGTCGACGCGCTGCTCGCCTCGGCGGGGTCCGGGGTGGCCACGCTCGCGCTGCCCGACTCGCCGGGAGTGACCGACGCGGCGGCCGGCGAGACGGTGGTGCTGCCGTACAACGACGTGGGCGCGGTGGAGGCGGTCTTCGCGGCGCAGGGGTCGGAGATCGCGGCGGTGATCACCGAGGCGGCCCCGGGGAACATGGGTGTGGTGGCGCCCCGGGACGGGTTCAACCAGGCGCTGGCCCGGATCGCGCACGCGCACGGCGCACTGCTGATCATGGACGAGGTGATGACCGGGTTCCGGGTCTCGGCGGGTGGCTGGGCCGGGCTCGATCCGGTCGACGCCGACCTCTACACCTTCGGCAAGGTGATGGGCGGCGGGCTGCCGGCCGCCGCGTTCGGCGGGCGGGCCGAGGTGATGGGGCGACTCGCTCCCGCCGGACCGGTCTACCAGGCGGGCACGCTCTCCGGTAACCCGCTGGCCACGGCGGCCGGGCTGGCCTCGCTGCGGCTGGCCGACGCCTCGACCTATCAGCGGCTGGACGCGACGGCCGCTTCCGTGGGCAGACTGGCCGGCGAGGCGCTGGCCGCCGCCGGTGTGCCGCACCGGCTCTCGTACGCCGGGAACATGTTCTCGGTCTTCTTCACCGACGCGGACGTGTACGACTACGACACCGCCCGCACCCAGGACGTCGCGGCGTTCCGGGCGTTCTTCCACGCGATGCTGGCCGGCGGCGTCTACCTGCCGCCCAGCTCGTTCGAGTCGTGGTTCGTGTCGACAGCGCTGGACGACGCCGCGCTGGAGCAGGTCGCGGCGGTGTTGCCGGTCGCGGCGAAGGCTGCGGCGGCGGCCGGTAACGGGGGGTAGCGGGATGGGCAGCACAACTGTCGTGCACGTGCTCCGGCACGGCGAGGTGTACAACCCGGAGAAGATCCTCTACGGCCGGCTGCCCGGCTACCGTCTCTCCGAGTTGGGCGTGCAGATGGCGAAGGCCGCCGCCCAGGCGCTCGCGGAGCGGAACGTCACGCACGTGGTGGCGAGTCCGCTGGAGCGGGCCCAGCAGACCGCGGACCCGATCGCGGCGCAGTTCGGGCTGCCGGTCGGGGTGGACGAGCGGCTGATCGAGAGCGCCAACTGGTTCGAGGGGAAGCGGGTCTCGCCGGGCGACGGCTCGTTCCGGGACCCGCGCAACTGGTGGGTGCTGCGGGATCCGGTGACCCCGTCCTGGGGCGAGGCGTACACGCTTATCGCGGAGCGGATGTTCGCGGCGCTGCACGCGGCCCGGATCGCCGCCGAGGGGCGGGAGGCGGTCTGCGTCTCGCACCAGCTTCCGATCTGGACCCTGCGCCGGTACGTCGAACGCAAGCGGCTCTGGCACGACCCGCGCCGGCGGCAGTGCGGGCTGGCCAGCCTGACCTCGTTCCACTTCGACGGCGCCAAGATCGTCGGAATCGGCTACACCGAGCCGGCCGCGCACCTGGTCGCCATGTCGCCGACGGCCCGGACGGCCAAGGGGGCATGATGAGCCGCCCCCGCGCCGGTCGGGTGGAGCGCGGCCCCGGCGTACCCGCCGAGGAAGCGCGTCGACGCGCGGGCCGGTCCCGGGGCACCGGGCGGCTCGCCGGCCTCGGGGTGCTGCTCGCCGTCGCCGCGACGCTGGCCCTGGCCGGCTGCTCGGGCGGCGGTGGCGGGAGCGGGAGCGGGAGCGACTGGAAGGACGACTGCGCGACGTCGGACGGGATCGTCGAGTGCGCGCCGGAGCATCGCCCGGCGGCCCCGCAGATCGCCGGTGAGCTGCTGGACGGCGAGGCGTACGACCTGGCGCGGGAGCGCGGTCAGGTGGTCGTGGTCAACTTCTGGGGCTCCTGGTGCGCGCCCTGCCGGGCCGAGGCCGACGACCTGGAGGCCACCCACCAGGCGACCAGGGACCGGGGCGTACGGTTCCTCGGCATCAACATCCAGGACGGGCGGGACAAGGCGAAGGCGTTCGAGGCGGCCTACCAGGTGAGCTATCCGAGCCTCTTCGACCCGCCGAGCCGGCTGGCGCTGGCCTTCGACATTCCGCCGAACTCGATCCCGGCGACCATCGTGCTGGACCGGGAGAACCGGATCGCGGTGGTGATCCGGGCCGGGGTCACCCGGGAGCGGTTGGAGCCGATAGTCGGCCGGGTGGCCGACGAGCAGTCGTCGGGCGGGCCGAACTGATGACCGGGCCGATGCTGGTGACCGGGCCGGTGCTGACGGCGGGCCGAAGCTGATGGGCGGCCGGGCGGGCTCGATCGGCGGTCGGTGCTGATGGGCGAGAGTTTCGCCGAGCTGGCCGAGAGCGGGCCGGTGCTGCTGGCGGTCGGTGCGGCCGTACTCGCCGGGTTGGTGAGCTTCCTGTCCCCGTGCGTGCTGCCGCTGGTGCCGGGCTACCTGTCGTACGTGACCGGGTTGGCCGGCAGCGACCTGGAGCGACGCGCCGCCGGGACCGAGCCTGCCCCGGGCGGACCGGCCGGCTCGACTGGACCGGGCGGCTCGGCCGGGTCGGGCGGCGGTTCAGGCGGAGTGTCGGGCAGCGGCGGAGCGGGTGCGGCGCCGGCCGGGGGCGGGGTGGCGGTGGCCGCGCGGGCGGTCCGGGCGCCCCGGGCGGTACGCGGACGGGTGCTGGCCGGCACGCTGCTCTTCATCGCCGGCTTCACCGCCGTCTTCACCCTGACCGCGGTGCTGGTGACCGCGGTCGGGCAGGCGCTGTTCGCGCAGCGGCGGCCGCTGGAGATCGGCATCGGCGTCGTGATCATGGTGTTGGGGCTGGCCTACCTCGGGCTGGTTCCCGGCACGCAGCGGGAGTTCCGGATCCGCCGGCTGCCCGCCGCCGGCCTGCTCGGCGCCCCGGTCTTCGGCGCGGTCTTCGCGCTCTCCTGGATCCCGTGCGTCGGCCCGACCCTCGGCGCGGTGGTCGGGATGGGCACCGCCAGCGGCCAGGCCGACCGGGCCGCGCTGCTGGCCGTCGCGTACTGCCTGGGCCTGGGGTTGCCGTTCGTGGTCTTCGGGCTCGGCTTTTCCCGACTGCTCGGGCTGTTCCGGGCGGTGCGCCGGAACAGCCGGTGGGTCACCCGGGTCGGCGGCGCACTGCTGATCGCGATCGGGCTGGCGCTGGTCACCGGCGGCTGGCAGGACCTGGTCATCTGGTTGCAGACCACGTTCGGGGTCGGCGAGGTGAGCATCTGATGTCGGAGCCGGACCGGAAGACCCCGCCCGGTGCGGCTGTCGCGCCGGCCGGTGTGGTCGAGGCCGAGCCGTCGGCGACCGCCGGCCCGTCCGGGGACGCGCCACCGCCGGGGGTACGCCGGGTCCCGTCGCCACTGGCCCTGCTCCGCAACTCGTGGCGGCAGCTCACCAGCATGCGTACGGCGCTGATCCTGCTCTTCCTGCTGGCCCTGGCCGCGATCCCCGGCTCGATACTCCCGCAGCGCAACATCAACATCGAGAACGTCAACCGGTACGCGGTCGAGCATCCCGACCTCTTCCCGGTGCTGGACCGGCTCGGCGGCTTCGACGTGTACGCCTCGCCGTGGTTCTCGGCGATCTACGTGCTGCTGTTCACCTCCCTGGTCGGCTGCATCGTGCCCCGGCTACGCGACCACGTACGCGCGCTGCGCGCCGCACCGCCGCCCGCGCCGAAGCGGCTGGACCGGCTGACCCGGCACGCCGTGCTCACCGGCTCCGACTCCGAAGCCGGCGCCGAGCCGGCCCGGATCGCGGCGGTGCTGCGGGCCCGGCGCTGGCGGGTGGTGGTGCGCGGCGACACCGTCTCGGCGGAGAAGGGCTATCTCAAGGAGACCGGCAACCTGCTGTTCCACCTCTCGCTGATCGGCGTGCTGCTCGGCATCGGCCTCGGCTCCTGGTACGGCTGGCACGGCAACCGGCTGCTGGTCGCCGGCCCGGACAACGCGTTCTGCAACACCCTCCAGCAGTACAGCGAGTCGAAGCTCGGGCACCGGGTGGACGGCGCCGACCTGCCGCCGTTCTGCCTCGAACTGGCCGACTTCACGGCGACCTTCCTGCCCAGCGGGCAGCCGTCGTCGTTCCGGGCGACGACCGTGGTGCAGGAGGGCGACCGGGCGCCGTACCGGGCGGGTTTCTCGGTGAACGACCCGCTGCGGCTGGACGGGGCCAGCGTCTACCTGCTCGGGCACGGCTACGCGCCGATCCTGCGGTACACCGACCGCAACGGCGAGACGCAGGAGAGCGACGACGCGTTCCTGACCATCGACGGCAACCTGAC
Organism: Micromonospora sp. WMMD1102; assembly: GCF_029626265.1. Taxonomy (NCBI): domain Bacteria; kingdom Bacillati; phylum Actinomycetota; class Actinomycetes; order Micromonosporales; family Micromonosporaceae; genus Micromonospora; species Micromonospora sp. WMMD1102. Next base: position 7,189,728 of record NZ_JARUBN010000001.1, on the reverse strand, counting down.
CAGCGAGGGTGTGGCCGCGTTCCCGGACGTCAACCTCGATCCGGCGACCGGGGCACGCAACCCCGACCTCCAGGTCGCCTTCGAGGGGCTCTACTTCCCGACCGCGCCGGACGCGCCGCCGTTCGTCCGCTCGACGTACCCGGCCGAGCGTTCCCCGGCGGTGATGCTCTTCGCCTACCGGGGCAACCTCGGGCTGGACGCCGGGGTGCCGGGCTCGGTCTACCGGCTCGACCAGCGCCAGGTGAGCAGCGGCCGACTTCAGCAGGTCGGCGACGCCAAGCTGCTGCGCCCGGGGGAGAAGTGGACGCTCGACGACGGTACGTCGGTGGAGTTCCTCGGCACCCGCCCGTACGTCACCATCTCGGTCCGGTCCGACCCGGGCGAGCGGATCGTGCTGGTCAGCTCGGTACTGCTGCTGGTCGGGCTGATGCCGTCGCTCTTCGGCCGGCGCCGCCGGGTCTGGTTCCGGGTCACCCCGGCACCAGCCGCCGACGGTTCCCCGGCACCGGAGGACGGTTCCCCGGCACCGGCCGGCGTGACCACGACGGGGCGTAGTAGTTTGGTGCAGGTCGGTGGCCTGCCGCGTACCGAGTACGCCGGGTTCGCCGACGAGTTCGACCGGCTCGTCGCCGCGGTCCGGACCGGGGAGGCCCGACCTGACGGGCGGACCCGGGCCGACGGGGTGACGGAAGAGGGGACCGACTGATGGCTGCGCTCTCCGACCAACTGCTGGTGGTCGCGATCCTGGGCTACCTGCTGGCGATGATCTGCCACGCGGTCGAGTACGCCTTCGGCAGCCGGAGTGTGATCGGCCGGGCGGCGGCACGACCGGACCGCGCCCGGGATCTGGTCGGCGCCGGGGTCGGCGTGGCCGGCGGATCCGGCCCGGTCAAGGTCGCCACGCCGCCGGTCGGCGGGGCGCCGGTCCCGGGCGATGCCGGGTCGCGGTCGCCCCGGGCGGTACTCGCCGGCCGGGCCGCCGTCGCGCTCACCGTGCTGGCCGCCGCGGTCCACCTCGCCGTGCTGGTCACCCGGGGGATCGCCGCCGAGCGGATGCCCTGGGGCAACATGTACGAGTACCTGCTCTCGGTCACCTTCGTCGGGGTGGTCGGCTGGCTGGTGCTGCTCTACCGGCGCCCCACCCTGCGGCACCTCGGGCTCTTCGTCGCGCTGGCCATGGTGCTGCTGCTGGCCGTCGCCGGGCTGGTGCTCTACGTGCCGATCGTGCCGCTGGTGCCGGCGCTCGACTCGTACTGGTTCGTGGTGCACGTGGCGACCATCGCGGCCTCCTCCGGCATCCTGCTGCTCGGCGCGGTACCCGCGGTGATGTACCTGATCCGGCACGGCTACGACCAGGGCCGGCGGAGTTTCCCGTACAGCCTGGGGGCGCGGGTGCCGGCCGCCGACACGCTGGAGCGGCTGACCTTCCGGCTGCACGCGTTCGCCTTCCCGATCTTCACCTTCGCGGTGATGGCCGGCGCGGTCTGGGCCGAGGCGGCCTGGGGGCGGTACTGGGGCTGGGACCCGAAGGAGATCTGGGCCTTCATCTCCTGGGTCGTCTACGCCGGTTACCTGCACGCCCGTGCGACGCCGAGCGTGAAGCGTCCGGTGGCGACCTGGATCGCCGTACTCGGCTTCCTGACCATGCAGATGAACCTGTACGGCGTGAACATCTTCTTCGAGGGCCTGCACTCGTACGGCGGTCTCGACTGATCGCCCACGAGTGAGAAGTACAGTTCCGCCGTCCGGTTGCTGCTCGCCAGCGCCGAGGGCTTCACCGACCAGCTGGCGGCGACGGCGGCCGGGCGTCCGGACGTCGTACCTGTCGATCTGACCCGGCTCTACATCGGGACGTGACCGCCGGTCGCGCCGGTCGCGTCGCCGGGTCGGCCAGCCGCCTCGGCTGCGCGGTCGAGGAAGAGGCTCCGTTCCCGGGCGTTGCGGGTCAGTTCGGCGGCCCGGGTGAACTCGCGTCGGGCCTCGTCGTGTCGGCCCAGCCGGGCCAGCAGGTCGCCCCGGACGGCGGGTAGCTGCGGATAGCCGGCCAGGGCGGGCTCGGCGAGCAGGGTGTCGACGATGGACAGCCCGTCGGCCGGGCCGCTGGCGTGCCCGACCGCGACCGCCCGGTTCAGTTCGACGACCGGCGACGGCGAGACGTGCACGAGTACCCGGTAGAGCGCGGCGATGCGTACCCAGTCGGTCTCGGCGGCGGTCCGGGCCCGCGCGTGGCAGGCCGCGATCGCGGCCTGGATGGTGTACGGGCCGATGCCCAGCGACTCGGCCCGGTCCAGGGCGGCGAGGCCGCGCCGGACCAGCAGCCGGTCCCAGCGCCTGCGGTCCTGGTCGGGCAGCAGGATCGGTTCGCCGTCCGGGCCGGACCGGGCCGGGATCCGGGACGCCTGCAACTCCAGCAGGGCGAGCAGGCCGTGCACCTCGGCCTGCTCCGGCATCAGCCCGGCCAGGATCCGGCCGAGCCGGAGCGCCTCCGCGCAGAGCGCCGGCCGGGTCCAGTCGTCTCCGGCGGTCGCCGAGTAGCCCTCGTTGAAGACGAGGTAGACCACCTCCAGCACCGAGCCGAGCCGGTCGGCCAGTTCGGCCCGGGGCGGCAGTTCGAACGGTACGCGCTTCGCGGCGAGGGTACGTTTCGCCCGGGTGATCCGCTGCCCGACCGTCGGTTCCGGCACCAGGAACGCCCGGGCGATCTCGTCGGTACGCAGCCCGCCGAGCAGACGCAGCGTCAACGCCACCCGCCCCTCGGTGGGCAGCACCGGATGGCAGGCCGTGAAGATCAACCGGAGCAGGTCGTCGTCGATCCGTTCCGAGTCCAGCGCGGCGGCCAGCTCCGCCTCGGTCGGGTCCGGCCGGCTCTCCACCTCCCGCCCCAGCTCGCGCAGCTTGCGCTGGTAGACGCTGCGCCGCCGGATCAGGTCGACCGCCCGGTGCCGGGCGGTCGACATCAGCCAGCCACCCGGATTCGCCGGTACGCCCGAGCGGGGCCACTGCTCCAGGGCGAGGACCAGCGCGTCCTGGGCGAGTTCCTCGGCCAGCCCGACGTCCTGGACCAGCCGGGCGAGCGCGGCGACGATCCGGGCGGACTCGATCCGCCACACCGCCTCGACAGCCTCCCGGCCGACCCGCCCCGGCTCCGCCACCCCCATGTTCCCCGATCCAACCACGCGGCGGCGCCGCCGCTGGTAGATCTTGACGACTTGTTGTCGCGGCAACGACAACAAGTCGTCAAGATCTGACTGGCGCGGGCGCGGGCGCGGGGCGGGGGCGGGGTGAGTTGGTGGGTCAGGCGGGTGGGGTGAAGTCCTCGGGGCCGAAGACCCGGAGGACCTCTGCCTCGCCCTCCCAGCCCGGCCATCTGTCGCGGTGCAGGTTGAGGAACCGGGAGACCCACTCGACGGCCTCCTCCTTCGAACGCACCTCGTAGAGCGCGTAGCTGAGCGTCTCCTTCGCCTCGGCGAACGGCCCGTCGGTCAGGCTCAGCCTGCCGGTGGAGACCTGCAACCGGGCCCCTTCCGCGCTCGGGGCGAGGCCGCCCTGGTCGAGCAGGGCGCCGGCCGCGGTCGCATCCTCGCCGAGCTGCATGATCGCTTCCATCAGGCCGGGCGGCGGCGGGGTCGTGGTCCGGGTGGCCCGCAACAGTGCCAGATAGCGCATCTTCGGTTCTCCTTCGTTGGGTTGTCCGGATGGCTCTGTGGTCCGAGGTGTGTGTCGTCGGGCTGCCGAACCAACTCAACCGTCGGTGCCGGCGGGGGCGGCGGTGTCAGCGAGGGCGGCCCGGCGGCGCAGGTGGAGGGCGAGCGCCGAGATCCAGGCCCAGGCCAGCACGATCGCCCCGGTGAAGGCGAGGTTGGACCAGGCGGCTCCGGCACCGGCGGCCATCGCCACGAAACCGGCGAGGAACAGCACGCCGGTGGACCGGGAGAAGGCCGCCCAGCCCCGCGACCCCTCGACCGCGAACTGGCGGCCGAGGACCAGGCAGGCCGCCACCAGGCAGGCGAAGCCGACGGCACCGGCCACGAAGTGCAGTGTGCCGTGCCAGGTCACCGCCGTACCGGTCGGTGGGGTGCCGACCGGGAAGCCCAGGGCCGGGTCCGCCCGGAACGCGCCGGCGGCGACCAGGCTGAGGCCGTACGCGCCGATCAGCCGGGGTGCCCAGGTCGCCCCCAGTCCCGGGGCGGGGCCACGGCGCAGGCCGACCGCGAGTGCGCAGGTGAGCACGCCGGTCAGTACCAGGTTGGTGATCTGGATCCAGCCGAGCCCGCCGTTGGCCAGCAGGCTCCAGGCGTGCCGGGTCAGGTCGAAGCCGTCCCGGGTGAGCGCCTGGGCCAGCGAGACCAGGACGTAGCTCGGCCCGGCGAGCACGCCGCAGGCCAGCAGGGTCCGGGTGGCGCCGCCCGGTGGGTGGGTCGGCGGCCCGGCCGCCCGGGTGGCGGCAACCTGTCGGTACGTCGTCCTCGTCATCGTCGTCCTCCTCCGGTCTCCACCGGTCCGGTTCGTCGCCCGGACCGGCCGCTACCCCTGCCTCGAACGGACGACGCCGGATTCGACAGCTGCGCCGGAACTTTCTCGAAAAGTTTCCCGCGACCGGGCCGGTGTGGCGGTGGACTGGGCGTATCCGCCTGCCGTGGGCCTGTCGGGGCGCGGTCGTAGGCTGGGGCTCATGTCCTGGGCGACGTACGGCAGCTTCCTGGTCTTCGCGGTGGTGCTGATCGTGGTGCCCGGCCCGGACTTCGCGGTGGTCACCCGGAACACCCTGGCCGCCGGTCGCGGGCGGGGCTGGTGGAGTGCCGCCGGCATCGGCCTGCTCTGACGCACCCGTCGGCGGGCTGCGGGTCGTCGGCGCGGCGACGACGCCGGAACGGATCGGCGGGAGCCGGGTCACGGCGGGGGACCCGGCCGTGCCGGTCCGATCGGCGGTGCGACAGACTAGCGACCATGGCGGCTCGTGGCTTCCCGTACACCGACCTCCGGGAGTTCCTCACCGCGCTGGAGGGCGCCGGCGAGTTGCGCCGGGTTTCGGTGCCGGTCGACCCGACGCTGGAGATCAGCGAGGTGGTCACCCGTACGGTCCGGGCGGACGGGCCGGCCCTGCTCTTCGAGCGCCCGACCCGGGGCGAGATGCCGGTTGCGATCAACCTCTTCGGCACCGAGCGGCGGATGGCGACGGCGCTCGGCGTCGACCGGCTGGACGAGATCGGCGAGCGGATCGGCGCACTGGTCAAGCCGGAGCTGCCGGTCGGCTGGTCCGGCATCCGCGAGGGCCTCGGCAAGGTGATGCAGCTCAAGTCCGTACCCCCGAAGAAGGTCCGGACCGCCCCCTGCCAGCAGGTGGTCTACCGGGGTGCCGACGTCGACCTGAACCGGCTGCCCGGCCTCCAGGTCTGGCCCGGCGACGGCGGGATCTTCCACAACTACGGGCTGACCCACACCAAGCACCCGGAGACCGGCAAGCGCAACCTCGGGCTCTACCGGTTGCAGCAGCACTCGGCCAACACCCTCGGCATGCACTGGCAGATCCACAAGGACTCCACCGCGCACCACGCCGTCGCCGAGCGCCTCGGCCAGCGGCTGCCGGTGGCGATCGCGATCGGCTGCGACCCGGTGGTCAGCTACGCCGCCTCGGCCCCGCTCCCCGGCGACATCGACGAATATCTCTTCGCCGGCTTCCTGCGTGGCGAGCGGGTCGAGATGGTCGACTGCCTGACCGTGCCGCTCCAGGTGCCGGCGCACGCCCAGATCGTCCTGGAGGGCTACATCGAGCCCGGCGAGCGGCTGCCGGAGGGCCCGTTCGGCGACCACACCGGTTTCTACACTCCGGTCGAGCCCTTCCCGGTGCTGCACGTCGAGGCGATGACCACCCAGCGGGAGCCGGTCTACCACTCGATCATCACCTCCAAGCCGCCGCAGGAGGACCACGGGCTCGGCAAGGCCACCGAGCGGATCTTCCAGCCGCTGCTCAAGCTGCTGATCCCGGACATCGTCGACTACGACCTGCCGGCCGCCGGGGTCTTCCACAACTGCGCGATCATCTCGATCCGGAAGCGCTATCCGAAGCACGCCCAGAAGGTGATGAACGCGATCTGGGGCGCCCACCTGATGTCGCTGACCAAGCTGATCGTGATCGTGGACTCCGACTGCGACGTGCACGACTACGCCGAGGTGGCCTGGCGGGCCTTCGGCAACGTCGACTACGCCCGGGACCTGCTGCTCACCGAGGGGCCGGTGGACCACCTGGACCACTCGTCGTACCAGCAGTTCTGGGGCGGCAAGGCCGGAGTGGACGCCACCCGCAAGCTGCCGTCCGAGGGCTACACCCGGGGCTGGCCGGAGGAGATGACCATGTCGCCGGAGATCCGGTCCCTGGTGGACAAGCGCTGGAAGGAGTACGGGATCTCGTGAGCGCGCGGAGTGAGCTTGCGAGCCCCGCGGTCGCGAACGGAGGGCCACGCAGATGACGGCGGTGGCGGAGTCGCCGGGGCGGGTCAAGTCGTTCCTCCGGCTGGTCGCGATCGAACACTCGGTCTTCGCGCTGCCGTTCGCCTATCTGTCGGCGCTGACGGCGATGCAGCGGCACGGCGGGCAGGTGCGCTGGCTCGACCTGCTGCTGATCACCATCGCGATGGTCGGGGCGCGGACGTTCGCCATGGCGGCGAACCGGATCATCGACCGGCGCATCGACGCGCGCAATCCGCGTACCGCCGGGCGGGAACTGGTGACCGGGGCGGTGAGCGTCCGGACGGCCTGGACCGGCGCGGTCGTCGCGCTGGTGGTCTTCCTCGGCGCCGCGGCGGCACTCAACCCGCTCTGCCTGGCGTTGGCGCCGCTCGCCGCGATCCCGCTGGTCGTCTACCCCTACGGCAAGCGGTTCACCGACTGGCCGCACGCGATCCTGGCGATCGCCCAGGCGGTCGGCCCGGTCGGCGCCTGGCTGGCGGTCACCGGCACGCTCGCCGGTTCCGGCCCGGCCTGGCTGCTCGGCGCGGCGGTCGGGCTCTGGATCGGCGGCTTCGACCTGATCTACGCCTGCCAGGACAGCGAGGTGGATCGCCAGATCGGGGTACGCAGCGTCCCGGCCCGCTACGGCCGCCGGTTCGCCCTGCACGCCTCGACCGTGGCCCACGTTGTCACCTTCGGCCTCTTCCTCTGGTACGGCGAACTGGTCGGGCTGGGCTGGCCCTGGTGGGTCGGACTGGCGTTGACCGCCGCCGCCTTCGGCTACCAGCACGTGGTGGTCACCCCGACCGACCTGTCCCGGGTCAACCGGGCCTTCTTCACCGCCAACGGCTTCGTCGGGATCGCCCTCTTCGTCTTCGCCCTGCTCGACCTGGTGGTCCGGCTGCACCTCTCGGCCTGAGGCGTGTTCCGTAAGTCAGGCCGGCGGCGGCTTCACCGGTCCGGCCGGTCGGCCGGTCCGGCGGCCCCCGGCGGGCGGGTGACGGCCAGCGCGTCCCGGTAACGGGCGCTCTCCATGGACCAGTCCATGGTGCCGCGCACCGAGTTGCCGAGCCCGTCCAGGTACTGCCGCAGCGGCCCGTCCAGCGCCGGCCCGAACGACGGTACGGCGTCCCGCAGGTCGACGAACCGCCGCATGTCGCGCTGCCAGCGCCGGACCACCGCCTCGATGGCCGCCTGCACCGGAATCCGCTCCTCCCGGGCCACCGCCAGCACCAGGTTGTGCCCGCCGGAGGTGGCGGCGTCCCGCTCCAGGGACAGCAGGTCGTTGAACCAGGAGAGGAGGTCGTTGGCGGTGTCGGCGACCTGGCGTACCGCCGGGTGGTGGTAGATCGCGTCCGGCACCGGGCGACCGGTGGCGAACTCGATCAGGGTGTACGAGACGTACGCGGCGGAGGTCGCCCGGCGCAGCGGGATGTACTCGTCGACGCCGGGCAGCCGGCCGCTCGCCTTGTTGGTCGCCTCGGTGACCACTCCGGTCAGATGGTGGGCGACCGCGTCGACGAAGCGGTCCCGCCAGGCCGCCGGCATCCGCTGGTACGGGGTCCGCCAGGCGTCGGCCAGCATCCGCCGCAGCGGCCCGTCGAACGCCTCCGGCCTCGGCCGGTTCGCCGCCCGGCTCTGCTGCGGGACGGTGAGCCGGGCCGCCGGCTGGTTCGGGGTCCGGGCACCCGCGGCGCCGGGCGGCTGCGGCTGGCCGGGTTGCGGCTGGCCGGGTTGTGGCTGGCCGGCCTGCTGCTGACCGGCCTGCGGCTGGCCGGCCTGCTGGTGACCGGCCTGCGGCTGACCGGGTTGCCGCTGCGCCGTCCCGGTGACTCCGGCCTGCCGGGGCTGGGCCGCGCCAGGGTTACCGGTCCGGGAGTGCGCTGTTCCGGCCGGTCCGGTCCGGGACGCCGGAGCGGCGGCTGGCGGGCGGGCCGAAAGGCCGGCTGGCGGGCGGGCCGAAAGGCCGGCTGGCGGGCGGGCCGAGGTGCCGGCTGGTGCGGACCGGAGCAGTCGCAGCACCCCGTCGCAGAGCGCGGACACCTCGGCCGGGCGGGGGCGCCGGGCCGCGTCGCAGGCGTCGTCGAGCAGGAAGAACCAGGTGAAGAGCGCGGCGATCACCCGCAGGTCGGCCTCGCTGGCGTCCGGATAGAGCCGGCCGGCGTACCGGGCGACACCGCTGCGGGCGAGCCGCTCCCGGGCCGCCGCGTCGAGCGGGCCGATCAGTCGGTCGGCCCAGTCGACCAGCCAGTCCTGCACGGCGTCGGAGTGCGGGCAGAGGCGCGCCGGTATCGGACACCTCAGCTCGGTCGCCCACGAGCTGATCCCGTACATGCCCGGCCTCCTCCGATCCGTGCCGCTCGGGCAGACAGACGTGAGCAGCATTGCAGTTTTCGACCTTCCTGTGATCACCGTCGGGTACGTCCTATTTCGCAGCAGGTGATGATCCGCAAGCCCTGCGAACCCGTCTCGCAGGTCGCGGCCGGGGTCGGTCGGCGCCGACTCCGACGCTTGCGGCAGGCTGGTGGGCATGAGAAGGCCGTGGGTGGTCGGCGTCTCCGGAGCATCGGGTACGCCGTATCCGGCCGCCGTGCTCGGCGGGCTGCTGGACGCCGGTGAGGCGGTGGACCTGGTCGTGTCCCGGGCGGCCCGGCTGACGATCCTGGACGAGACCGGCCGCCCGTTCCGGGACGCGCACTGGAAGGACGACCTCGCCGCCTGGCTGGGGCGGGACCTGACCGGCGCCGACCTCGCGTACTGGCCGGCAGGTGATCTCGCGGCCGGGCCGAGCAGCGGGTCGTACCCGACCAGCGGGATGGTGGTGGTGCCGGCGAGTACGGCGGCGTGCGCCGGCATCGCGATCGGCCTCTCCAAGGACCTGCTGCAACGGGCCGCCGAGGTGAACCTCAAGGAGCGCCGGCCGGTGGTGGTGGTGCCCCGGGAGACTCCGGTCACCCGCAGCCACCTGGAACACCTGATCACCCTGCACGATGCCGGCGCGGTGGTGTTGCCGGCGAGCCCCGGCTTCTACGGTGCCGGGGCCGCCGCCTCCGCTCCGCAACTCGTCGACTTCGTGGCCGGAAAGGTGCTCGACGCGCTGGACGTGCCGCATTCCCTGTTCCGGCGCTGGTCCGGCGAGCTCGGGGCCCACCGGACCTGAGCACCGGTTGCCCCGGGGGCGGCGGGAGTTCCGCCGGGGCCCGTCCCGGATCGGTGCTCGGTCAGTGCAGGCCGACGTTGCCGGCGCCGGCCGGACCGGGGCCACTCGGGGCGGCGGGTCCGGCGTTGCGCGGACGGTTCGCGCCCTCGTCCACCTCGTCGAGCATGCCCTCACCCTCGAGCAGCGCGCGCACCTCCGACTCGCGGAAGCGGCGATGTCCGCCCGGTGTTCGGATGCTGCCGATACGCCCGGCCGCGGCCCAGCGTGTGACGGTCTTCGGATCGACGCGGAAGAGCGCTGCCACCTCGCCCGGCGTCAGCAGACGATCTCCAGTGTCCACAGCCCCCTCCTCGCGTCTACGAAGCCCCCGGACTGGTAGGACCGCCCCCAGAACACATGCTTGCCAGAGCCTTCGTTTAAGGGACGTACGGCAATTACAACACCGCCGGAGTGTCGTGTCCGGCAAACGCGAAAACGTACCGTGTGTGAGGTTAGCCCGAACGATTTACGGCATTTAGGGACTTTGTCGGTAACAATGCCAGCTACCCCGGGAGCCCCGATGGCCGGCCCGATCGGCGGCCGATCCGCCGCCGGCGACTAGGGTCTGCGAACGTGGACGCCATCGACCTGAGCCTCGTGGAGCTGCTGCGCGGCAACGCCCGCCTTTCCTACGCCGAACTGGCCCGGCAGGTCGGCCTCTCCGCGCCGGCGGTGCACGAGCGGGTGGGCAAGCTGGAGTCCGGTGGCGTCATCCGAGGTTATCGGGCGGACGTCGAGCCGGAGGCGGTCGGGCTCGGGGTGACGGCGCTGATCGGCATCGTGCAGGACTCCGGCGGCGACACCGACGACGTACTGGAGGCGTTCCGGGGCATGCCGGAAATCGAATCCTGTTACTTCATGGCCGGGGTGGAATCGTTCCTGCTCAAGGCACGAGTCGGCACAATTGCCGAGTTGGAGCAGCTCATCCTGCGGCTGAACCGGACGGCCGGAGTCGCCTCGACCCGGACAGGCGTCGCACTGTCGACGAAATGGGAGAACCGTCCCCAGCCGCTGCGCCCGTCGGAACCGGGCCGGTCGTCCTGACCGGGCCGGTCGCCGAGCCGGCTTGCTACGTTCCTGGTCATGGAACAACTCGACCGGTGCGACGACGCCGAACGCGCCTGGGTGACCGAGGCGATCGCGGCGGTGGAGGCGGACGCGAACCGATCCGCCGACACCCATCTGCTCTGCTTCCCGCTGCCCCGTGAGTGGGGGATCGACCTCTATCTGAAGGACGAGTCGGTGCACCCGACCGGGTCGTTGAAGCACCGGCTGGCCCGCTCGCTGTTCCTCTACGGACTCTGCAACGGCTGGATCGGACCGCGTACCACCATTGTGGAGGCCTCGTCGGGCTCGACCGCGGTCTCCGAAGCGTATTTCGCCCGGATGCTCGGGGTGGAGTTCATCGCCGTGATGCCGGCCGCCACCTCGCCGGAGAAGATCGCACTCATCGAGTTCCAGGGCGGAAAGTGCCATCTGGTCGACGATCCGGCCGCCGTCGTGGTCGAGGCCCGCTGGCTCGCCGAGGACCTGGGCGGGCACTTCATGGACCAGTTCACGTACGCCGAACGCGCCACCGACTGGCGTGGCAACAACAACATCGCCGAGTCGATCTACGCTCAGCTGGCCCTGGAACGGCACCCCGTTCCGGACTGGATCGTCGTCGGGGCCGGCACCGGCGGCACCAGCGCGACCATCGGCCGGTACCTCCGCTACCGGCGACTGGCCAGCCGGCTCTGCGTGGTCGACCCGGAGAACTCGGCGTTCTATTCCGCGTGGACCTCGGCCGACTGGTCCCGCACCGTCGACGCCGGATCCCGGATCGAGGGGATCGGCCGGCCCCGGGTCGAGGCGTCCTTCCAGCCGAGCGTCGTCGACCGGATGATCCGGGTGCCGGACGCGGCCTCGCTGGCCGCCATGCGCGTCACGTCGAAGGTGCTCGGCCGGCGGGTCGGCGGGTCCACCGGCACCAACCTGTGGGGCGCGTTCGGCCTGATCGCGCAGATGCGGGCGGCCGGGCGGACCGGGTCCGTGGTGACGCTGCTCTGCGACGGCGGCGAGCGCTACACCGACACCTACTATTCCGACGAGTGGGTGGCCGGCCGGGGCCTCGACCTGGCGCCGTACCGGTCCACGGTCGAGCGTTTCCTCGTCAGCGGCGAGTGGCCCGGCTGAGCGCCAACGCGGGTAGGTGCTGGGCGCTGGCGAGGGTCGGTCGACGTGGGTCAGCGCCGGTCGGCCAGTCCCGGATAGTGCAGGACGTAGCCGTCGGCGTCGAGAGTCAGGTCCGCACTGAACCCCTCGCTGGCGAAGCGCACGCCCCCGCCCTCCAGCACGGTGTAGGTCTGCTCGATCGGCAGCACCTGGAGGCTGGGCACCAGCACCCAGACCGCGACGATCCGGTGCGACGTACCCGGGGCGGCGTCGCGCAGCCCGAGGCGGCGTACCGGAAGGGTGTTGAACAGCGGCGAGCCGCCCAGGTCGACGTCGACCGCCTGGGCCAGCCGCTCCGGCTCCTCGGTGCCGGGCAGCCCGGCACCCGGCCGACCGGCGGCGATCAGCGCCGCGTCCAGGTCACCCTGCTCGGCGGTGCTCGCCCGCCAGCGGCCGGCGGCCCGCTCCAGCCGCAGCGTGCGCAGCCAGCCGGCTCCCTCGCAGCTCACCTCCAGCCGCTCCGCCGCCCAGCGCTCGTCGGTGTGCACCTCGTAGCGGCAGGTGAAGGCGATCGGGTCGACGGCGAGCGCGGTGCCCCGGGCGGCCAGCCCACGGCGTTCGGCGGCGAACGCGTGATCGGCACCGGGCACGTCGGTGCGGCTCCAGAACAGCGTCTTCGGCATGCTCGACATGTCCATGGACGTTACCGCCGCCGTCCGACAGCAGCGCCGGAACGCGCAACCGCGACGCCGACACCGGAACACCCGACCGCGACGCTGACCCGGGCCGCCCGATCGGGCGGCCCGGGTCAGCGGGGTCGGCAGGAGGTCAGCGGTCAGTGGATCGGTGTCGGGCGCCGCCCGTCGAACCGGTGGTCACGGCGGCCCCGCCGGTCGTCCGGCCGGTCCCCGCCGGTCCGGTCGTCGCGCGGACGCTCGTCCCGGGAACGGTCCCAGACCGGCCGGTCGCCGGGGGACCGGGCCTCGTGCCGGAAACCCCCGTGCCGCCCGCCGGAACGCCACTCGCCGCCCCGGTCGGCACGGCCACGCTGGGGCGTACCGCCGCCGTCACCGAACCGGCGGTCGCCGTAGCGGCCCTCGCCCGGGGCGCGGTCACCGTAGCGGCGCTCGCCCTGGGCGCGGTCGCGGTCGCCGTAACGGCGCTCGCCGTCGAAGCGGCCACCCTGGCGGCGGTCGGAACGCGGCCGGTCCGGGCGGGTACTGGCGGTCCGGCGGGGTGCCGGAGGCTCCTCGACCACAGGTACGCCACTCGGCTCCCGGGCACCCGTCACCTCGGCCAGCGCGGCGTCGCCGGAGCGTACCCGGGTCTGCGCCGGCTCGACACCGGCCTTCTGCAACATGGCCAGGGTGGAACGGCGCTGCTTCGGCAGTACCAGGGTGGCGACCGCACCCGACTCACCGGCCCGCGCCGTCCGGCCGGCCCGGTGCAGGTAGTCCTTCGGGTCCTTCGGCGGATCCACGTGCACCACCAGGGAGACTCCGTCGACGTGGATGCCCCGGGCCGCCACGTCGGTGGCGACCAGCACGTTCGTCCGACCCTCCTTGAACTCGGCAAGGGTGCGGGTACGTACCCGCTGCGTCTTGCCGCCGTGCAGCGCGCCGGCCCGGACGCCGACCGAGGCCAGCTGCTCGACCAGCCGGTCGACGCCCATCTGGGTCCGGGCGAACATCATGGTCCGGCCCTGCCTGGCCGCGATCGAGGCCGCCACCGCGAACTTGTCGTGCGGCGGGATCAGCAGCATGTGATGGTCCATCGTGGAGACCGCGGCGGTCGGCGGTGCCGTCGAATGGGTGACCGGATCGGTCATGAAACGCCTGACGAGCGCGTCGACGTCGTTGTCCAGGGTGGCGGAGAAGAGCAGCCGCTGCGCATCCGCCGGGGTCTTGGCGAGCAGTTCGGTGACGTCCGGCAGGAAACCCATGTCGGCCATCTGGTCGGCCTCGTCGAGTACGGTGACCTCGATGTCGTCGAGGCGGCAGACACCCCGCTCGATCAGGTCGGCCAGCCGCCCCGGAGTGGCCACCACGATCTCCACACCACGACGCAGCGAGTCGATCTGACGGTCGTACGGCACGCCGCCGACGGCGGTCTTGAGGAACACTCCGACGGCCCGGCCGAGCGGCATCAGCGCGTCGTTCACCTGCATCGCGAGTTCCCGGGTCGGCACCAGGATCAGTGCCCTGGGGTGGTGTGCCCGGGCTTTCGGACCGGCCGCCATCCGGGCCAGTACGGGCAGCCCGAACGCCAGTGTCTTGCCGGAGCCGGTCTGCCCCCGGCCGAGTACGTCCCGTCCGGCGAGCGCGTCCGGGACGGTGGCCCGCTGGATCTCGAACGGGGTGTCGATGCCCTCCCGGCTCAGCGCCCGCACGAGCTGCCGGGGCAGTCCGAGGGCGCCGAAATCGGCTGGCACGACCACATCGGCTGGCCCCACCACATCGGCTGGCCCCACCACATCGGCCGCTGCCGACTCAGCCAGTGCCGAGTCGGCCGGTGCCTCGTCGGCCGGCGTGCCAGTCACCGGCGGCGTCGAGTTGGTCGGCGCGGGAACGGGGGTGTCCCCGGCGGGCACGACCGGGACGGCTCGCCCGTCGGGCTCGGGCCCGGAGGCTCCGGCGGGAACAGATTGTGCGTCGAACACGGACGGAAACATGCTGGAATCAGCAAAGGTTGTCAAGGATACCTCTCAAGCGGGGCGCATCTTCGCGATGGCCCGCCGCGACTGAGGTCGCTGCTGAATCGCCCGCAAGATCGCCCAGAGGCGCGTGGCACGCGCCAGGTCAACAATCCAACCAAGTGTACGGGGACCGGACGACACCGTCACCTCGGCGCGCTTGCCAGTGGGCAGGCTCACCACTCACGATTGCGGCCGGTCCCCTCGGCTCACCTGCCCGGCGGGCCCGCCAGCCGGAGCCGTCAGCCGCTCAACAGTCCGTCGAAGAGATTGTTGAACGCGTCCCCGAGCATGAGCACCACCAGCAGTCCGATGGCGACCAGGATGCCGAGCCCGACCAGCAGTACCAGCACCACCTTGGCGTTGTCCGTCTTCTGCGCGGGGGTGTCCGTCCAGCCCTGGGCCAGGATGTGCCCGGTCAGCGAGCCCGAGTTCTCCACCGCGTTCACGGGCATCGAGACGGTGACGTGGCCCTCGGGACCGCCGTACACGGTGCCCCGCTGGTCCGTTGCGGCGCCGCCGGTCTCCACCCGTTGGTCCCGGGCCCAGTCCCGGTAGCCCGGGGAGTGCGGCGCGGTCGGCCCGACGCCCGGCAGGTTCGGCGAGGCTGGCCCGATGCCCGGCAGGTTCGGCCCGGTCAGGCCGATGCCCGGGACGTTCGACGAGGTCGGGCCGGTGCCCGGCGGGCGGCTACCGGTCGGGATCCGCCCGGCCGGGTCGGCGGCGACGGCCGGGCCGGGGTCGGCGGTGGGCAGCGAGTAGCCCGGCGTACCGCCGCCGCCGACGGCGTTGGCCGACGACATCGGGTTGGTCGGTGGAGGCCAGCTCGGCAGGGCGGGCGCCGGCACCACCAGCGGAGGCGGTGGCTCGGAGGCCGCCGGTCGGGAGCCCGGTCCGCCGGAAACCGGCGTCGCCGGGTACCCCACCGAAGCCGCCGCCGACGTGGTCGGGTACGGCACCGGTCCCACCGGCCCGGGTGGGATCGGCGGGTACGGCGTCGGACCCGGTGGCATTGGGCTCGGGCCGGGTGGTACGGGGCTCGGGCCGGGGGCCGGGGCGGGCCGGGGAGGCGTCGGCGGGTACGGCGAGGGGACCGGCGGGACCGGTTCCGGTCCGGGCGGCGCGGGTGTGGGGAACGGCGTGGGCGTGGGGCCCGGCTCCGGCGGCTCGGGTGCCGGTGGTGTCGGCGGTTGCGCCGGCTCGGGCGGTCCGGCCGGCTCCGGGGGACCTGCCGGTGCAGGCGGGCTGGCCGGATCCGGCTCGGTGCTGCGGTAGACCTTCGCCACCCCCGGTACCGAGGCCGCGGCGGCGACCTCGGCCGGCAGTACCGGAGACAGGCCCGGCACCGCCGCACTGGCCCGGGTTGCCCCGGCACTGCCACGCGGAGCGCGACGCTGCGGCGGCACCGTGTACGACGGCGTACCGCCGGCACGGCCGCCGGCGTCCTCGGACGACTGCCCGGGGGCGGCCGGCGGGGTTGGTTGCCCGGCACCGGGCAGAGTCGTGAATTGCACGGCCTCGGGTCGCTCCCGAGGCTGACCTGCCGACGCGGCCGGATCCGCCCCGGACCCTCCGGTGGCGGCCGGCGGCACGGTTGCCGAGCCGGCGGGTGAGTGGGATGCCGCGCCAGGCGGCACCACCTCGGCTGATCCACTCGACGGACCGGACGGGGACTTGACGGCGTTGGCGAACGCCGACCACGGCGAGTCGACTGCCGGAGTCTTCGGACGCCGCCGTTGCAGCGGCGGTACCGGAGTTCCCGGCGGTGCCGGCCGCACCACCGGCGGTGCCGAGGCGGCGGCTGCGGTGTCCGGTGCCGACGTGGCTGTGCCGGGAGATGCCGTGGAGGCTGTGCCGGGAGATGCCGTGGAGGCTGTGCCGGGAGATGCCGAGGGAGCCGCAGCGGGGGACCCGGAAGCCGGTGAGGTGGCGGGCGCGGTCAGTTCACCGGCCCGATAGGTACGGCTGCCCGAGGAGGCGGCGGGCATAGCGGCGATTTCCGCCGCGGTGGGGGTGGTGGCCGCCGTACTCACCGCGCGGCCCCGTAACGGCGAGTCCGCCGACGAAGCCACCGCCGCCTCGCCCGGGGTATCCGATGGAGAGGCCGATTCCGGCTGCGCCGACGGCACGCTCGCCGTGGCCCGGACCGGCCGCGCGTCGGCATCCTCGGTGGCGTCGACGGCATCGTCGGTGGCGTCGGCTCCAGCCTCTGACCCGGCGCTCGCGGCGTCGACGTCCGACTCGACGTTGATGGCGGCGTCCGACTCGGCGTTGACGGCGGCCTCGGCGTCCGGCTCGGTGTCGACGTCGGCGTGGTCGGACGGTTCCGTGCCCGGCTCCGGTTCGGCATCCCCACCAGGCTCGGCGGTCTCCGGTCCCGGTCCCGACTCGGCGGCTTCCTGGCGCGGTTCGGTAACCTCCGCCGTCGGCTCGCCACTCCCGGGAACGGAATCGCTGGGCTCCGCGACCGGGGAGGGCTCTGGGGGACCGACGGGATCGGTCGGGACTGCCGGCGCCTGGGCCGGTGGATCCTCCGGTACGTCCGCCCAGAGCGCTCCGGCCGTGGGCGGGGGAGGTGGCTGGTACGCCTCCGGGAGTGCCTCGGCGTCGGCGGATTCCGGCAGCGGGGTGCCGACCGGCGGTGGCGGCGGCAACGGCGACAGTTCGTCCGCGTCCGCCGTGTCGACTCCGGCCGTGTCCGCCTCCGCCGTGTCCGGCGTCGCGTCCTTCCGGGCCGCCGTGTCCTTTGGCGTCGCGTCGTCCCCCGCCGTGTCGTCCCGATCGGACCGGGAGGCCACAGCCCGACCGTCAGTGTCCGGGGATGCCTCCCCGACAGCCGGTCTGACCTGCGATTCGTCCATTGTTGCCTCCCGCGCCCACACCCGGGCCGGTACGCCGGGTCGGAAGTACGTCAACCCTCACCGTGCCATATCTCAGCACGCCCGGACAGTTGGCGGGTGATCGGTACGGTCAGTCGCCGCTGGGGCTACCGTCCGCAGCCGGGGTCGACCGACTGGCGCTGGGCGTACCGCCGCTCGGCTCGGCGGCCGAGGTGGTGACCGGTGGTGACTGCGGCCGAGTGGTCTCCGGCGGATCCGGGTTGGGCGCCGGTGTCACCGGCGGAGTGGCCGGCGGGGTCGGCGTGGTGGGCGGTGTTGCCGGCGGAGTCGTGGGCGGAGCCGTCGGCGGCTTGCTGGTCGGCGGCGGGGTCGTCGGCGGCTTGGTGGTCGGCGGCGGGGTCGTCGGCGGCCGGGTGGTGGGTGGCGGCGTGGTCGCGTTCGGGGCCGGCACGGCCGGGAAGATCCTGGTCGCGGCGTAGAAGCGCGACCACCAGACGGTGGAGACCTTGACCACGTCGCCGGTGGTCGGCGCGTGCACCATCTTGCCGCCGCCGATGTACATGCCGACGTGGTGGATGGTGGTCCAGCTGCTGCCCGAGGCGAAGAAGACCAGGTCGCCGGGGAGCAGCGCCTCCCGGGCCACGCTCTGGTTGCGGGTCCCGTTGTACTGGTCGCGGGAGACCCGGGGGATCCGCTTGCCCACCGACAGGTAGGAGGCGAGCATCAGGCCCGAGCAGTCGAACCGGTTCGGACCCTCGGCACCCCACAGGTACGGGTCGCCCCGCTGGGCGAGTGCGTAACGCATGGCGGCGCGCGCCTTGGGGTGCGCGACCATCCCGGCGACGCTGTCGCTGCCGATCGTCTCGCCGATGCGCTGTTCGGCGGCCTCCCGGGCGCGCTCGATCGCCTTGAGCTGCTCGGCGTTGTCCCGCTTGAGCTTCACCAGGGCGGCGGAGCGGGTCTTGTACCGCGTCTCCGTCTCGGTGAAGGTGGCGATTTTCTGCTGGTAGCTGGCGGACGCCGCCTGGTACGCCGCCTCCGCCTGCTGTTCGGCCTGCTGTGCCCGGGCCACCTCACCGGCGGCCAGTTCGCTGTCGCCGGTGCGTTCCTCGCCGCGCTCGATCCGGCTGAGCAGGTCCAGGCCGTGCAGGTCGGAACCGAACGCACCGGGTGGCAGCCCGGCCGCGTCCTTCAGCGCGCCCGCCGCCGCGTTGTCGGCCGCCGTACGCGCGTTGGCCAACGCCAGCCGGGCCTGCTGGCGTACGCCGTCGGCGCTGGTCAGCTCGGTGGTGGCCGTGTCCCGTTCCTGCCGCAGTTGCAGCAGTTGGTCGCCGAGTTGGGCCACCTCGACCTCGAGCGACATGATCTGGCTCGCCAACGGGCCGTTCACGCTCGGCGGCAGCGGGTAGGACGTCGTCGGCGCGCCGGTGGTGGTGGGCACGTTGGGGGGTGCCCCGACCGGCTGTGGGCGTACCCCGGCGTCGGGAACCGTGTTCGGCAGCGGCGGGTCGGCGTAGACCGGGGTGGCCATCGCACCCGCGACGATCGCGCCGACCAGGGCCGACCAGAGCAGTGGGCGTAGGACCGGCGAAAACGGGTATACGGTCCGGTCCGGTCGTCCGCGCCTGCTGCTGGCCATGCCGCTCCCGTCCCTGCACAGCAGCGCACGGCGCGGCTGTGGTATCGCCATCGGTGGTGTGTCGCGTCCCACTTTGTCTTACCTCAATGCGTCGGGGATGTCGATCCGTGGCCGGGTAACGAGACGCTGAGAAGCCGGTTAAGAGTAGCTGGGAACGGGTGAAGCACGTCGCTGCGGCCGACCGCTCCGGCCGGTGGCACAGGCGGTCCACGTAGGCTCGTCATGCCGATCGTGCCTGGAGGGACGTGCTGCGATGGACGCCGGACGCAAGCGTGAGCTGGAAGAGAAGGTCTATGCCGGGGTGCGGCTCGACCGTGCCGACGGCGAGGCGCTGTACGCCAGCGACGACCTGGTCTGGCTCGGCCGGCTGGCGCACCACCGGCGTACCGGGTCGGCGGGTGCCGAGCGGGTGCTGTTCGTCGGGAACCGGCAACTGCGACCGACCGACCCCGATGCGCCCAGCCGACCGGATCAGGACGCCACCGGGGAGCGGGAACGGGACGAGGCCGTGCGTCGCGCCACCGGCCTGGCCGTCGACGGCGTCACCGAGTTGGAGCTGGTCGCCCCGGTGCATCCCGCGCTGCCCTGGCGGCACTACCCGGAGCTGCTGCGCGCGCTGGCGGCGGCGCTGCCCGGCGTACGGCTGACCGGGTTCGCAGTCACCGAACTGTGCCGGCTGGAGCAGACCACCGGGCTGCCGGCCGGAGAACTGCTCGACGAACTCGTCGCGGCCGGACTGGTGTCGCTGACCGGTGGCGGGGCGGAGATCTTCGACCCGGAGGCCCGCCGCCGGCTCGGCGTCGACGACTGCTCGTGGGCGGACTGGTCCCGGATCCACCGGCTCGCCCAGGCCCGCGGGCTCGGCATCCCGGCGACGATGCGCTTCGGTCGCGGCGAGGAGCCCCGGCACCGGGTCGACCACGTACTGCGGCTGCGCGAGTTGCAGGACGAGACCGGCGGCTTCACCAGCTTCCTGCCGCTGCGCTTCCCCGAGCCGGCGGGGCCGGCGCACGGGTCCGGAGCGGGGCGGCCGGCCGGGGAAGCGGCCTCCTCCGCAGGGGACGCGGCCTCATCAGCCGGCGAGGCAGCCTCCTCGGCCTGGTCGGCGTCCCCGGCGGAGTCGCTGAAGACCTTCGCGGTGTCCCGGCTGCTCTTCGACAACGTGCCGCACCTGCGCTGCTGCTGGGCGGCGCAGGGGCCGTCCGTCGCGCAGCTCGCACTCAACTTCGGGGTGGACGACCTGACCGCCGCCCCGGCGGACCAGCGGGCCACCGGCGGGTCCGGCACGGCCGACCCGCTCTCCCGGGACGAGCTGCTCCAGCTGGTCTGGGAGGCCGACTTCCGCCCGGTCGAGCGGGACAGCCGGTACGCGGTGCTGCGCGAGTACGACGCGCCGCCGAGTCTGGCGGAGCGCCGTTCCGAGCCGCAGCAGGTCTGGGCCTGATCCGACCGCCGGACGAGGAGGTTCGCGGACCGCTCACGTACCCTCGACAGGTCATGAGCGAGCGAAGCGAACGGCCGCCCTTTCCCCGTCGGGACGACCAGGGGCGGATCATGGTGCTCGCCGACCTGCTCGGCGTCGCCCTGGTCGGGGTGGTGGTCGGGATGCTGGCCCTGCTCGTCTTCGATTTCGGCTTCTCGCTGCTCGGGTTGGGCGAGTTCGGTCGGGCCAGCGGGTGGCTGGCGCTGGTGCTGCCGGCCTGGATCTTCGTCGAGGAGTTCCGGGCCTGGCGGTTCGGTCCGGCCCGGGTCGCGGCGGCGCTGGTGGCCGCGGCCGTCGGGATCGCCGCCGGACTGCTCGCCGCCGGGCTGGCCGCGTCGACCCCGCCGCTGGTCTCCGGCGGGCTGGGCGCGGCGGTCTTCGCCATCGCGTACGCGTTGGTCTGGTTTGTCGGCGTCCGTTGGCTCGCCGGCCGGACGAGCTGATCGGAGATGTACGGATGAGTCCCGCGGTGAAGTACACGCTGGGCCGGATCGGGCTGTTCCTGGCGGTCGCCCTCGCGCTCTGGCCGGTCGAGATGAACCTCTTCCTCAAGCTCATGCTGGCGGTGGCGTTCTCCGCCGCGCTGGCCTTCTTCCTGCTGCGCGGCTGGCGGGACGAGATGGCCCGGCAGTTGGCCGGGTCGGCCGAGAAGCGCAGGGCGGAGAAGGAGCGGCTGCGCGCCGCGCTGGCCGGCGACGACAAGCCGACCAAGCCGGGCAAGTCGACGGACACCGGCAAGTCGACGGACACCGGAAAGCCGACGGACACCGGAAAGCCGACGGACAGCGGCAAGCAGACGGACACCGGGAAGCCGACGGACAAGGTGTAGGCCCGACGGGTACGGCACCGGCCCCGTGCCCGGACGTCGCTGGCCGGGTACGGGGCCGGTGATCCTCCCCAGGGTGGCTCGGGGCGGGAGGCTGTCGGAGGTGGTGCGGCTACCAGTTGGTCGAGCCGGGCAGCCTCGGCCAGGGCTTCCAGGCCGGCTTGACCAGGTACGCGATCCCGCCCGACCCGCCGGAGACCCCGCCGCTGGCGTTGGTCCGCTTGGTCCGCAGCCAGATCTGCTCGAACTGGTCCCGCCGGTAGACGTTGCGCACCGCGTCGTTGCTCGACGAGGCCGGGTCGTTCACCACCACGTCGCCGTCGGCGGTGAAGCCGACCACCACGAAGAGGTGCCCCGAGGTGCCGTAGTTGGCTCCCTCCAGCTCCTCGGCCAGGAAGGACTGACTGGTCACCACGGGCATGCCGGCGGCGACGAAGTGCTCCAGCTCGTCCAGCGAGTGCAGCCGGGTCACCTTGGCGTCCAGCCCGTACGAGGCGGCGTACGCGGTGTTGAACGGCCAGTTGCCGCAGCCGGAGTACGCGTAGTCGTAGGTCATCCGGGCGGCGTGGTTCACCGCCGGGTCCGGATAGCTGGGGTCGACCCAGGAGGTTTCCCGGAGGGTGGGCCGCTTGCCCCAGTACTCCAGGACCATCGTGGTGGAGGTCGGCGAGCACCAGGCCTGGCCGCCGCCGTCGTACTCCGGGTAGTGGCCGGCGTGGATGTTCTGCGAGTGGCGCGGCACGGCCAGTTCGCGGCCCCAGGCGATCCGGCCGGCACTCGGCGTCACGGTGAACCGGTCCGGCACCAGTGAACTCATCGCGCCGAGCAGCCGGACCCGGGGTGCCCGGCGGCTTCCCGGCGCACGGTAGAGGGTCAGCCGGAGCTGGTAGGCCCGCAGCAGCACTCCGGCCGCCACGTCGTCGATGGAGAACGTGTCGGTCCAGATCGTCGAGTACGGGTCGCCCTGCCGGTTCACGCTGGTCCGCCGGATGTCCTGGTCTCCGGCGGCCCACCGGCCCAGGACGTACCACGGGGTCAGCGCGCCGGTGTTGTAGGTGCCCTGGAGTTCGACCTGGATCCAGGTGCCGGCCGGGGTGTCGGCGTTCCACGAGGCGACGAGTTCGCTGGCGTCGAACCCGACCGGGACGACCGGGGAGGTCCAGGTGGCGTACGCCCATTCGCGGGTGGTGCCGGTGTGCGGGTCGGTGTATTCGGTGGTGCCGGCCGGGCGCAGCATGGTGATTCCGGCGCGCAGCCCGGGGAGCGCGACGGTGCCCTGGTGGGCGCCGCGCCGCCAGTCGGCGTAACCGGAGAACTCCTGCCAGGTGATCTGCTCGTCGTGCCGTACCGGGCGGGGGCGGCCGGCTGCCGTGCCGGCTCGGGCCGGCAGGCCGGTGCCGAGCAGGGCCAGCGTGGAGAGGCCGGCGAGGGTGAAGGTGCGTCGGCTGATCGGGGCGGGGGAACTGGCCATCGATGCTCCGCGGGGACGAAGGTCGGGGTCCTGCCGCCACTATTCCGCCCGTCAGGAATTTTCGCCAGATGTTCAGGCCAAGAAAATCTTTGCCGAGAGGAGGGGCGATCTGGCATGGGACGTCCAGTGATCAATATTGATATGACCATGGTACGGATGGTGCAGTGTGCACTACCCAGCGGAGTCCTCCCTACCCCCAGGAGGTTTACATGCCCTTCCGCACCTGGAAGTCCGGGCCGTCGATCCGGCACCGGGCCAGGGCCGGCGCCCTCGCCGGCACCGTCGTGCTCGGACTCGTCGTGGCCACCGTCGGCCCGACGGCCGGCACCGCCAGCGCCCAACCGGACCGGGCCGAGGCGGAGACCGCCACCAGCGCCGAGTACCGGGTGACCGGTCCGCGGACCCTGGCCGACCGCAACGCGGTGGCCGCCACCGGCACCAGCATCGACTACGTCGAGCACGGTGCGCTCTACGTCACCGCGACCCCGGCCGAGGTCAAGGCGATCACCGCGCTCGGCTTCCAGGTGGCCGCCGTACCGGCACCGCCGGACCGGGGCCAGCACCAGCACGACGGCGACGTCGGCGTGCTCGACTTCCCGCCGGCCGACTCGGCCTACCACAACTACGCCGAGCTGACCGCGGTGATCAACCAGGTGGTCGCCGACCATCCGAGCATCGCCCGCCGGTCCAGCATGGGCACCTCCTACGAGGGACGCGACCTGCCGGTCATCAAGATCTCCGACAACGTCGGCACCGACGAGAACGAGCCGGAGATCCTGTTCAACTCGCAGCAACACGCCCGCGAGCACCTGACCGTCGAGATGGCGATCTACCTGCTCAACCTCTTCACCGACAACTACGGCTCGGACTCCCGGATCACGAACATCGTCAACAGCCGGGAGATCTGGATCGTCCCGACCGTCAACCCGGACGGCAGCGAGTACGACATCGCCACCGGCTCCTACCGGTCCTGGCGGAAGAACCGGCAGCCGAACAGCGGCTCGTCGTACGTCGGCACCGACCTGAACCGGAACTGGGCCTACAACTGGGGCTGCTGCGGCGGCTCCTCCGGCTCGACCTCCTCGGAGACCTACCGGGGCCCGTCGGCGTTCTCCGCGCCGGAGACCTCCCGGCTGCGCGACTTCGTCAACAGCCGGGTCGTCGGCGGCACCCAGCAGATCAAGGTGAACATCGACTTCCACACCTACTCGCAACTCGTGCTCTGGCCGTACGGCTACACGACCGCGAACACCGGGCCGGGGCTGAACGCCGACCAGGAGCGGACCTTCCGCACCCTCGGCCAGCAGATGGCGGCCACCAACGGCTACACCCCGGAACAGTCCAGCGACCTCTACATCACCGACGGGGACAGCATCGACTGGATGTGGGGCACCCACAACATCTTCGCGTACACCTTCGAGATGTACCCGGGCTCGTCCGGCGGCGGCGGTTTCTACCCGCCCGACGAGGTGATCCCGGCGCAGACCTCCCGCAACCGCGAGGCGGTACTGATCCTCAGCGAGTACGCCGACTGCCCGTACCGGGTGGCCGGGCTCGAGGCGACGTACTGCGGCACCGGCGGCGGCACCACGGTCTGGTCGGACACCTTCGAGACGGCGACCGGCTGGACGGTCAACCCGGCCGGTACCGACACCGCCACCTCGGGGGCGTGGGAACGGGGCACCGCCCAGCCGACCACCTCCAGCGGGGCCAAGCAGCTCGCCCCGTACGCCGGCAGCAACGACCTGGTCACCGGCCGGCTGGCCGGCTCGGGGGCCGGTGACCACGACGTCGACGGCGGGGTGACCACGGCACAGTCGCCGGCGATCACGCTGCCCGGCAGCGGCACGTTGACGCTCTCCCTGGCCTGGTATCTGGCGCACGGGTCGAACTCCTCGTCCGCGGACTACCTGCGGGTCAGCGTGGTGCACAGTGGTGGGACGACCCAGCTGGTAAACCAGGCCGGTGCGGCCAGCAACCGCAACGGAAGCTGGGCGGTGGCCACCGCCAACCTGTCGGGGTACGCCGGGCAGTCGGTCCGGCTGCTGGTGCAGGCGGCCGACACCTCCGGGGCCAGCCTGGTGGAGGCGGCGATCGACAACGTGACCATCACGAGTTCGTAGCGGCGCGACCCGGGGCCCCGCCGGACGCGGCGACGTGTCGGCGGGGCTCCGGCAGTCCGGTGGGTGGTGGATTGCCTAGGGCGAGTCGAGGGTGAATTCCCGCTCGGGGCTCGCATCCGGACAGACCGCCGAAATGACAATTTCTATGCCGCTGAGACCTCCGACCCGGGGTACGGCGGCGCGTAACTGCACCGAGTCGCCGTACCGCTGCGGGGGTTGGGCGACCGCGCCGAGCGCGCGGCACCAGGTCTCCCAGTCGGCGCGGCGCTGGTCGGGGTCGGTGGCGCAGCAGCGTCCGATCAGGACGCCGTCGGCGCTGCGGATGATCCAGGCGATCAACGGCAGCCGTTCGTGGTTGGCCCGGTCGAGGAGTTCGGCGAGGGCGTGCTGCCAGCCCGCCTCTCGGGTGGTACTAAGGGTGATCATGTGACCGGCCTCCCGTGTGGAAGCCCCGGATCAGGTGTAGAGGATCTGGATCCGGTCGGACTGGCCGTCCGGAGTCTGGATCTTGAGCACCGCCCCCCGGGAGATTTCGTCGTTGAGGAACTTGAAGACCGCGACCGCGCGCCGGACGACCTCGCCGTCCGAGACCCGGTGCTGGTCGGCCATCTCCTCGACGCTGGCGGCGGCACTACCGGTCAGCGAGATGCTGATCTTGCTCCGCTCAGGCCGGTTGACCTGCCGCGACGAGCCGGTGGAGGGGCGTGCACGAGCGCGGTCAGCGCCGTTGCCGGGGGTGTCTTCCGCCGCTTGGTTCATGGCTCGGACGCTACGGCATAGGTACTACTTCGGCAAGTAGATGTACCGCATTGGACGGTATAGGTGCGAGGTATTGCGGTCGAGTAACCGCAAGGAATGTGCACTGAGCGTCATGACTGCACTATCTCGCTATTGTAAGCCTCTTCCGGATCACGGAACATGGCATGCAACCCCATCGAGGAGCGCGCCGTGGCCGAATACCTACCCAACCCGGAAGGGGAGGAGCCGGCTCAGGATCCTGTCGAGAGTCGACCCTCCTATCTGATCACCAACCTGCCGGACGACCTGGCGATCAGTCGGACCCCGGACACGGTCCAGACCCGCAACCGGCTGGCCCTGGTCTGCTATCTCGGATACTGGATCGTCTCGGTGCTCGTCGTGGTCGGGGGACTGACGGGCAGGTTCGCCGAGCAACTGGTCGCTGCCGTGGTGGCCGGACTCGGCGCCTCGGCCGCCGCGGTCGCGTACTTCTACTTCCGCCGTCCCGGCCAGTAGCCGAGGAACGCCGTGTCCAGCCGGATGTCCGGGGGCGACAACGCGGTCGCCGCCGGACACCACGGCACCCACCCCGTCGCGAAAGCGGAGCTGACGATGTCCGAACTCGACCCGGTCCTGGCGAAGCTGAGCTACGAGCTGATCGAGATGCTCCGGTCGCTGCGTTCCGACGACCACCAGGAGCGTTCGTTCAAGCACGTGGCAAACGTCTTCGGCCGGGACGAGCGTACGGTCTCCAAGGTCCTGCGCGAGATCGACGAGGCGTTCTGGCTCACCCAGCACGTCCGGATCATCGACCGGCCGCCGGGACACAAGAACTACCGGCTCACCCCGGCCGGCGAGGTCTTCGTCGACCTGCTCGAACCGATCACCGAGGCCACCCTGGCGGCCATCCGGGCAGCGGCCGCCGCCACCAAGCGGTTGCCGATCCTCTGCACCTCCAACTGCCTCGGCTACCTGCACGACCTCAACGACGCACTGCCGGCAAACCGGGGCTTCGACGTGATCCCGCTGCCCCGGCGTACGGCGGAGATCGACCTCACCGCGCTCGGCCAGCGCTCCGGTGAGCACATCTGCCTGCTCTCGACGCTGATGTCGACCGAGCAGGAGCCCCGGATCGGCACGGTGGCACAGTGGAACGACCGGATCGAGGTGATCCCGCTGGAGATCGACGTGCCGCGGATGCTTTCGGTCGAGGACCTCGGCTACCGCCGCCCGGTCACGGTCAAAGAAGTGATCGACAACGGCACCACCTTCCTCACCCCGCACGGCGGGCCCGCCTTCGACTTCCTCAACCGCTGCTACCCGGACTGGCGGAAGCTGCGGCCGTTCCAGTACATCGAGGTGCCGGACCTGGACTACGGACTCAAGTGCCTCTCCAGCCGACTGGTCCGACAGTCGGCGATGATCGTGCACGGACTCCGGGCCGAGTCGCAGAAACTCGCCTGGCTGAACAAGAGCTTCCACCTGTACGACTTCAGTGCCGGCTCGCACAACCTGCTCGCGGTGACCGGCATCTTCCGGGCGCGCTCCGAATCCGGGCCGTCGGGCCAGGACGAACCCCTCGACGTGGTGTGGAAAGTTGCCCAGGATCTCTGGTCCGGGCCGGACGCAAGGGCGGCATGACAGATGGAAGACCTCCGCTACAACCGCATTGTCGTGAAGATCAGTGGTGAGTCGCTCGGGTCCGGGCAGGCGCTGGAACCGGCCCGGCTGCGCGACGTCGCGCTGTCGCTGGCCGCCGTACACACCATGGGGGTGTCGGTGACCGTCGTGGTCGGCGGCGGGAACATCTTCCGGGGTGACCGTGGCGCGGACTGGCAGCTGGAACGCGGCCGGGCCGACACGGTGGGGATGCTGGCCACCGGGATCAACGCACTGCTGCTGGAGGGGCTGCTGAACGGGCTCGACGTGCCGACCCAGGTCTTCTCCCGGGGACCCTGCGCCGGCATCGGCCGGCAGTACCTGCGGGACGAGGTCGTCGAGGCGCTGCGCTCGGGCCACACGGTGCTGCTGGCCGGCGGGATGGGCGTCTCCGGCTTCTCCACCGACGTACCGGCGGTGCACGCCGCGATCGACACCGGCGCCGACGCGGTCGTGATGGTCAAGTACGGAGTGGACGGGATCTACAGCGCCGACCCGGCCAGCGACCCGGGTGCGGTCTTCCTGCGCGAGATCAGCGCCTCCGCCGCGCTGGAGCGGAACCTGCGGGTGATGGACGCCGCCGCGCTCGACCTGGCCCGGCAGTCCGGCAAGCCCGTGCACGTGGTGCCGGCGGCCGACATGTGGAGCGTGAAGTGCGTCCTGGAGGGCAAGGAGATCGGCTCGCTGCTGCTGCCGGCCTGAACCGGCCGCCGCTGCCACCGATGCGCCGGCTCACCCCGCCAGGGTCTCCAGGATCTGCTGCCCGTACTTCGCCAGCTTGTTCTCCCCGACCCCGTTGACCTGGGACAGCTCGGCGAGCGTCGTCGGCGGCTCGGCCGCGATCTGCCGCAGCGTCGCGTCGTGGAAGATGACGTACGCGGGTACGCCCTGCTCCTTGGCGGTGGCCGCGCGCCAGGCCCGGAGCCGCTCGAAGACCGGTTCCGCCTCCGGCGCCAGCGCGACGGCGGCGGCGGTCCCGGCGGCGCGCGGCTTGCCGGCCCGGCCGGTCGACCCGGCCCGGGGCGCCTCCCGGCGCATCAGCACCTCGCGGCGTTTGCCGAGCACGTCGCCGCTGGTCTCGGTGAGCACGAGCGTGCCGTAGTCGCCCTCGACCGCCAGCAGCCCCTGGGCGAGCAGTTGCCGGACCACCCCACGCCACTCGGACTCGGTCAACTCGGTGCCGACGCCGAAGACGCTGAGCGTGTCGTGCCGGTGCTGGGTCACCTTGTCGGTCCGCCGGCCGAGCAGGATGTCGATGGACTGGCCGGCGCCGAACCGCTGGTCGCGCTCGCGGTGCAGGCGCAGCACCGTGGAGAGCAGCTTCTGCGCCGCGACGGTGCCGTCCCAGGACTCCGGCGGGGTCAGGCAGGTGTCGCAGTTGCCGCACGGCTCGCCCTGCTGGCCGAAGTATGCCAGCAACTGCACCCGGCGGCAGCGGACCGTCTCGCAGAGCGCCAGCATGGCGTCGAGGTGCGCGCCGAGCACCCGGCGCCGGGCGGCGTCGCCGTCGGAGGTCTCGATCAGCTTCCGCTGCTGCACCACGTCGGAGAGCCCGTACGCCAGCCAGGCGGTCGAGGGCAGCCCGTCCCGACCGGCCCGGCCGGTCTCCTGGTAGTAACCCTCGATCGACTTCGGCAGGTCGAGGTGGGCGACGAAGCGTACGTCCGGTTTGTCGATGCCCATCCCGAAGGCGATCGTGGCGACCATCACCAGCCCGTCCTCGCGGAGGAACCGATGCTGGTTGGCGGCCCGGGTCGGCGCGTCCAGCCCGGCGTGGTACGGCAATGCCGGGATGCCCTGCTGGACCAGGAACTCGGCGGTCTTCTCCACCGAGGCCCGGGAGAGGCAGTAGACGATGCCGGCGTCACCGGGATGCTCGGTGCGGAGCAGGTCGAGGAGCTGCTTCTTCGGCTCCCGCTTCGGCACGATCCGGTACTGGATGTTCGGCCGGTCGAAGCTGGCGACGAAGTGCCGGGCGTCGCGGAGGTTGAGCCGGGCCGCGATCTCGGCGTGCGTCTCCGGGGTGGCGGTGGCGGTCAGCGCGATCCGGGGCACCGCCGGCCACCGCTCGTGCAACATCGACAGGGCGAGATAGTCGGGGCGGAAGTCGTGGCCCCACTGGGCGACGCAGTGCGCCTCGTCGATCGCGAAGAGCGCGATCCGGCCCCGGTCGAGCAGCCGGAGCACGTACTCCGAGCGGAGCGCCTCGGGGGCCAGGTAGAGCAGGTCGAGGTCGCCGCCGAGGAAGGCCGCCTCGACCGCGCGGCGGGCGTCGAGGTCCTGGGTCGAGTTGAGGAAACCGGCGCGTACCCCGAGGGTGGTGAGGGCGTCGACCTGGTCCTGCATCAGCGCGATCAGCGGTGAGACGACCACCCCGACCCCGGGCCGGACCAGGGCGGGGATCTGGTAGCAGAGCGACTTGCCGCCGCCAGTCGGCATCAGCACCAGCGCGTCGCCGCCGCCGCCGACCACCTGGTCGATGATCTCGCGTTGTTCGCCCCTGAAGCTGTCGTAGCCGAAGACCCGGCGCAGCACGTCGAGCGCGTCGCCGGCCTTCCGCTCGCCGCTCGCCTGCTCGGCGCTCGCCTGCTCGACGGCCGGCTGGTCGGCGCTCGCCTGCTCGACGGCCGCCTGCTCGACGGCCGCCTGCTCGACGGCCGGCTGTTCGTCGATCCGCTGGGCGGCGGCGGGCCGGTCGTCGGTGCGCTGCTCGGTGGGGAGGGCCATCCGGCGGATTCTACGAGCCCCGCCCGACGCGAGGCCGACCGCTTGACGCGGGCTGTGGAAAAGTCTTACGGTACCAATTAGTTCCGGAACTAGGAGGTGCCAAATGGGGCGGGACACGCTCAGCACGGTCTTCGCGGCGCTCGCCGACCCGACCCGACGGGCGGTCCTGGACCGCCTGCTGCACGGCGACGCCTCGGTCACCGACCTCGCCGAGCCGTTCGCGATGACCCCCCGCGCGGTCTCCAAGCACGTCGCCGTGTTGGAGGCGGCCGGCCTGGTCACCCGGGCCCGGGACGCGCAGCGCCGGCCGAGCCGGATCCGGGCCGAGCCGCTGGCCGACATCGACACCTGGCTCGGGGCGTACCGGCGGCTCTGGCAGCACCGGTTCGACCAGCTCGACGAGCGGCTGGCCCGCCTCCAGGCGGACGGTGCCGACGGTAGGGCAGACGGTGCCGGGGAAGCCGCCGACGAAGACGAGGAGAGCAGGAAACCGTGACGACAGCAGACAGACACCGCATCCCGATCGTCCGCGCCTTCGACGCACCCCGGGAACTGGTCTTCCGGACCTGGACCCGGGCCGAGGAGGTCGGCACCTGGTTCGCCCCGCCGGGCTTCGAGGTGACCCGGTGCGAGGTGGACGCCCGGCCCGGCGGGCGGTGGCAGGTCGAGTACCGCTCCGCGCGCGGCGGGACCTACCGGGAGTACGGCGAGTTCCGCGAGGTCGTACCGCCCGGGCGGCTGGTGCTGACGCTGGCCCAGGTCGACGCCGACGGCAACACCACGCTGGAGACCCTGGTGACGGTGCTGCTCGCCGACCGGGACGGCAAGACCGAGATGACCTTCGAGCAGACCGGCTTCGAGTCCGTGGCCGTACGCGACGCCGTGGCCGACGGCTGGCGGGGCTGCTTCGACAAGCTCGACACGCACCTCGCCGAGGTGCCCACCGGAAAGGAGAGCAGATGACCGACACCGATGCCGAGCAGGAGATCCGCCGGGAGTTCGCGGAGTGGTTCCGGGACTCGGCCGCCAAGGACCTCGACGCGGTGATGACGAAGATCGCCCCCGACGTGGTCTCGTACGAGCACGCGGCGCCGCAGGTCCACCGGGGCGCGGACGCGGTCCGGGAGGTCTGCCGGCAGGGCTTCGAACTGGCCCGGGGCGAGTTCCGGTGGGACATCCCGGACCTGGAGGTGCTGGTCCGGGACGACGTCGCCGTCACCTGGGGACTCAACCGGATGCGGGTCCAGGAGCCCGGCGGCCAGCCCGTCGAGACCTGGTCGCGCGGGACGCGGGTGTTCCAGAAGGTCGACGGGCGGTGGCAGATGGTCCACCAGCACGTCTCCTTCCCGTTCGACCCGGCTACCGGTGGGCTCAGCACGCAACGCTGAGCTGGGCGAACGACGGCGGCAGCGCCATGCCACTGCCGGGTCACGGCTCGGATGCGCTACCGTTTCCCCGACCACCCCGCAGCGAAGCCGGTGCGAAACCGGCGCTGTCCCGCAACTGTGATGCCACCCGCAGACCCGCTCACCGCCGCAGGCGGCGTCGAGTGGTGCGGCGGGGGATCAGCCAGGTCGCCTGCGGCGCGGTCCCGGAAAGCGCCTTCGAGGAAGGGCGCCCCGTGGGCGGGGGCAGCAGCACCTGTCGGCGGAGCACCAGACCTCGGCTGACAGGAGGACCGAATGACCCGACGTACCCCCCGGCTGCTGGCGGCGCTGCTGGCCAGCGCGGCCCTGGCCCTGGCCGGCTGCGTCGCCGACGACCCCGGCCCGGCCCCGAGCCCCGGCGCGAGCGGTGCCAGCTATCCGGTGACGGTCGGCCCGCTCACCCTCGACAAGCGCCCCGAGAAGATCGTCGTGCTCGGGCCGACCGCCACCGAGATGCTCTTCGCGATCGGCGCCGGCAGCCAGGTCACCGCCGTCGACGACAACTCGAACCATCCGGCCGAGGCGCCGAAGAGCGAGCTGTCCGCCTTCACCCCGAACGCCGAGGCGATCGCGGCGAAGAACCCCGACCTGGTGGTCCTGACCAACGACCTGAACAAGATCGTGGACCAGCTCGGCCAGTTGAAGATCCCGCACTACCTGGCACCGGCGGCGACGACGCTCGACGACACGTACCGGCAGATCACCGACCTCGGCACCCTCACCGGGCACCCGACCGAGGCGGCCGACCTGGTCGGCCGGCTGAAGGACGACATCGGGAAGCTGGTCGGGGACCTGCCGCAGCGGTCGGAGAAGCTGACCTACTTCTACGAACTCGGCCCGGAGTACTACTCGGCGACCAGCAAGACGTTCGTCGGTTCGCTCTTCGGGATGGTCGGGCTGGAGAACATCGCCGACCCGGCCGACGCGAACGGCGCGAAGGGCGGCTATCCGCAGCTCGCCGAGGAAGCGATCATCAAGGCCGACCCGGACCTGGTCTTCCTGGCCGACACCAAGTGCTGCCAGCAGTCCCCGCAGACGGTCGCGGCCCGCAAGGGCTGGTCCGGGCTGACCGCGGTGAAGAACAACCAGGTCGTCGCGCTCGATGACGACATCGCGTCCCGCTGGGGTCCCCGGGTCGTCGACCTGCTCCGGGCGATCGTGGACGCGGTCGCCAAGGTACCCGCTTGAGCCGAGCCACCGCCCTGGCCCGCCCCGGCACGCCGGCCGCACCCGCCGGGCGCGGCCAACCGGGGCGGCCCGCCGGGCTGCGCCGGCGGTGGCTGGCGGCCGGGTTCGCCGCCGTCGTGGTCGCCGCCCTGGCCGGCATCGCGTTCGGGCCGGTCAGCCTGCCGCCGGGCAGCGTCGCGATCGAGCTGCTCAACCTGGTCCCCGGGGTGCACCTGCACAGCGGCCTGAACGAGCGGGAGATCGCCATCGTCACCGAGCTGCGGCTGCCCCGGGTGGTGCTCGGCCTGCTCGTCGGTGGGATGCTGGCCCTGGCCGGCGGCTGCTACCAGGGCGTCTTCCGCAACCCGCTGGCCGATCCGCACCTGCTCGGCGTCGCCGCCGGAGCCGGTCTCGCGGTGACCGCCGTGATCGTGCTGCGCGGGGTCAGCGGCGCGGACGTCACGGTCGGGCTGCCGGTCACCGTGCCGCTGGCCGCCTTCGTCGGGGCGCTCGGCGCGGTGCTGCTGACCTACCTGCTCGGCGCGGCCGGCGGCCGGGACCGCTCACCGGCGACGCTGATCCTGGCCGGGGTGGCGGTCTCCGCCTTCCTCGCCGCCGGACAGACCTACCTGCTGCAACGCAACGCCGAGAGCATCCAAGAGGTCTACTCGTGGATGCTCGGCCGGCTGGCCACCGCCGGCTGGCACGACGTGCTGGTGGTGCTGCCGTACGCGGTGTTCACCACCGCCGTGGTGCTGGTGCACCGGCGTGAACTCGACGTACTCGCGCTCGGCGACGACGAGGCGAGCAGTCTCGGGCTGCATCCGCAGCGTTCCCGGCTGCTGCTGGTCGCCGCGGCCTCGCTCGGCACGGCCGCCGCCGTCTCGGTCTCCGGGCTGATCGGTTTCGTCGGCGTGATCGTCCCGCACGTGGTGCGGATGCTGGCCGGGGCGAGCTACCGGGCGATCCTGCCGCTCTCGGTGCTTTTCGGCGGCGCCTTCCTCACCCTGACCGACCTGACCGCGCGTACCGTCGCCGCGCCGGCCGAGATCCCGATCGGCGTGGTCACCGCCCTGCTCGGCGGCCCGTTCTTCGCGATCGTGCTGCGCACCACCCGGCGGGTGGCGGAATGACCGCCCCGACCGGCGCGAGTGGTGCGACGGGCGCGACGAGTTCGACCGCGCCTACGGGTGCGACCGCGCCTACGGGTGCGACCGCCCCGACGGGTGCGAGCGGTGCGACCGCGCCGACCGGGGTCGCCGTCGAGGTGACCGACCTCGGGGTGACACTCGGCGGGGCGGCCATCCTGACCGGGGTCGGTCTCTCGGTCGCCGCCGGGGAGTGGGTCACCGTGATCGGCCCGAACGGCGCCGGCAAGTCGACGCTGCTCCGCGCGGTCGGCGGGCTGCTGCCGGCCAGCACCGGCTCGATCTCCCTCTTCGGTACGCCGCTCGCCCGGCTCCGCCGCCGGGACCGGGCCCGGACGGTGGCCACGGTGCCGCAGTCCCCGGTCGTGCCGGCCGGGATGGCGGTACTCGACTACGTGCTGCTCGGCCGCACCCCGTACGTGCCGCCGCTGGGTCGGGAGTCCGCCGCCGACCTGGCGGTGGCGCACGACGTACTCGACCGGCTGGACCTGACCGGCTTCGCGGCCCGGCCGCTGGCGACGCTCTCCGGCGGCGAGCGGCAGCGGGTCTTCCTGGCCCGGGCGCTGGCCCAGGGTGCCCCGCTGCTGCTGCTCGACGAGCCGACAAGTGCGCTGGACATCGGGCACCAGCAGGAGGTGCTGGAACTCGTCGACCAGCTCCGCGCCGACCACGGCCTGACCGTGCTGGCCACCATGCACGACCTCTCGGTCGCCGGCGAGTACGCCGACCGGATGGTGTTGCTCGCCGCCGGCGCGGTGGTCGCCGACGGCCCGCCCCGCTCGGTGCTCACCGACGACCTGCTCGGTACGCACTACCGGGCCCGGGTACGCGTCATCGAGGGTGAACACGGCCCGCTCGTCGTCCCGGTCCGCACCCGGCGCACCGCCGACTAGTACTGGCGGCGACCAGCGGTTGTCGGCGGGCGGTGCCGGGTCGGGCGGGCGCCGACTCCGGCCGGGAGTCCTATGATTCCGGCACCTTGAACGGGCACCACTCGGGCAGGTTCTTCGGGCACCGCCGAACGCGACGGGTGATCGACGGCCGCTGATCGTTAGCTTCTTTGGGTACCAGGTGCTGGGCGTCGAAGATCGGCAGCTTGTTCGGGTACCAGGTGTTTGGTGGCTGTGGGTGTCAGCGGGTCGCTCCGGTGGGTTGAGTGCCGGGGTTGGGTAGGATCGGGGCAGACCGGGTTCTTTCAGGCTCCGCTCCCGATGCGGGGTCTGAAGGGCCCGGCTCTGCGTGGGGTGAGGACGCGGCGGCGTCGGGAGGTTCGGTCCCGACGCCGCTGTTCGGCCTTTGACCGCCTGACCTGCTAACGGCGGTAGCCAGCGACACTCCTTGTCAACCGGCCTGGAGGGTGATCGTGAATGCTGGCGTGGTTCTTTTCAGGGCGACATGTCGGGGTGCTCGAACAGGTCACCGACCGACCACCGCACCCGCAGGTCGGGATGCTCGAGGAGGTTCCTGGCTAGCTCTGCAGGGATCTCAGCCTCCCGCACGCCCGTGCCCCGCAGGGCCAGCGCGGCAACCGTTATCACCGTTGCGTCGGGGTCCGCCAGCGCGGCGACCAGCAGCGCCCGGCGCTCGGCGTCGTAACCTTCACAGCTACCGATCAGCGCAATCGCCGTTTCCCGGATGAGAGGGTCCGGATCCTCCACGAGGACACGGACGGTCGGTCCGACAAGGATCCACGGATCGTTGGCGACGATTCCGCAGCGCTGCACAGCTTCCAGCAGATATCGGCGGACGATCCGATCCTCGTTGGACCGGCTCGCCCGCGACAGCAGCGTCGCCACCGCGCCTTCGAGAGGAACCTGCTTGATGATCCAGGCCAGACTCCGCCTACGCTCCAGGTCATCTTCGATGTCCACAGCATGCACCAGCGCAGGGACGAGAGCGCTTCGTGGCCAAGCTCGGGCCAGGTCAACGATCGCGCCATCCGGCACGCAGTTGCCCAGGGCCACGATCATCTCTGGTGGTGGAGGGCCTTGCAGCCAGGCAGCCTGAGCCACCATCGCAGCGGCAGCGGCCTCTGCGGCATACGGATCGGTCAGCTGGCGAAGCAGTTGGGCGGGGGGACCTGGCTCACTCATCGAAGGCAATTCTCGCATATGAGAACAGCAACCCAACCGGACGAAGACCGTAACTATCAGGCGTCAATAGCCTATTCGTGGAGGGCTGCGGTCAGCTGCGGTTGCGTTCGAGGGTGGATTGCAGCCGGTAGGAGTCGCTGCCGGTCTCGATCAGGTAGCCGTTGAACGTGAGTCGGTCGACGATGGCGGCGCAGAGTCGTTCCTCGGTGAAGGTCTTGTCCCATTCGGAGAAGGGGGCGTTGGAGGCGACGGCGACGGCTTTGCGTTCCTCACGTTCGGTGAAGATCTGGAACAGCAGTTTCGCGCCGGTGCGGTCGAGGTTGAGGTATCCGAACTCGTCGAGGCAGAGCAGGTCGTAGCGGGCGTAGCGGTGCAGGGTCCGCGACAGACGTTTCTCGTTGTGGGCTTCGGCGAGTTCGTTGACCAGGTTCGCGGTGGTGGAGTAACGCACTCGTAGGCCGTGTTCGGCGATCGCGGTGCCGATTCCGATGAGCAGGTGGCTCTTGCCGGTGCCGGAGTTGCCGAGCAACACCAGCGGGGCGCCGGCGTTGACCCAGGCCGGGTTGGCGAGGTTGTTGACGTAGACGGGGTCGACGTGGGGGTTCTTGTCGTAGTCGAAGTCGTCGAGGCGTTTGGGGCGGTGGAAGGCGGCTTCGCGGATCAGGCGTTGTTTGCGTCGCTCGTCGCGGTCGGCGATCTCGGCGCGGAGCAGGTCCAACAGGAAGCCCTTGTAGTTCGCGCGGTCGCGTAGGGCCTGTTCGGCGATCTCGGCGTAGCGGTCGCGGATGGTCGGCAGGCGCAGGTCGGCGCAGGCGGTGTCGATAGCGGCGTCGATGAGGTCGACGCCGGGGGCGGACTGGCGGGGCCGCGGCGTGCGGGAAACCTTGCCGGTGGAGGCGGTCGAGCTCACGCGGTTGTGCCTTTCGGTCGGTGGTGCAGCAGTTGGTCGTAGACGCTCATGGGCGGCGGTTTGTGTTCGGTTCCGGAGGGCAGCCGCCGGGAGTGCAGGGAGATCACCCGGGCGCCGGGAGCGTCGTCGACCGGCTCGGTCAGATCTTGACCGTCCTCGGCGATGGCGTCAGCGGGTTCGCAGGTGGTGGCCTGCGGTGCTGGGCCGGCGTCGGCGGCCTTGCGTGCCTCGATGGCGACCAGTTCCGGACTGCACGAGCCGGCGTTGACGGTGGCGCCGATGCCGGCGACCATCGCCGGGTGCGGCAGCTGCCGGTGCAGCAGCAACACCTCGATCAACGCCCGGGTGCCGGCCGCCTCGCCGTGCGCGGCGCGGGCAGCGGCCCAGAACGCGTCGTGGACCGAGGTGAACGACCCTTCTGCCCGGGCCTGCGCCAGAGCGGTCGACCCGGCGAGGGCGCCGGGTTTGACCAGCAGGATCTCCAGGTAGTGGTCCAGGTCGTCGCGGTAGTCGTAGCGGCGCGACAGCCGTGGATGGCGGGCCACGACCTGCCGGCCGTCGAACACGACGATCTCGTTGGCCCGCAGGCTGACCCGGACCTTGCGGTCGATGAACCGCGCCGGCACCGAGTAATAGCACTGCCGCACCACGATGCGGGCGTTGCGCCGCACCAGCGGTGTCAGCGTGGTGCCGAGTTCGAAATCATCGGCGGGCAGCCGGTGCAGTAGCGGCGCCTCCGCGGCGAAGGTGAACCCGATACTGGCGGGTGCGCCGTGGACGTGCCGGGCGTCCTCGTCGGCGTCGATCACGGCCAGGCGGTCGTTGAGGTCGGTCAAAGAGGCGACCTGCGGCGGCGGGACCAGGTGGTTGCGGCGGAATCGGCCGCCTTCGTGCTCCACCCCACCCTTCTCGTGCGCGCCGTCCTTGCCCGGCAGGCAGTAGAACGCGTGGAAGCCGTAGTGCGAGCGGAAGGCGACCCACCGCTGCGACTCCACCCGCCCCCGACCGAACAACACCTGCCGCACCGCCGGCTTCAGGTTGTCGTAGCGGATGTGCCGGGTCGGCACCCCGCCGAGAACCCGGAACGCCTCCACATGCCCTTCCATGAACGCCTCCTGGCCCTGCGAGGCGAACACCCGATGCACGGCCTTGCCCGAGTACGACATCCGCAACGTGAACAGGTAACACTTCATCGACTTGCCGGCGACCACCGCGAACGCCTCGGCGAAGTCGACCTCCGCCTCCTCGCCGGGGGGCGTGGACCTGCGGGACCATCCCGTCGAGGTGACCACGCCCCTCCCGCGCCTCGGCCAGGATCTCCGGCCGCCGGCGGGCCACGTAATTACGCACCGTCGAGTACGACGCCTCAGTGAAACCATGCTCAACAGCCAGACGCTGGCAAATCCGCTCGATCGTGTGCCGCTGCTTACGCGGGCCAACCACATCCTCACGCAACATGGCGTCCACCACGGCAAGCACCGGCGCCAACGCCAGCGGACGCCCCCGCGCAGGCCGCCGACGCGGCGGCGGGAGCGCCGACGTCAACGCCGCCCGAACGGTACGACGTGACACCTGATGCCGGCGCGCCAACTCCCGCTGAGACACCGACGGATCCACCCGCCGATCAGCGCGGATGCGCTCGAACAACTCGACACGCGTGAACAACCCGGCCTCCCGATATGACCGGGATCAACCTAAACCCGGCGATATCAACAAGTCGAGCAAGAACGGCATAGCAGGCATCCCGCGTGTCGAGGGTGGTGCCGAAACATGTTGCCGATCATGACGACCACCTACCGGTTGGCGCCGAAACCAAATGCCGATCTTTCCCATCGGCGAACGCAGATGCCTAGCACGGTCGATCCCACTGGTACCCGAAGAACCTGCCCGAGTGGTGCCCACTCAAGGTGCTGAACTCATCGGCGTGGAACTGGCGGATGCCGTCCCAGAGTTCCCGGCGGGCGGTCACGTCGAGTCCGGTGGTCGGCTCGTCCAGGAACACCAGCCGGGGACGGTCGACGAAGGCCAGCGCGACCGCCAGCCGGCGTTTCTGCCCGCCGGAGAGGCCGCCGGTCTGCCGCCGGACCAGGTCGTCGAGGCCGAACCGGCCGAGCAGTTCGGCCCGGGGCACCGGATCGGCGTAGTGCGCGGAGACGAAGTCGACCACCTCGCCGACCCGGATGGTGGGCGGCAGTCCGGTCTCCTGCGGGGTCATCCCGATCTGCCGGCGGGCGGCCGGGTCACGGGGGTCGGTGCCGAAGAGTTCGACCCGGCCGGAGTGCACCCGGCGCAGCCCGACCAGCAGGCTGAGCAGGGTGCTCTTGCCGGCGCCGTTCGGGCCGAGCAGGCCGACCAGTTCGCCGGCCGGGAGTTCGAGGTCGACCCGGTCGAGGGCGGTGACGTCGCCGTACCGGCGGGTGGCCTGGACGGCGCGGGCGAGGATCATGGCTTTTCCTCCGCTGAAGGGGGATCGAGCAGGGCGCGGACCGCGAGGGTGTACTCCTCGAAGGCGAACCGGCCGCGCCGGGTGAGCCCGACGAGGGTGGTCGGGGTACGGCCGTGGTGGGTCTTGACGATCTCGACGTAGCCGGCCTCTTCGAGCTTGCGCAGGTGCACCGAGAGGTTGCCGGCGGTCATCTGGAGGATGTCCTGGAGCCGGGGGAAGGTGATCCGGTTGCCGTCGTGCAGGGTGGCGAGGGTCGCGGTCACCCGGAGCCGGGCCTGCGCGTGGATCACGGGGTCGAGTTCCGGCAGGCCGGTCACGCGGCACTCCCGGGGCTTCCGCCCGCGCTGCCGGGGTGACCGGCGGAGAGGCCGGCGGTGATGTCCCGGCCCCGCCGCCGGTCCCGGAGCAGGAAGTGGACGCCGGCCACCAGCATCCCGCCGCCGCCGAGGACCGAGATCACCAGCGCGTGCCAGCCGGGGCCGGCGGCCAGCCCGGCGATGTTGATGATGCTGATCCAGACGCCGAGCCGGAAGAGGTTGCGGTCCAGCCAGACCGCGCCGCCGGCCATGTGCAGGGCGCCGGTCAGCCCGACGGTGACGCCGGCCCAGAGCAGCCCGGCGAGGTCGTCGGGCAGTTGGTCGGAGACCCGACCGAGTACCGCGCTGACGCTGCTGAAGCCGAGGCCCCAGGCCAGCCCGTACCAGAGACCGCGTCGCCGCGAGTCTCCGGCGACCTGGCCGTACGTCCGGCCGCCGACGATCCCGGAGACGATCCCGGCGGCGATCAGCAGGGCGAGCAGGGTGAACAGCGGCAGCCAGGTGGGCAGCTCGACGAAGACCCGACCGTCCGGCCCGAAGCGCAGGAAGAAGAGTCCGAAGCCGACCAGCCAGGCCAGGCCCCAGGGCCAGTAGTACCAGAGCAGGTTGGGGCTGAGCTGGCGGGCCGCCTCAACCTGCTGGTCGGCGATCAGGCGGAGTGCGGCGGCCGGGTCGGCGGGCGGTAGCTCGTCAAAGTTCCCGTTCATGCAAACGAGTTCACAACGCAAAGTCCACGACCGCGCCAACTAGTTTTCGACCTACGGCAGAGGGGCAGGTGTGGGTTCTCAGCGAAGTTGATCCGTTCTCACTGGATCTGATCCGTACCTGATCCGTTCTCACGGAACTTGATCCGAACCCGGGCTGCGTGCCGCCGTCTGGGTCGTCGCTTGTCGGGGGGACAGGCTGAAGTCCCGAGATCGGTACGCCATCTCCAGAACGGATGGGTAGGTCAGGCCCGGGTTGAGCCGCCACGGACGTAACACTGAGTAATGAAGGCCACGCAGGCTGGGTGCGCGCTCACCGCGGCATGACAGTATGCCGGGAGCGCCGTTAGGTTCGGTTGGTGACCAGCTTTCCTGCCCAAGCTCGCCGCGCCCGCGATATCGAGCGGAGCCCGCACAGCCGTTTGCTAGCGCTGCGGGAATGTGTGCTGCACTTCGCGCCGTACGGTTTCCGCGCCACCTGGCACCATCTCGTCCTTAACGCTGGCATCCCGCAACGTCTGGAGCAGAACTCCGGATCACTGCTGCTGGCGATTGATGAGGTGGAAGAGGCCCGCCTGCGCTGGCAGGCTGTATGGCAGCCGTTCGCCGAGCGACGTCGGACGGAGAAAGCCGCCGGGCAGCGAATGCCACGAAAAAGCGACAACTGGCTGTCCTGGGGAGGCCTACTGGCGTGGTGCCCAAATCCCGAGGTGCACCCTACCGAGCAGCTCGCCGTGGTTGTCGATCGGTTGATCGGAGTGTATTCGTCCGGCCAGGTACCTCCCACAACTTGCCCGGTCTGCGGGCAATTTCGTCAGTTCCCTCCCTGTCCGGCCTGCGGTGTCGACCCGCGTGGCCCGGTAGGGGCGCACGCGCTCATGACACCTGCATCCGAGCGTCGCTGGAGGAATATATGGAAACGCAGGTTTGCCGGCAACCCGTGACACGGGTCAGCGCGCTCACATCGGCAAGACCGTGCGTCGAGCAACACCAACCTCTGTCACTGAACGTAACGCCCGGTCGGCGGAGATGAGGGTGCCTGCTGCCCGATGCCTCGATCATCCAGCGCCCGAACAGTTACTCCGCCCCGCCCATCCGCTGTTCCGCTGGGCCGGCGGCCCTTTACTGAGAACCCACAGCAGGACGGGCGACCGTCCCGCCCCCGGAATGCCGCTGGCGTCAGCCGGTGACGCCGACCCCGGGCAGCGGCCGGAGCAGCGTCGCCGCCCCCGGCGCCGGGCTCAGCGGACCGTGCCCGGACGGGCCGGCGAGGGCCCGCTGCCCCGCCGCCGCCGACGTACTGCCGAAGGCGGTGGACAGGAACTCGAACAGCGCCGCGCCGATCGGGTCGGGCTGCCCGGGTACCCAGTAGTGGGTGGCGTTCATCGCGACGGTGCCCTGACGCCGGCCGTCCGGCGAGTGCAGCGAGATCGCCTGGTGGCCGAGCACCACGCCGTCGTGCCCCCAGACCGGTCCGCTCGGCAACGGCACCGTGAACAGCCCCAGGCCGTACCCGGTGCCGGACGGGTTGGCCGGGTCGGCCGGCACGGTACGCCGCATCTGCGCCAGTTCCGCCGGGCGCAGCAGCCGGCCGCCGAGCAACGCCCGGAAGAACCTGTTCAGGTCGGCGGTGGTGGAGACGATCTCCCCGGCCATCCAGGCCCAGGACATGTTGAAGACGCTGAAGTCCCGCAGCCCGTCGACCCACGGGACGTACCCGGCCGAGTGCGGCCCGTCGATGCGCGGGTCCGTACCCGGGAAGTAGGTCCGGCGCAGCCCCAGCGGGCGCAGCACGCGCCGGCCGATCTCGACGGCGGCCGGCCGCCCGGTGACCCGCTCCAGCAGCAGCCCGGCGAGCACGTAGTTGGTGTTCGAGTAGGAGTGCCGCTCGCCCGGCGCGTTTGTCGGCTGCTGCCCCAGCCCGATCGCGGCCAACTCGCGCGGCCGGATCGTGGTGTGCTGGTATTTCTCGACGCCCTCCACCGAGCCGAAGAGAACATGGTCGTAGTCGTTGATCCCGCTGGTCTGGTCGAGCAGCATCCGCACGGTCACCCCGGCCGGGGCGAGTCCGGGCAGGTAGCGGCGCAGCGGCGCGTCGAGCACCAGCCGGCGTTCGCCGACGAGTTGCAGCAGCGCCGTCGAGACGAAGGTCTTGTTGATGCTGCCGACCCGGTGCTGGAAGTCCGGCCGCACCGGCCGGCCGGTG
This sequence comes from Micromonospora sp. WMMD1102, assembly GCF_029626265.1. Lineage (NCBI taxonomy): Bacteria > Bacillati > Actinomycetota > Actinomycetes > Micromonosporales > Micromonosporaceae > Micromonospora > Micromonospora sp. WMMD1102. The sequence goes on along the minus strand of NZ_JARUBN010000001.1, from coordinate 7,147,312 downwards.
GCGATGTCGGCGACGCCGCTGGCCCCCCGCCAGGTCTCCCGCCCGTCGCGGACCTCGGCGAAGGCGCCGGGCATCCCGGCCTCGGTGATCGCGCGCAGCGCGTCCCGCAGCGCCGCGTCGGGCAGGGCGCCGCCGGAGCCGGGCTGGCCGGTGGCGGCAGGCCCGGCCAGCGCCGGGGAGGCGCCGGCGGCGAGTGCCCCGGCGGCGACCGCCGACCCTGCCACGGTGCGCAGGAAGTCACGACGGGACTGGTGTGGACGGTACGCGGACAATGGTTCCTCCCCCGGTTGGACGTGACGATCTCTTCTCCGGAGATTCTGGTCCGCCCCGGCGGCGAAAACGTCCACTTCGGTGTCGAACCGCGACTCGGCACCCCGGACGAGTCGTGCGGTCCCGGTCCGCCGCCGGGTTCCACCGCGAGAGGGAGAAGCGGGAAGCGTCGGGGGCTCAGAGCGGCGCGGGCAGCGGCTCGGTGTGCAGCACGGCGAGCTGGGACACCGCCCGGGTCAGCACCACGTAGAGCCGGTGCAGGCCGCGGGGTTCCGCCGCCACGATCCGGGCCGGCTCGACCACGATCACGTGGTCGTACTCCAGACCCTTCGCCAGGGTGGCCGGCACGACGCTGACCCGGGCCGCCGCCTCGACCTCGTCGGCGGCCGTGCTGGGGATGCCGGCGGCGGCGAGCGCCTCGGCCAGCCGGTCCGTCTCGGCCTCGGCGGCGATCACCGCGATCGAACCCTCCTGCGCCAGCGCCGCGCGCACCTCGGCCACCGTCGCCGCCACCGTGTCCGGCACGGTACGCACGTCCAGCGCGCCGTCCGAGCGCAGCGACTCGGCCGGCGGCACGGCCACGGCCAGCGCCGGCAGCAGCCGGTTGGCCAGCGCCAGCACCGCGGCCGGCACCCGGAAGCCCATGGTCAGCGGCACCACCGAGGCGTCCGGCTTGCCGAGGTGCCGCAGCGACTCCCGCCAGTCCGTCGCCGCCCACGGTGCGGTGCCCTGGGCGAGGTCGCCGAGGAGCGTGACCGAGCAGTGCTCGCTGCGCCGGGCGATCACCCGGCACTGCATCGGGGAGAGGTCCTGCGCCTCGTCGACCACCACGTGCCCGAAGCTGGGCAGCCGCTCGACCAGCCCGGCCGCCTCGTCGACGAGTACGGCGTCGGCGGCGGTCCACTTCGCCGCCTTCGGGGTACGGGGCGGCTTCGCCCAGCTCAGCATCGCCTGCTCGGCCTCGCTGAGCAGCCCGTCGGCCGCCGCCGCCAGCGCCCGCGGGTCGGCCAGCAGCCGGTGCAGCAGCCCGTCCGGGGTGACCGCCGGCCAGCAGGTGTCGAGGAACCCGGTGACCGGCTTGCACCGGCCCATCCGGCGCAGCCACCCGTCGCCGGGCGAGTCGCCCCGGCGGGCCTCCGACTGCCGTTGCAGCAGGCCGACCACCCGGGCCCGGACCCGCTCCCGGCCGGTGGCGTACGGCAACCCCTCCCGGCGGGCCTCCTCGACCACCCGGCGCAGCGCCTCGGCGCTGATCCGCCAGCGGTACGAGCCGTCGGAGACCACCATCGGCTCCGCCGGCTCCCGCACCAGCCCGGCCAGTGCCCGGCGCAGCACCTCGGCCATCCGGGGATCGTGTTTCAGCGCGGCGGTGGCCGGCGGGTCGGTCCCGCGTACCGGGGTGTCCAGCAGGTCCTCGACGGTCGCCTGGGTCACCTCGACCTCGCCGAGCGCCGGCAGCACCGCCGAGATGTACGACAGGAACGCCCGGTTCGGCCCCACCACGAGTACCCCGGACCGGCGCAGCCGCTCCCGGTGCAGGTAGAGCAGGTACGCCGCCCGGTGCAGCCCGACCGCCGTCTTGCCGGTCCCCGGTGCGCCCTGCACGCAGATCGAGTCGGCGAGGTCGGCCCGGACCAGCTCGTCCTGCTCGGGCTGGATGGTGGCGACGATGTCCCGCATCGGCCCGACCCGGGGCCGCTCGATCTCGGCGGTCAGGATCCGGCTGGCGGTGCCGTACTCCTCGCCCCGGTCCAGGTGTTCGTCCTCGAAGCTGGTGAGCTGGCCGGCGCCGAAGCCGAACCGCCGCCGGACGTGCACGCCCTGCGGGTCCCGGACGGTTGCCCGGTAGAACGAGCGGGAGATCGGGGCCCGCCAGTCCAGCACCATCGGCTCGCCGGCCGGGTCGGTGACGTGCCGCCGCCCGATGTGGTGGCTGGCGTCGGCGAAGTCGAGGCGGCCGAAGAAGAGCGGGGTGTTCGGGTCGTCGGCGAGTTCGGCGACCCGCCGGTGCAGGGTCCGGCCGAGCGTCTCGGCCGCGTACGCGTCGCCGGCCACGTCCTGACCGGTCCGGAAGAGCGACTCGGCCTGCTCCCGCATCCGCCGCAGGGCGGTCCGGGAGGCGGCCAGGTGTGCGCGTTCGTGCTCCAGGTCGGTGTCGAGATCCTGTGCGGGCATGCTGGTTCCCATCGGCGCGGAAAGCGCGTCGGTTGCTCGCTCGCGTGTCCGGGGGCGGATGGCCGGCTCCCGGCGCGGCGACGTCCGCTGCGGTGCGTGCTCACCTCGGCCGTCAAGCGGCCAGCAACATTACCGGCAGCTCAACCCGGGGGTCCACCGGTTTTCCGACGGCTGGACCGGTGTCCACCGGTGCTCAGCCGGGCCGCCGCCGCGGCCGCCGGCCGGGCGTGCCGGCCAGCATGTCGGCCGGAGTGAACGTGCGGACCTCCGGATGGCTGGCCAGCGCCTCGTCGGTGCCGCCGCGTGACCAGAACCCGAAGGTCGGGCCGGCCGCTCCCGGCGGCAGGTGGCCGGCCCGGCGGCGCAGGTCGGCCAGGTCGCGCAGGGTGAGCGGCCGGGTCTGCCACCGGGCCTCGCCGACGAGTACGGGATCGTCGCCGACCAGCCCGAGCACGTCGATCTCGGCGGTTTCGTCCTTCCACCACCGGCCGACCACCGTCTCGGCGGGCAGGGCACCGGTCGCCACCAGCCGCTGGGCGTGCTCGCGGGCAGCCGCCTCGAAAACCCGGGCGAGGTGCGTCTGCCACCGCCCCCAGGTGCGTCGCCGGACGGCGGGACCCTGGCCGCCGTCGATCAGGTCGGCGTCGTCACGCAGCACGGCGAACCAGTACGCGAGGTAGTCGTCGGCGATCTCGTACATCGGGTCGGCGGAGCCGCCGGAGCCGATCGGGCGTACCGCCCGGACGTAGCCGGCCCGGCGCAGCCGGTCGAGGGTGTAGTCGATCCGCTGCTGGGCCCGGCCGGCGATCCGGGAGCGTCGCCGGGCGCCGCCGGCCATCGCGGTCAGCACCCGCTCGTAGCCGCCCCGCCAGTCGAGGTCCTCGGAGAGGATGTCCGGTGCGTCGCGCAGCAGCAGACCGCCGGGGGTGAAGGCCAACTCGTCCAGGTTCTCCTCCGTGGAGCGTCCGGCCGACCAGCGCCGCAGGTGCAGTGGGTAGCCGCCGCAGGCCGCGTATGCCTCCAGGAACTGCTCGGGGGGTAGGTCGGGCAGGAAGGCGCGGGCGTCCGGCAGCGGGAAGGGATCCATCCGGCGCTCGACGCCGGCCCGCCGGTGCAGCCCGCCCTGCGGGCCGAGCATCTGCTCCATCACCGCGACCGCCGACCCGGAGAGCACCAGCAGCAGCCGCTGGTCGCGCAGGTGGTTCTCCCAAGCGGCGGAGACGGTGTCGGCGAAGTCGGCGTGCCCGCCGGTCAGCCGGGGTGCCTCGTCGAGGACCACCAGCAGCGGTTCGGTGCGGGCCAGCCGGGCGACGAACCGCAGCGCGGCCTCCCAGTCCGGGAAGGTCTCCGGGGCCAGGTCGGCCACCTCTTCGCCGAGCTGCTCGCGCAGCGCCCCGGCGAACCGGCGGAGCTGCCGGTCGTCGGCGTCCTGCCGGGTGGCGGTGAAGTAGACCGCCCGCTTGTTCCGGGCGAAGTGGGTGAGCAGGTAGGTCTTGCCGACCCGGCGGCGGCCCCAGACGACCGCCAGCTCGGGACTTCCCCCGGCGGCCCGCTGCCAGGCCGAGGTCAGCTCGGTCAACTCGGCCACCCGCCCCACGATCGACATGCGATCGAGTCTACTGCAAACTGTTTGTGCTACCTCTTGTTTGTACTACAAACAGTTTGTACTGCCCTTGCAGACTCCGGCGTGGCCGCCACCCCCCGGGTCGTTGCCGTCCGGCGGGCCGGAGGCGCAATCATGGGCGGATGACCGAGCAGCCCGTCGAGCAGCGGCCGTTGATGATCAGTGACCCGCAGGTGATGCGGGCGCTCGCGCATCCGGCCCGGCTGGAGATCATGGAGCACCTCAGCACCACCGGGGCGGCGGTCACCGCCACCGAGTGCGCGGAGATCGTCGGGCTCTCGCCCAGCGCGGTCAGTTACCACCTGCGGGAGCTGGCGAAGTTCGGCCTGGTCGAGCAGGCGCCGAGTCGGGGTGACGCCCGCGAGCGGCTCTGGCGCAGCAGCGTCGGCTCCTGGGGTGTCGATGTCGGCCAGGACGCGCCGCCGGAGGCGCGGGCCGCCCAGGAGACCCTGATCGAGGTGTACGTCGCCCGCGACACCGAGCGGATCCGCCAGTGGTCCCGGCGGCTCGGCGAGGAACCGAAGGAGTGGTACGAGGCCGCCCAGTACGGCGGTGTGACGTTGATGCTGACCGCCGAGGAGTTGGTCGAACTCAACGGCAGGATCCGGGAGCTGATGCGGCCGTACCGGCGCCGCGAGCGGGTCGATCCGCCCGAGGGTTCCCGACCGGTGATGGTGCACTTCGCGGCGCTGCCGATGGAGTGACCCCCGACCCGACCTGAGCGGCCCGGACCGGTCCGGGGTTGCGTACGGCAGTTGTGAAGGATTACTTTCGAAGTATGTCCTTCGCAACTGCCGATCCTGCCGTACCCGCCGACGGGCCGCCGGACGGTTCCCGCTGGCGGGACGTCTATCTTGCCGCCGGGGCGCGGGCCGTGTCGAGCTGCGGGGACTTCCTGGCCGCGACCGTGCTGGCGCTCACCCTGCAATCGGCCGGAGCCGGCGGGCTGGCGGTCTCCGGGGTGCTGCTGGCCGCGGCGCTGCCGCTGGTGCTGCTTGCCCCGCTGACCGGACGACTGGCCGACCGGGTGGACAGCCGTACCCTGCTGGTCTGTGCCGGGGCCGGCCAGGCAGCCGTCTGCGTCGCGCTCGCCTTCGCCGAGAGCACGGCAGTGCTCATGCTGCTCGCCGCGCTGCTCGCCTGCGGGCTGGCGGTAACCCAGCCGACGCTGGCCGCCCTGTTGCCCGAGCTGGTGCGCCGGTCCGACCTGCCCCGGGCCAGCGCGGTCAACCAGACCGCCTCCTCGGTCGGCATCCTGCTCGCGCCGGCCCTGGCCGGGTTGCTGGTCGGCCAGTTCGGCGCCCGGATCCCGCTGCTGCTCGACGCCGGCGGCTATCTGGGGCTGATCGCGGCCGGGCTGCTGCTGCGTACCCGCCGGGGTGGCCGGCGGACGGCGGGCCCGACCGGCGGAACCGGGCCGACACCGGCGGCGGCAGCGGCCTGGCGGCTGCGCCGGGACCCGCTGCTGGCGGCGATGGTGCTCGCGGTCGCCGCGACGGTGGCCGGGGTGGGCGCGGTGAACGTGATCGAGGTCTTCTTCGTACGCGAGACCCTGCACGCCTCCACCACGACGTTCGGTCTGGTCAGCGCGTCCTGGACAGCCGGCGTACTGATCGGGGCCTGGCTGTTGGCCGGCACCGCCCGGCGGGCCCGGGACGACGCCGCCCTGGTGCGCAGCGTGCTGGTCATGCTCGGGGTGACCTGCCTGCTGATCGGGCTCGGCGCCACCGTGCCGGCTGCCGGCTGGCTGGTCCTGCTCTGGCTGGTCGGCGGCATCGCCAACGGCGGGCTGAACGTCTTCGCCAACCTGGTCATGGTCAACCGGGTGCCGCCGCAGGCGCGCGGTCGGGCCTTCGCCGCGCAGGGCGCCGCGATCCAGGGTGCCGGGATCCTCGGCTACCTGGCCGGCGGGATCATGCTGGCCGGCTTCCCGCCCCGCCCGCTGGTCGCGGTGACCGGGCTGGCGGGACTGGCCGTGGTCCTCGCGGTGACTCCGGTGGTGCTCCGGGCCGCCCGGCGGGAGCGGGCCGCCGCGCCGGAGCAGTCCGGGGCGCGGGAGCGGGCGACCCTTCCCACGCGGACCTGAGCCCCCGGGTGAGGTGGGGCCGCCCGCGACCGCCGCTTGCCCAGCGGCCGGGTCAGCCGCCGTTGGACGGCCGGTAGGTGGGAGTTCGGTGGACGATCCGGGTGGAGGTGGATATGGCGTTGACCGCCGCCAGGAAGGTGGGCCCCATCGCGGCCCGTGCCTGGACGGCCGGGTGGGTCGAACCGAAGTTGTCGGGATCGGCCTGGCCGTCGGCGAACATGACGTAGGTCAGCACCGGGGCGCCGGCGGAGCTGAAGATGATTCCGGCCTCGTGCCGGGCGTCACCGAACCAGCCGGCCTTGGTCGCGATCCTGGCCCGGTCGTCGGACGACATGGTGCGCCGGATGCCGTCGGTGAACGCGATGGGGGAGCGCAGGGCGGTGAGCATGAAGTTGGTGGACGCGGAGGAGAGCAGCGCACCGGAGACGAGTGCCTGCAACATGCGATGGGTCTCCCGTGCGGTACTGGTGCCGAGATAGAACCGGTTCGGGTTGGCGACCGGCTCGACCTGCGTATTCGGGAAGCCTTTGTCGACGAGGATCTGGTTGAGTTCGGCGGCGGGACAGACGAGCCCGCAAAGGCGTACGGCGGTGTCGTCGGAAACCGTCAGGAGTGCGGCCAGCGCGTGACCGAGCGTGACCGAACTGGGATATGCGTTGTCCAGGCTGAAGATTCCGTCCCCGCCGGGAACGACGATCGCGGCGGTGACGTCGACCCGCTGGTCCAGGGTGAGCAGGCCCCGGTCGACCTTGTCGAGCACGGCGGTGGCCACCGCGATCTTGTTGACGCTGTACGCCTCGACCACCGTGTCGATGTTCTCCATGACCACGCCCTGCCCGATGGGGCCGGGACCGGAGATCGTGAGGAACGAATACCAGTTACCGCCCGCCTTCGCCCGCTCCGAACGGTACTTCTCCCCCACCGATTGCCGGGGTGATCCTTCGCCGGCCTCGCCCGCGCGCACCGTGCCCGGCGACGCACCGGCGGGCCGGCCCGTCATTCCGAGTACCGCACCCGCTGTGGCCACTGTGCCGATGCCCAATGCGGTCCGGCGACTTACTTCGCTTGCCAACCTTTTTCCTCCGTTCGATGGCGGGAACATTTCCGTCGGGCCCGGCCGAGCAGCCCGACTCCACACTGGCCGTGGAATTGTGTGCCGACAAGTTCCGGTTCGGCATGATCGTCATAACCTCGACGCATGGCGGCTCGGTTGGGTGACAGGTAGGAATTTCGTCCCTGACGGGCGGGAACCGGCGACGTCACGGGAGCGGGGCCACCCTGCGTCCTGGGCCACTTCCGCCCGGGTCGGCCGGGCGGCCCGGCGAACCGGCGGTTACGGTCGGATCATGACCGAGCTGCGGCGACCCCGGGTAGGGCATATCCAGTTCCTCAACTGTCTGCCGATCTACTGGGGGCTGATGCGCTCCGGTGCGCTGATCGACGTCGAACTGCACAAGGACTCGCCGGAGCGGCTCAGCGCCGCCCTGGTCGCCGGTGACCTCGACATCGGCCCGATCACCCTGGTCGAATACCTCAAGCACGCCGACGAACTGCTGCTGCTCCCGGATCTCGCGGTCGGCAGCGACGGCCCGGTGCTATCCGTCAACATCGTCTCCACCCGCCCGCTGGCCGAGCTGGACGGCGCCAAGGTCGCCCTCGGCTCCACCTCCCGGACCGGGGTGCTGCTCGCCCGGATGCTGCTCGCCCAGCAGTACGGCGTCGACCCGGAGTACTTCACCTGCCCGCCCGACCTGACCACCATGCTGCTGGAGGCCGAGGCCGGGGTGCTGATCGGGGACGTGGCGCTGCGCGCCCTCTACGAGGCGCCCGGCCGGGGGCTTTCGGTGACCGACCTCGGGCAGGCCTGGCGGGAGTGGACCGGGCTGCCGATGGTCTTCGCCGTCTGGGCCGTACGCCGGGACTTCGCGGCCAGCCACCCCGGCCAGGTCAAGGAGGTGCACCAGGCGTTCCTGCGCTCCCGCGACCTCTGCCTGGCCGAGCTGGACGAGGTCGCCGAGTCGGCCGCCCGGTGGGAGCCGTTCGACGCGGCGACCCTGGCCAGCTACTTCCGGACCCTGGACTTCTCGCTCGGCGAGCGCCAGGTGGCGGGGCTGCGCGAGTTCGCCCGCCGTGCCGTCGACCTGGCCGGCCTGCCGGCCCTACCCGCCGACGGACCGGTCTTCTTCTCCGCCTGAACCTGCTGACCCGCTGGCTGCCTGCTGCTCGGCTGCCGGCTGCTCTCGCCTGAGCGGTTCCCGCTGTCGCCGGCCGGCCGCCCGTCCGGTTGGCTCGGCCGGGGGCCGCTCAGGTGGCGGCTTCGGAGGCGGCGCGGAGTTGCCGGGCCACGTCCTGGCAGATCTCGGCGCCGTACCCGTAGCCGAGGTTGATCGCGTACCGGGTCTCCACCGCCATCGTCCAACCGTCGCCGATGGCCAGGCAGTTCACCGTGTACTTCTGCTCGCGCTGCCGGTCCACCCAGCCGTTCTTGATCGCGATCGTCTTCTGCTCGGCGGCCGGGAACGCCTTGCGGATGCCGAAGTTGCCACCACCGCGCACCTTGCGCATCTCGTCGAGCAGCCACTTCGTCCACTTCGGGCCGGCGGCCCGGCCGTCGGCGATGCAGGCGCCCAGCCGGGCGGCGTCCCGGGCCGAGAGCGCGGTGCGGCTCCATCCGCCGTCGGCGGCCGGACTGCTGTCGGTGAGGTCGCAGATGCTGATCAGCCGCTTGATCGACGCCGTACCGCCGTTGACCTCGTAGAGGGTCTGTGCGGCGGTGTTGTCACTGTCCCGGATCATGATCGAGACCTGGTTCATCCGGGTGTCGCTCGGGGTGTCGCCCTGCTCGGCGGCCCGGCGCAGGAAGTCCGCCCCGATCCACGCCTTGATCATCGAGGCGGTCGGGTTGGTCTCGTCCATGTTGGCCGAACCGGAGATCCTGCCGGTCCGGGTGTCGATCAGCGCCCAGTTCCACCAGCCGGCCTTGTCGATCTTCACCCTGGCCGGTGCCACCGGCAGCGGCGGCAGCTCGGGGCTGGGTGTCGGGGTGGGCGTCGTCCGGTCCCGACCGGGGGTGGTGCCGGTCGAGCCGGCCGGACTGTTCGACTCGCCCCACCTGGCGGCGGCGGTACTCGCGAACGGCGAGCCCGGCATCAGCCGTAGTCCGACCAGTACCAGCGCCAGCAGTACCCCGGTGATCAGGGTCAGTCGCAGCATCGTCGACCGGTTGGACCGGGCCCGCCGCTCGGCGGCGCGTTCCTCGGCGCCCATCAGGACCTCGCCGACAGCGGCACGGGCACCCGGAGCACGGCACCGGGCTGCATGCTGGTCAGTTGGCTGGCCACGCTGGCGCAGACGTCGGCGCCGTAGTCGAGGCCCTTGCGGCCGGAGTATCGCGTCATCACCGAGAGCACCCACCTGTCGGTGATGGCCAGGCAGTTCAGGTGCCACTTGCCGTCAGCAAAGATCAACGTCCAGCCGTTCTTGATCGCGACCGGGCCCTGCGCCAGGATCCCTTCGGAGAGACCGTCGATGATGCCCCAGCGGCCGCCGCCCTGCCTGGCCTTCTGGTCCTTCGCGGCGGTGCTGCCGCGTACCTTGGTCATCTCTTCCAGCACCCATTCGGTCCACTTCGGTCCGGCGGCGGTGCCGTCCTTGACGCACTCTCCCATCCGCACCGCGTCCCGGGGGGACATCGCGGTGTAACTCCACCAGATGGACTTCTCGCCGGGCGGCACCACCTTGCGGGTCTCGGCGAGCCCGCAGATCTTGATCAGGCGGTCCAGGGTGGCGACCCCGCCGACGGCCTTGTAGAGGCTGTTTGTGGCGTCGTCGTTGCTGTCCCGGATGGCCGTGCTGGCCGCCTTCAACATCGACGACGGTGGCTGCCTGTCGCCGAGCCGGCGCAGGTAGTCGGAGACGATCCAGACCTTGATCATCGACTCGGTCGAGTTGGTCGCGGTCATGTTCTTCGAGCCCGAGATCCTGCCGCTCTCCCGGTCCAGCAGTGCCCAGCCGAAGAAGCCGTCCACCCCCTTCACCGTCACCGGCGCGGCGGCCAGGGTCGGCGCGGGTGGCGCGGACGGCTCGATCCCGACGGGTGTCTCTCCGGACGGGGAGGTGCCGCCGGAATCGACCAACCGGGCGTACGCGGTGGGTACGAGCAGCAGGCCGCCAAGCACGACTGCCGTGATGGCGAGCACCAGGGCCACGCGGGGACGCATGAGGATGGGGCTCCAAGGGTGAAGGCCGGGGGGCCGCTGTGTCCGGGGCGCTGTGCGGTTGATCTCGGCGGTGCCTCCGCCAGCCCCACACCGGCGGTCTGCTCCGCGCCCGACGTGCCGGGGGAGGCGGCAGTACGGGAACGGGGAAAGTTTACGTGGCTCGGTCCAATCCGCCAGATGGCGAAGCCGGGCAGTTCGTCGATCACGCCCGGAATTAAGCTGTTATGTGGTAATAGATGCGGAATTTTTATCTAGCTGTGACCAGCGTCATTCACCCATCAGTGCGACATTTGGTGCCGCAGACCGCGCCGGACCAGAGCCGGACCGGAGCCGGTTCCGAGCGGCATTTCTGTTACACATCTTGGTTACTCGCTAGTTGAGCTGTAACACTTGGTCCGTGTACGGACATGACTTCCCGGTCCCGGACGACGGACCCGCCGGTGGCCTGCTCGATCAGGTCGAGGCGGCCGAGGCGGCGCTCCGGGTGGCCGCCGACCGTGGCCGTCCCGGGGGTGGCCGACCCGGTGGTGGACGGGGCACCGGCACCGACCCGCAGGACTACTTCACCGACCTGATCGAGGCGGACCAGAAGATCGAGCCCCGGGACTGGATGCCGGAGGCGTACCGGAAGACCCTGATCCGGCAGATCGCCCAGCACGCCCACTCCGAGATCATCGGGATGCAGCCGGAGGCGAACTGGATCAGCCGGGCACCCTCGCTCAAGCGCAAGGCGATCCTGCTGGCCAAGGTGCAGGACGAGGCCGGGCACGGGCTCTACCTCTACGCCGCCGCCGAGACCCTCGGGGTGACCCGGGACGAACTGGTCGAGCTGCTGCTCGCCGGCCGGCAGAAGTACAGTTCGATCTTCAACTATCCGACACTGACCTGGGCCGACGTCGGCGCGATCGGCTGGCTGGTGGACGGTGCCGCGATCGTCAACCAGGTCCCGCTGTGCCGCTGCTCGTACGGGCCGTACGCGCGGGCCATGATCCGGATCTGCAAGGAGGAGTCCTTCCACCAGCGGCAGGGCTACGAGATCCTGCACACCCTGGCGGGGGGCACCCCGGAGCAGCACGCGATGGCCCAGGACGCGGTGGACCGCTGGTGGTACCCGTCGCTGGCGATGTTCGGCCCACCGGACGGCGACTCGACGCACTCCCGGCAGTCGATGGCCTGGAAGATCAAGCGGTTCTCCAACGACGAGCTGCGGCAGCGCTTCGTCGACATGTGCGTGCAGCAGGCCGGCGTGCTCGGCCTCACCCTGCCCGACCCCGACCTGCGGTGGAACTCCTCCCGGCAGGCGCACGACTACACCCAGCCGGACTACGCCGAGCTGATGCGGGTGATCTCCGGCGACGGGCCGTGCAACCGGCAGCGGATAACGCACCGCCGCCGCGCCGACGCCGACGGCGCCTGGGTACGCGAGGCCGCCGCCGCCTACGCCGCCAAGCGGAGCGCCGAGCGGGCAACCGGGCGTACGGCGGTGCCGGCGTGACCGCCCCGCGGCAGGACCGGGCCGGCTGGCCGCTCTGGGAGGTCTTCGTCCGGGCCCGGCGCGGGCTGTCGCACACCCACGTCGGCAGCCTGCACGCCCCGGACGCCGAGCTGGCGCTGCGCAACGCCCGGGACCTCTACACCCGGCGGCAGGAGGGCGTCTCGATCTGGGTCGTCCCGGCCGGGACGATCACCGCGTCCAGCCCGGACGAGAAGGACGCCTTCTTCGAGCCGGCCGCCGACAAGGTCTACCGGCACCCGACGTTCTACCCGGTACCGGACGGGGCGGCCCACCTGTGAACACCCCCGAGGCGCCTGCCGGCACGACCGTCGACCACCTGCTCGGGCTCGGCGACGACGCCCTGGTCGCCGCGCAGCGGCTCGGCGAGTGGGTCACCGCCGCACCGGAGCTGGAGGAGGACGTCGCGCTGGCCAACATCGCACTGGACCAGCTCGGCGCCGCCCGGCTGCTGCTCGGCTACGCCGGGGAGCTGGAGGGGGCCGGCCGGGACGAGGACGCGCTGGCGTACCTACGCTCCGACCGGGAGTACCGCAACTGCCTGCTGGTCGAGCTGCCGAACGGCGACTTCGCGTTCAGCATCGCGAAGCTGCTCTTCCTGTCGGCGTACCAGCTTCCGCTCTACACCGCGCTGAGCCGCTGCGCCGACGAACGGCTGGCCGCCGTCGCGGGCAAGGCTCGCAAGGAGGTGGCCTACCACCTCGACCACGCCAGCCTCTGGACGGTACGCCTCGGCGACGGCACCGAGGAGTCGCACCGGCGGATGCAGGCGGCCGTGGACGAGCTGTGGCCGTACACCGTCGAGCTGTTCGCCGCCGACCCGGCCGCGCCGGTCGACCCGGCCGGGCTGCGTCCGGACTTCCTCGCCGCCGTCGAGCCGGTGCTGGCCACCGCGACGCTGGACCGCCCTGCCGACGGCTGGGGGCCGACCGGCGGCCGGGCCGGGCTGCACACCGAGCACCTCTCCTACCTGCTCGCCGAGATGCAGGTGCTGCACCGCGCACACCCCGGAGCCCGCTGGTGAGCGCCGCCGCCCCCGACAGCCGTCCTGCCGGGCGGTCCGCCGACCCGCGCGCGGCTGCCGCCGCGGTGCTCGACCCCGAGTTGCGGGTGCTGACCATCGAGGACCTCGGCGTGCTGCGGGACGTCACCGAGGACGCGTCGACCGGCCGGGTCACCGTGACCATCACCCCGACCTACACCGGCTGCCCGGCGATGGACGTGATCCGGGCCGACATCCGGGCCGCGCTGGCCGCCGCCGGGCACCCGGAGGCCGAGGTCGTCACGGTCTTCGCCCCGGCCTGGACCACTGACTGGATCTCCGAGGCCGGCCGGGCCAAGCTGGCCGCCGCCGGCATCGCCCCGCCGGGCCCCGCCCCCGCCCACGTGATAGGCGGGGGCCCTTCTACAACAAAAAGCGATAAGCGGGGGCCCTTCCTTGTGCCCTTGGGTGTGCGCTGTCCGCACTGCGGGGACGCCGACACCGAGCAGGTCAGCCGGTTCGGCTCCACCGCCTGCAAGTCGCTGTGGCGGTGCCGGGCCTGCCGGGAACCCTTCGACCACCTGAGGGCGTTTTGAGCGTAACCATCAACCGGCCGGTCCGGCGCCGGCCGGTCTTCCACCCGCTGCCGGTCCGGGCCGTCGACCGGCTCACCTCCGACGCCGTCGCGGTCACCTTCGAGGTACCGGTCGAACTGCGGGAGACCTTCGCCTTCCAGGCCGGCCAGCACCTGACGGTACGACGCTCCGGAGTGGACGGTGTCGAGGTGCGGCGGTCGTACTCGATCTGTTCCACCCCGGCGGAGCTGGCCGGCACCGGGCGGCTCCGGATCGGGGTCCGGGAGGTGCCGGGCGGCGCCTTCTCCAGCTTCGCGGTCGGCGCGCTGCGGGCCGGCGACACCGTGCAGGTGCTGCCGCCGCTGGGACACTTCGGCAGCGCGTTCGCCCCGGATCGGGTCCGGCACTACGCGGCGGTGGTGGCCGGCTCCGGGATCACCCCGGTGCTCTCGCTCGTCGCGACCGCGCTCGCCGTCGAACCGGCCAGCACCTTCACCGTCGTGTACGGCAACCGGCACGGCCGCACGGTGATGTTCGTGGAGGAACTGGCCGACCTGAAGGACCGCTGGCCGGAACGGCTGCACCTGGTGCACGTGCTGTCCCGGGAACCGGGCGAGTCACCGCTGCTCTCCGGCCGGATCGACGCCGACCGGCTCGGCCGGCTGCTCGACACCGTCGTGCCGGCCGAGCGGATCGACGAGTGGTTCCTCTGCGGCCCGTACGGGATGGTGCTCGACGCGCGGCAGGTGTTGACCGGGCGGGGGGTGCCGGAGCGGGCCGTACACGCCGAGTTGTTCCACGTGGACGCGCCGCCCGCGCCGCCGGTCCGGCCGGCCGGTGCGGCGGAGGGCGCCGGCACCGAGGTGACGATCCGGCTGGACGGCCGGGCGTCGAGTTTCCGGATGGGCCGGGACGAGCGGGTCCTCGACGCGGCCCTGCGGGTCCGGGGCGAGCTGCCGTACGCCTGCAAGGGTGGGGTCTGCTCGACCTGCCGGGCCCGGGTGGTCAGTGGCGAGGTGTCGATGGCCCGCAACTACGCGCTGGAGCCGGACGAGCTGGCCGCCGGATACGTGCTGACCTGCCAGGCCAGCCCGGTCACCGACACGCTTGTGGTCGACTACGACGGCTGAGCGGGCCGGCGGAGTCATCTCGGCCGGAGAGCCGGCGGAGTCATCTCGGCCGGAGAGCCGGCGGAGTCATCTCGGCCGGAGAGACTGTCGAGCTGCCCCGTTCGTGCGCCCACTAGCCCTGACGGTCCTCCGGTCGGGTCAGTTCGGCGCCGGATGTTCGCCGGGACCGGGCAGCCGCACCGAGAGCACCCGGCGGTGCGTCCGGAAACCGATGTCGTCGTAGAGCCGGCGGGCCGGGTTGCGGTCCACCACCGAGAGTCCGAGGGTCGGCAGCCCTGCCGCGCGGGTGCCGTGCAGGGCGTGCACCAGCAGGGCCCGGCCGAGTCCGTTGCCCTGGGCGTGCGGCGCCACCGCGATGTTGAGGATCCAGCCGCAGACGTCCTCGGTCCACGGCACCGGGCCGGCGCAGAGCACGTGGCCGGCGCTGCGCCCGTCCGGGCCCACCACCCTGGCCGAGGCGGTCCGCAGCGGCGGGACGGGGTCGTGGCTGTCGAACATCGCCCGGATCTGCCGGGTGTCGTCGGCCTGCCACCGCCCGCCGGGATGATCCGGGCCGTACGCCGCGTCGCACGCCCGCGCCAGGTCGTCGTCCCAGCCCGGGACGGCCAGCGTCCACCCGGTGGGCAGCGTCGGTGGCTCCGGCAGCCCGGTCAGGTCGTGCCGCAGCTCGGTGGCGGCACTACGCAGTTCGAGCCCGCCCGCGACCAAGGCCCCGACCAGCCCGTCGTCCGGCGTCTCCAGGCGCAGTCCGGCGAGGTCGTGCCGGGCCTGGGCGGCGACGGCGGTCAGCGCCACCCCGGGCCACGGCCGTACGTCGGCGGCGACGCGTTGGCCGTCGTCGTCGTGCAGGCGCATCCGGGCGAGCGGGGTGCCGTCGTCGGCGCAGAGCACCGACCCGGCGGGGTTGTCGACGTCTGGGCGTACCGGCATCGGAGCACAGTAGTTCCGGCGGCCGGTGGCCGGCCACCGGATAACGGTCCCGCTTCAGGTGTGGATTCCGGTCTACCGGGCGAGGCCCCGTTCCACCAGGAGGCGCTGGAACTCCCGGCGGCCCGCCTCGTCCGTGCCGTCCTTGGGCAGCATCAACATGTGGGTACGCCCGGGGCGGACGAGCCACATCTCCGGCGTCTCCTGCACGCGTCGGACGGTCGACCAGGCGATCTCGGCGGAGACGTCCGCGGACCGGCTGGACAGCTTTTCCGCGGTGACCGTGACGGTCGTGGGTGAGTCGAGGAGCCAGCCCTGCATCCGGACCGCCAGCCAGGGCAGGCTCAGTCCCAGCACCAGCATGACGAGGCCGAGCACGATGAACACCACGCCCTGCGGATCGGCCGGATCGAGCACGGTTATCGTGACGCCACCCAGCATGATGATCAGGCAGCCGACCCAGACGACGGTCCCGTACGGCCGCATCGCCCGTCGGGTTGCCCGGACCCAGCGCCTACGGTCCGGGGACACCTGGAAGACGATCTGCACCGTTGCCTCCGAACTGGCTGGTGGCCTGCGGTCCGGCGCGGACCGGGCCGGCTGGGCGAATGAAAGATTTCTGCGCAGAGAGTTGCTAGATTGAAAGACTTATACTAATAACGGGATATGAGAAGTCTGGACCCGCGTCGTACCCCCGTCAACGCCGCACTGGCGTCCTTGGCCGCGGTCGGGATGCTGGCGGCGGTCCTGCCCGCCCCGGCCGCGACGGCCGCCGCGCCCGCACCGGACGGGTCCGCCGCCGCCGCCGACCCGTTCCCGGCGTACACCCGGTTCAACATCCCGGGCGACGACGGGACCCGGGACCGGACCATCGAGGACGAGCTGGTCCGGCTCGCCGACGGCGCACCGGCCGGCGGCTACATCCGGGGCATCATGTACAGCTGGTCCTCCCCGGTGGTGGCCGAGGCGCTGAAGCGGGCGGCGGGCCGGGGCGTGATCGTCCGGGTCGTGCTGGACGAGACCGGCGGCGGGGTGAACACCGGCACCGACAACGCCGCGATGGCGGTACTCCGCTCGGCCAACCTCGACGACCTGGTGATCTGCGGCAAGACCTCGTCCACGGTGGCCGGCTCGACCGCCTGCATCGGCAACAAGAGCAACTCGATCAACCACAACAAGGTCTTCACGTTCTCCACCAGCGGCAGCATGAAGCGGGTCGTCTTCGTCAGCTCGCAGAACCTCACCTTCACCCAGAACAACCTCTTCAACAGCGCCCTGGTCGTGCACGAGGACTACGACCTCTACGACCACTTCACGGCGTACTTCAACGACATGCGGGCGCAGCGGAAGAACAACGACTACTTCAACGCCGCCAACGGCTACTACAAGTCCCCGAACACGGCGGTCACGGTCTACCACTCGCCCCGGGCCGACAGCGACACCCTGGCGAACCGGCTGGCCGAGGTGGACGCCTACGCCAGCGGCTGCACGGTGGACGTGGCGCACGCCCAGTTCACCGACGCCCGCCCGCAGGTCGCCACCCAGTTGCGCCGGATCGGCCGGATGGGCTGCCGGGTCCGGGTCGTCTACGGCTCGATGGGCAGCACCGCGTACGCCACCCTGAACGGGCAGCCGAACGTCTCGCTGAAGAAGTACCACGACGCCGAGGCGAGCAACTACGACGGCCGGCTGGTCAGCGTGCACTCCAAGAACATCGTCATCCGGGGCACCTTCGCCGGGGTGGCCGGGCGTTCCGTCGTCTTCACCGGCTCGCACAACGTCACCGACCCGGCGCTGACCGACCACGACGAGACCCTGGTGAAGCTCGAGCACCCGACGGTCTGGAACGACTTCCACGCCAACTTCGAGACACTGTGGAGCCGGGCCAAGTGCGTCAACCCGGACAACGGCAGCTGCGCCACCTGAGCACCCCCGTCGGCGCTACTGGGCGGAGGTGGTGCGGTGCTGTGCCAGGGCGAGGGCGGTGTGCAGCAGGTCGGCGTACCGGTCCGGGTCGGCGGCGTACGCCTGGCGGGCCAGCGGGACCGCCTCCGCGCAGGCGGCTTGGGCGTCCGTGACCAGGCCGACCCGGCCGGCGATGACGCCCAGCGCCAGCAGTCGGCCGGCCAGCACCGGACGGAACTGCTCGGGGTCACCCGCGACCAGCCGCCGGGTGACCTCGACCGCCTCCCGCTGCACCGCCAGCGCCTCGGTACGGTGCCCGGTCAGCCCCCGCAGCCGCTGGCCCAGCTCGGCCAGGGTCGCCCCGAGCGGCTCGTCACCGTCGGCCGCCCGGCGGTAGAGCCCGGCCGCCTCGCGCAGCGGCGGCACCGCCTCGGCGTCCCGGTCGAGCAGCTGGAGCTGGTGCGCCAGCACGATCAGCGCGGCGGCCAGACCCCGCTCGTGCCGTACCCCGTGCTCGGCGACGAGCCGGCGGAACTCGGCCGCCGCCCGCCGGGCGGTCTTCAGGCCCCGGTCCGGCCGGCCGACCTCGCCCTGCCAGTAGGACATCTTCTGGAGCAGTTCCGCGTACTGCGGCCGGCGGCCGGGCCGGCTCCAGCTCATGGCGCGCAGCGGCCAGCGCAGGCCGGACGCCAGCGAGAGCGCCTCGGCGTACCGGCCGGCGCCGCCGAGCATGAGGGCGAGCGCGTACCGGGTCCAGAAGATCGACGTCGTGTTGCCGAGCGGTGCCCGCAGGTAACACTCCACGGCCTGCTCGAAGGCGGCGGCCGCCTCCGGGTACCTGCGCTGTGCGGCCAGCTCGACGCCGCGCCCGCGCAACGCCTCGGCCCGGACCGCCAGGTCGTCGCCGCCCCGGCGGGGTACGACCGCCAGCAGCAGCCGGCGCAGCCGTGCCCGGTGCCGGCGCAGCCGTACCCAGCGGTTGTCCGTGCTCACATCCCCGATCGTGCGTGCGGCGCGCAAGCCCGGCGGGCGTACCCTCGGGGTTGTGACGGCGAGCCGGGAAATCGACAGCATCCTGCAGCGCGGCGCGGACGGCGGGCGGATCACGCCCGAGGAGGCGTTGCTGCTCTACACCGACGCGCCGCTGCACCCGCTGGGTGAGGCGGCCGACGCGGTGCGGCGGCGGCGCTATCCGGACAACATCGTGACGTACCTGATCGACCGCAACATCAACTACACGAACGTCTGCGTGACAGCGTGCAAGTTCTGCGCCTTCTACCGGGCGCCGAAGCACCGGGAGGGCTGGACGCACCCGACCGAGGAGATCCTGCGCCGCTGCGCCGAGGCGGTCGAGCTGGGCGCCACCCAGGTGATGCTCCAGGGCGGCCACCACCCCGACTACGGCGTGGAGTACTACGAGGAGCTCTTCTCCTCGGTCAAGCGGGCGTACCCGCAGCTCGCGATCCACTCGATCGGGCCGAGCGAGATCCTGCACATGGCGAAGGTCTCCGGGGTCAGCCTGGACGAGGCGATCAGCCGGATCAAGGCGGCCGGGCTGGACTCGATCGCCGGTGCCGGCGCCGAGATGCTGCCGGAGCGGCCACGCCGGGCGATCGCCCCGCTGAAGGAGTCCGGAGCCCGCTGGCTGGAGGTGATGGAACTCGCACACCGGCAGGGCGTGGAGTCCACCGCCACCATGATGATGGGCACCGGAGAGACGAACGCCGAACGGATCGAGCACATGCGGCTGATCCGCGACGTGCAGGACCGTACCGGTGGCTTCCGGTCCTTCATCCCGTGGACGTACCAGCCGGAGAACAACCACCTCAAGGGCCGCACCCAGGCGACCACCCTGGAGTACCTGCGGCTGGTGGCGGTGGCCCGGCTCTTCTTCGACACCGTGCCGCACCTCCAGGCGTCCTGGCTGACCACCGGCAAGGAGGCGGGGCAGCTCGCCCTGCACATGGGGGTGGACGACCTCGGCTCGATCATGTTGGAGGAGAACGTCATCTCCTCGGCCGGCGCCCGGCACCGGTCGAACCTGCACGGGCTGATCTGGATGATCCGTTCCGCCGGCCGGATCCCCGCGCAGCGGGACACCCTCTACCGGCACCTGGCGGTGCACCGCACCCCGGCCGACGACCCGACCGACGACCGGGTGGTGTCGCACTTCTCCTCGGTCGCGCTGCCCGGTGGCGGCGCGGGCCGGAGCCTTCCGCTCGTCGACGCCCGCTGAACCACCCTCGTCCATTCGGTCAGCACCGGCTGGGCGAGGGGTCGGTCCTTGGCTCCGATCCGCCGGCAGAACGTCGAGCCCGCCGGATAAATGGCTTCTGACCAGGACATTCTTAAAGCCGACCGGATTCGGGCGGTCATAACGGTTGGATCAAGGGGAGCGCGACCGGGCCCGTCCGGACGATAACGTGCCGGCACAGGTAACCCGTTGATCGTCGTGGACGGGCCGGCCCGCTGGGCCGGGACGCGGCGCAGCGGCGTCGTCCTCTATCGGTCCATGAGGGCCGTTCACATAACGCACGGCATCGCGGGCGAGGTGGTCGACCACCTCGCCCGTGGTGTGTCCCGGGTCGGCACGCCCCTACCCTGCCCCGGACCGCGCGGTCCGGCCGGTGGCTGGCAGACTACTGCGGCGTGACCCGTACCCCGTCCGGCCGCCGGGCCAGCCTGGACAAGCAGCCGCACGAGGTGGCGGCGATGTTCGACGAGGTGGCCTCCCGGTATGACCTGACCAACACCGTGATCTCGTTCGGCCAGGACCGGCGGTGGCGCCGGGCCACCCTGGCCGCGCTCGAACTGCGCCCCGGTGACCGGGTACTCGACGTGGGCGCCGGCACCGGCGTCTCCACCGCCGAACTGGCCACCTCCGGGGCGTACGCGGTGGGGCTGGACCTCTCCGTCGGGATGCTCCGGGCCGGCCGGCGGCGTCGCCCCGAGGTGCCGCTGCTGGCCGGCGACGCGCTCCGGCTGCCGTTCCCGGACGAGACGTTCGACGCGGTCACCATCTCGCTGGCGCTGCGCAACGTGGTGGACACCGAGGCGGCGCTCCGGGAGATGGCCCGGGTGACCCGGCCGGGCGGCCGGCTGGTGGTCTGCGAGTTCAGCACGCCGACCAACCCGGTCTTCCGGACCGTCTACCTCTCCTACCTGATGCGGTCGCTGCCGGTGGTGGCGAGGACGGTGGCGAGCAACCCCGACGCGTACGTCTATCTGGCCGAGTCGATCCGGGCCTGGCCGGACCAGGCCGGGCTGGCCGCCCTGATCGGCCGCTCGGGATGGCACGGCGTCGGCTGGCGGAACCTGACCGGCGGGGTCGTCGCGTTGCACCGTGCGGTACGTGACTGACCCCCTGTTTCATGCGTGTTTAGTCGGTTTTGATCCTCAAAGGGGCTTTCCAGGCCGTAGGCTGCGCCCATGGCGGGGGCAGACCGGCAGGTCGACGGCGAGGATCAGCCGGCCGATGGGACACCGGGGGCCGGTGGCCCGCCGGGCGCGCGACGCCGGAACGGAGACGATCGGGACGGGGACGATCGGAACGAGGGCTCTCGGAACGAGGGTCGTCCGGCGCGCGACGCCGCCGATCCGGAGACCGAGGCGGCCGAGCTGATCGCCCAGCTCCGGGAACTCGCCGGCCCCGATCCGGTGGCGATCCGCACGGTGGTCGCCGACGTACTGGCCGCGCTCGACCGGGTCAGCGGCGGCACCCTGCGCGAACAACTGCCGTACGAGCACGAGCGCGCCCCTGACGACGTCCTGGCGCCGCCCGGAAACTACCGGTTGGATCGTCCGTCGGGTAACGGCGGCCGGCCGGAGAACGGGGGTGCGCCGACGTCGGGCGACGGGGAGCCGGTCGAGCCGCATCCGGTCGACCCGAACCCGCCGGGGCCGCATCCGGCCCGGCCGGGACCGGGGGAGCCGCAGCCCGGGTGGCCCGGTCCGGCCGACCCCCATCCGCCCGAGCCGGAACCGGCGCAGCCGCAGCCCGCCGACCCGCATCCGGTGCAGCCGCGTCCGACCGACCCGCATCCGGCCGAACCCGGACCGGTCACCCCGGGGCCGATCGAGCGCCGCCCGACCCAGCGCAGCGGCGAGGACCGGAGCTGAGCCGAGCGGAGTCTAGAGCCGGCTGGGGGAACGGGACTCCGGCTCGGGACTCCGGCTCGGGGCTCCCGCTCGGGGCTCCGGTTCGGGGCGCCGGTTCGGGGCGCCCGCGGGCGGGAGCGCCGGCGGGGCAGCTCGACAGTCTCGCCGCCACCGGTATCCCTGCGGCACCCGACAGTGCCGGCAGCCGGTGCCCGCCGGTCGTCCGGCCGGCCGCTTCCGGGCGCCGGAATCGGGCCGGAACACGTAGCTGACACCGCTACCTCGGCAACTTAGGTTCACCTAACCGGTTGCCGGCCTCCTCGCGGTCTTAGACTCCTCCCCGAACGAGGCTTGTGAAGCATTTCACGAGCGACCGGGAGGGGAGGCGCGGATGAGCACGCTCGACAGCGACGCGGACGTCATCGTCGTCGGCGCCGGACCGGGTGGATCGACAACCGCCTATCACCTGGCCCGACACGGCGTGCGCGTGCTGCTGCTGGAGAAGACCGAGTTCCCCCGGGAGAAGGTCTGCGGCGACGGGCTGACCCCACGGGCCGTGAAGCAACTCGTCAAGCTCGGCGTCGACACCTCGCCCGAGGCGGGCTGGCTGCGCAACCGGGGACTGCGGGTGATCGGCGGCGGCGTACGCCTCGAACTCGACTGGCCCGACCTGGCCAGCTTCCCCAACTACGGACTGGTGCGCACCCGGCTCGACTTCGACGACCTGCTCGCGAAGCGGGCGGTCGAGGCCGGCGCCGAGCTGCGTACCGGGATGAACGTCACCGGCCCGGTGCTCGACGGCGACGGCCGGGTGGTCGGGGTGACCGCCGAGAGCGGCCCGGAGAAGGCCCCGGCGACCTTCCGGGCCCCGCTGGTGGTGGCCGCCGACGGCGTCTCCGGACGGCTTCCGCTGGCGCTCGGGCTGAACAAGCGGGAGGACCGGCCGATCGGCGTCGCCGTCCGCCGCTACTACCGCTCGCCCGCCAAGCACGACGACGACTACCTGGAGTCGTGGCTGGAGCTGCGCAGCAAGGAGCACCCGGACAAGCTGCTGCCCGGGTACGGCTGGATCTTCGGGATGGGCGACGGCCGGGTCAACGTCGGGCTCGGCGCGCTGAACTCCTCGGCCGCGTTCGGCAAGACCAACTACCGCCGGCTGCTCGTCGACTGGCTCGCCAACACCCCGGCCGAGTGGGGGATGACCGACGAGGCCAACGCGGACGGCCCGATCCTCGGCGCAGCCCTGCCGATGGGCTTCAACCGGGTACCGCACTACACCCGGGGCGTGCTGCTGGTCGGCGACTCCGGCGGGATGGTCAACCCGTTCAACGGCGAGGGCATCGCGTACGCGATGGAGTCCGGCGAACTCGCCGCCGAGATCATGACGCAGGCGCTGGCCCGCCCGGCGGGAGCCGAGCGGGAACGCGCGCTGGCCGGCTACCCCGCCGAGCTGAAGGCCCGGTACGGCGGCTACTACCGGCTCGGCAACATCTTCGTGAAGATGATCGGCAACCCGCAGGTGATGCGGCTCGCCACCAAGCACGGGATGCCGCACCCGACCCTGATGCGGTTCGTGCTCAAGCTGCTGGCGAACCTCACCGATCCGCGCGGCGGGGACGCGATGGACCGGGTCATCAACGCGATGACGAAGGTGGCTCCGGCCGTGTGAGCCGGCGTCGGCCCCGGTGGGGGGCACCAGCGGCACCCCGGGCAGCGTCGCCCGGAGGACTGTGAATAGTGTGAATTCGGAAATTGACCGAGGGCCGGGAAGGACGAGCAGGGGAAAACGATGTCGCTCTCGCCGTACGTACCCATCATCGGGCTGTTCGCCCTCGCCGCGGGGTTCGCGCTGTTCTCCGTCGCCGCGGCGCGCTTCGCCGGCCCCCGGCGCTACAACAAAGCCAAGCTCGAGGCGTACGAGTGTGGCATCGAGCCGAGCCCGCAGCCGGTCGGCGGCGGCCGGTTCCCGATCAAGTTCTACCTGACAGCGATGCTGTTCATTATCTTCGACATCGAGATCATCTTCCTGTACCCCTGGGCGGTCAACTTCGACATGCTCGGGCTGTTCGGCTTCGTGGAGATGGTGCTGTTCATCGTCGCGGTCTTCGTCGCGTACGCCTATGTCTGGCGGCGTGGCGGCCTGGACTGGGACTGAGGGAGGTCGTTCGATGGGTATCGAGGAGAAGCTCCCGTCCGGGATCCTGCTCACGTCGGTCGAGAAGCTGGTCAACTGGTCCCGGAAGTCGTCGTTCTGGGGTGCCACCTTCGGGCTGGCCTGCTGCGCGATCGAGATGATGGCGGCCGGTGGCTCCCACTACGACCTCGGTCGCTGGGGCATGGAGGTGTTCCGTGCCTCGCCGCGGCAGGCCGACCTGATGATCGTGGCCGGCCGGGTCAGCCAGAAGATGGCCCCGGTGCTGCGCCAGATCTACGACCAGATGGCCGAGCCCCGATGGGTGCTCTCGATGGGCGTCTGCGCCAGCAGCGGCGGCATGTTCAACAACTACGCGATCGTGCAGGGCGTCGACCACGTCGTGCCGGTCGACATGTACCTGCCGGGCTGCCCGCCCCGGCCGGAGATGCTCATCGACGCGATCCTCAAGCTGCGCGAGAAGATCGGCCACGAGCCGCTCGGCCCGAACGGCCGCAAGATGCTCGAGGCCCGCCGGGCGCGCGGCGACATGCCGCTGGTGACGCCCGGTTCGATGCCGTCGTCGTACCACAACGACAAGGTGCGGCGGGCCGAGTGGACCCGGGCGGTCGCCGAGGGGCGCGAGGAGCAGCTCCGGATCGAGAACTGGATGAAGGCACAGAACCACCTGGTGGGAAGGGCTGACCGGTGAGCGAGCCCAATGGAAACCCGCCCAACAAGACCAGCGAGCAGCCCGGCGGCGGGGTGCCGGTGGCCCGGCCGCCGATCGGGGCGACCAGCGGGGCGCCGGCCGAGTTCCCGCCGGCCAGCGGGGCCGGACGCGGCATGTTCGGCATCCACGGCAGCGGCGACACCTCCGGCTTCGGCGGGCTGGTCCGGCCGCGGGTCGACGTGGTCGGCAGCCCCCGGCCGTACGGCGGCTACTTCGACGAGGTCGCCGACGCGCTGGAGGAGGCGTACCCGGGCTTCGCCGACGCGATCGAGAAGGTCGTGGTGGACCGGGGCGAGCTGACCCTGCACGTCCGGCCGGAGCGGATCGCCGAGGTCTGCCAGGTGCTCCGGGACGACCAGGCGCTCCGCTTCGAACTCTGCTCGTCGGTCTCCGGGGTCGACTACCTCGGCTCCGACGCCCGCCGGTTGCACGTCGTCTACCAGCTCACCTCGATGACCTACCGCCGGCAGCTCCGGCTGGAGGTCGCGGTGACCGCCGAGGAGCCCCGGGTGCCGAGCGTGACCTCGGTCTATCCGACGGCGGACTGGCAGGAGCGGGAGACGTACGACATGTTCGGCGTCGTCTTCGACGGCCACCCCGGGATGACCCGGATCCTGATGCCGGACGACTGGGAGGGCCACCCGCAGCGCAAGGACTACCCGCTCGGTGGCGTACCGGTCGAGTACAAGGGCGCCGAGATCCCACCGCCGGACCAGCGGAGGACGTACCAATGAGCACCTCGACGAATCCGAGCTACGCCGAGTCCCGGGAGACCACCGAGGGTCGGGTCTTCACCGTCACCGGTGGCGACTGGGACCAGGTGGTGAGCGGACACGACCCGATCAACGACGAGCGGCTCATCGTCAACATGGGTCCGCAGCACCCGTCGACGCACGGCGTGCTCCGGCTGATCCTGGAGCTGGAGGGCGAGACCGTCCGGGAGGCCCGGGCGGTGGTCGGCTATCTGCACACCGGGATCGAGAAGAACCTCGAATACCGCAACTGGGTGCAGGGCAGCACGTTCGTGACCCGGATGGACTACCTGTCGCCGCTGTTCAACGAGACGGCGTACAGCCTGGCAGTGGAGAAGCTGCTCGGCATCACCGACGAGGTGACCGAGCGGGCCACCACGATCCGGGTGCTGATGATGGAGCTGAACCGGATCTCCTCGCACCTGGTCTGGATCGCCACCACCGCGATGGAGCTGGGCGCGGTCAACGTGATGCTCTACGGCTTCCGCGAGCGGGAGTACGTGCTGGAGATCTTCGAGCTGATCACCGGCCTGCGGATGAACATGGCGTACGTCCGGCCGGGCGGGGTCGCCCAGGACATCCCGGACGAGGCGATCGTCAAGATCCGCGAGTTCCTGAAGCTGCTGCCGAAGCGGCTCAAGGAATACGAGGACATGCTCTCCGGCCAGCCGATCTGGCTGGAGCGGACCAAGGACGTCGGCGTGCTGGACGTGACCGGCTGCGTGGCGCTCGGCGTCACCGGCCCGGTGCTCCGCTCGGCGGGCCTGGCCTGGGACATCCGCAAGACCATGCCGTACTGCGGTTACGAGAACTACGAGTTCGACGTGCCGACCACGGAGAGCGCCGACGTCTGGGGCCGCTACCTGGTCCGGATGGCCGAGATGCGGGAGTCGCTCAAGCTCGTCGAGCAGGCGCTCGACAAGCTCCGCCCCGGCCCGATCATGGTGGCCGACAAGAAGATCGCCTGGCCGGCACAGCTCGCCATCGGCGTCGACGGGATGGGCAACTCGCTGGAGCACGTCGCCAAGATCATGGGCCAGTCGATGGAGTCGCTGATCCACCACTTCAAGCTGGTCACCGAGGGCTTCCGGGTGCCTCCGGGCCAGGTCTACGTCGCGATCGAGTCGCCCCGGGGCGAGCTGGGCGTGCACGCGGTCTCCGACGGGGGCACCCGGCCGTACCGGGTGCACTACCGCGAGCCCAGCTTCGTCAACCTCCAGGCGCTGCCGGCGATGGCCGAGGGCGGCCTGATCGCGGACGTGATCGCGGGCGGCGCGTCGCTGGACCCGGTGATGGGTGGGTGTGATCGCTAATGACCGAGAGTTTTGGCAACGCGGCGTCTAGGCTCGACGACCTGGTCGTCGGCTCCGAGGTGCCGGCGCAGCGCAACGGCACCGGCGGCGGCCCGACCCGCAGCGCCGACCTGCACGCGAAGCTCGACGAGCGGGCGGCGGAGATCGTCGCCCGCT
This sequence comes from Micromonospora sp. WMMD1102, assembly GCF_029626265.1. NCBI lineage: Bacteria > Bacillati > Actinomycetota > Actinomycetes > Micromonosporales > Micromonosporaceae > Micromonospora > Micromonospora sp. WMMD1102. Next base: position 7,120,722 of record NZ_JARUBN010000001.1, on the reverse strand, counting down.
ACCCGGCCGACCGGTCCCGCTCGGCGCTGCTGCCGCTGCTGCACCTGGTGCAGTCCGAGGAGGGTTACGTCTCCCCGGCCGGGGTGGAGTTCTGCGCCGACGTACTCGGGCTGAACAAGGCGCAGGTCGGCGCCGTCGCCACCTTCTACACCATGTACAAGCGCCGGCCGACCGGCGACTGGCTGGTGAGCGTCTGCACCAACACCATGTGCAACGTGCTCGGCGGGCAGCAGGTCTACGACGCGCTCACCGAGCAGCTCGGGGTCGGGCACGACGAGACCACCGCCGACGGCAGGATCACCCTCGAGCACGCCGAGTGCCTGGCGGCCTGCGACTACGGCCCGGTGATGACCGTCAACTACGACTTCTTCGACCAGGTCGACCCGGACACCGCGGTCGCGCTCGTCAACGAGCTGCGCGCGGGCGGCCGCCCGCAGCCCAGCCGGGGCGGCCGGCTCTGCACCCTCAAGGAGATGTCGCTGCAACTGGCCGGCTTCGCCGACCCGCGCGCCGAGGCGGTGGCCGACGGACTGGCCGGCGACCCGACGCTGGCCGGGCTGAAGCTGGCCCAGCAGCACGGCATCTCGGTCGCCGGCTACGACCCGAACACCCCGATCAAGGGCAGCCAGACCGGTGACAAGCCGGCCCCGGCGACCACCCGGCCGGCCGCCGCCACCGGCAGCACCGCGCCGGACGTGAAGTCGCCGGACGACAAGTCGCCGCAGATCCGCACCGCCGAGACCCGGAACCCGGACGCGAAGACCGCCGTACCGGACGCGCCCGGAACGAAGACGCCGGTCGACGGCGCCCCGGCCGGACCGGGCGACGCGAAGGCCGCCGAGGCGGCCGGCGCCGCCGCGAACCAGCCGGCCAGCGACGCCAAGCCGGCCGGTGACGGCGGTACGGACGCGCAGCAGCGCTCGCTGAAGGAGGCTGGAGAGTGACCACGACGCCTCGACGGGAGACGCTGGAGAAGCTGACCCCGGTGCTCACCAAGCGCTGGCTGTCGCCGGACGCCTGGCGGCTCGACGTCTACGAGCGGCTGGACGGCTACGCGGCGCTGCGCAAGGCGCTCGGTGCCCACCCGGACGACCTGATCCAGCTCGTCAAGGACTCCGGCCTGCGCGGCCGGGGCGGCGCCGGCTTCCCGACCGGGCTCAAGTGGGGCTTCATCCCGCAGGGTGACGGCAAGCCGCACTACCTGGTGGTCAACGCCGACGAGGGCGAGCCGGGCACCTGCAAGGACCTGCCGCTGATGACCCACGACCCGCACTCGCTGGTCGAGGGCGTGATCATCGCCTCGTACGCGATCCGGGCCAACCGCGCCTACATCTACATCCGGGGCGAGGCGGTGCACGCGGCCCGCCGGCTGCGCAACGCCGTGCAGGAGGCGTACCGGGCCGGTTACCTCGGGGAGAACATCCTCGGCAGCGGCTTCGACCTGGAGCTGGTGGTGCACAGCGGGGCCGGGGCGTACATCTGCGGCGAGGAGACGGCGCTGCTGGACTCGCTGGAGGGGTTCCGGGGCCAGCCCCGGCTGCGCCCACCGTTCCCGGCGACGCACGGCCTCTACGCCTGCCCGACCGTGGTCAACAACGTCGGCACCATCGCCAGCGTGCCGTACATCGTGCTGGGCGGGGCGGCCTGGTGGAAGAGCATGGGCACGGAGAAGTCCTCCGGGCCGATGATCTACTCCCTCTCCGGCCGGATCAACAACCCGGGCCAGTACGAAGCTGGCCTCGGCATCACGCTGCGCGAGCTGATCGAGCTGGCCGGCGGCATGCAGGCCGGGCACGAGCTGCGGTTCTGGACCCCGGGCGGCTCGTCGACCCCGCTGCTCACCGCCGAGCACCTGGACGTGCCGCTGGACTTCGAGGGGGTGGCGGCGGCCGGCTCGATCCTCGGCACCACCGCGACGCAGATCTTCTCCGACCAGGACTGCCCGGTCTACGCCACCTACCGGTGGCTGGAGTTCTACCACCACGAGTCGTGCGGAAAGTGCACGCCGTGCCGGGAGGGCAACTACTGGATGGTCCGCACCTACCGGCGGATCCTCGCCGGGCAGGGCACCCACGAGGACCTGGACACCCTGCTGGACACCTGCGACAACATCCTCGGCCGCTCGTTCTGCGGCCTCGGTGACGGCGCGACCAGCCCGGTGACCTCCTCGTTGCAGTACTTCAAGCAGGACTACCTCGACTACATCGAGGGCCGGACGGCTCCGAAGCTGTCGGAGAAGACCCTGGTAGGAGCGCACTGATGGTGAGCGCGAGGAGTGAGCTTGCGAGCCCCGCAGTCGCGAACGGAAGGTGGCTCTGATGACGGACGTTGCGAAGCAGGTCGATACCGTCACGCTCACCATCGACGGCGTCGAGGTCACCGCGCCGAAGGGTGCGCTGCTGATCCGGGTCGCCGAGCAGCTCGGCATCGAGATCCCCCGGTTCTGCGACCACCCGCTGCTCGCCCCGGCCGGTGCCTGCCGGCAGTGCCTGGTCGACGTGGAGGGGCAGCGCAAGCCGGTCGCCTCCTGCACCCAGACCGTCGCCGACGGCATGGTGGTCCGCACCCAGCTCACCTCCCCGGTCGCCAAGAAGGCGCAGGAGGGGATCATGGAGCTGCTCCTGGTCAACCACCCGCTCGACTGCCCGATGTGTGACAAGGGCGGCGAGTGCCCGCTGCAGAACCAGGCGATGTCCACCGGCCGCACCGACACCCGCTTCCACGAGCCCAAGCGGGAGTACGAGAAGCCGGTGAACATCTCCAGCCAGGTCCTGCTGGACCGGGAGCGCTGCGTACTCTGCCAGCGCTGCACCCGGTTCTCCGAGGAGATCGCCGGGGACAAGTTCATCGACCTGATGGGCCGGTCCAGCGCCGAGGAGATCAACGTCTACCGGGACGAGGTCTACGGCGGCGAGGAGGGCGAGGACGGCGACGTCCCGTTCAACTCGTACTTCTCCGGTAACACGGTGCAGATCTGCCCGGTCGGCGCGCTCACCGGTGCGCAGTACCGGTTCCGGGCCCGCCCGTTCGACCTGGTCTCCACCCCGAGCGTCTGCGAGCACTGCTCGGCCGGCTGCGCCCAGCGCACCGACCACCGGCGCGGCAAGGTGATGCGCCGGCTGGCCGGCGACGACGCGGCGGTGAACGAGGAGTGGAACTGCGACAAGGGCCGCTGGGGCTTCCGGTACGCCTTCGCGAACGAGCGGATCACCTCCCCGCTGGTCCGCGACGCCAGGACCGGTGAGCTGCGCGAGGCGTCCTGGAGCGAGGCGTTCGCCGTCGCCGCCGACGGGCTGCGCGCGGCCCGGGACGCCGACTCCGGAGTCGGGGTGCTGACCGGCGGCCGGCTCACCGTCGAGGACGCGTACGCGTACGCCAAGTTCGCCCGGGTGGCGCTGAACAGCAACGACATCGACTTCCGGTCCCGTCCGCTCTCCGCCGAGGAGGCCCAGTTCCTGGCCAGTACGGTGGCCGGGGCGACCGGGGTGACCTACGCCGACGTCGAGCGGGCGCCGGCGGTGGTGATCGCCGGGCTGGAGCCGGAGGAGGAGTGCCCGATCCTCTTCCTGCGGCTGCGCAAGGCGTACAACAAGCGTGGGCTGAAGGTGCTGGCGCTGGCCCCGTTCGCGAGCCGCGGACTGGTCAAGATCGGTGCGACGGTGCTCACCGCCGCTCCCGGTGACGAGGCGAAGCTGCTGGCCGGGCACGCCTCGGTCGCCGACGCGCTGCGCCAGCCGGGTGCGGTGCTGCTGGTCGGCGAGCGGCTGGCCAGCGTGCCGGGTGGGCTCTCCGCCGCCGCCGAGCTGGCCGAGCGTACCGGCGCCAGGCTGGCCTGGGTGCCGCGCCGAGCGGGGGACCGCGGCGCGGTCGACGCCGGCTGCCTGCCCAACCTGCTGCCCGGCGGGCGTCCGGTCACCGACCCGGCCGGCCGGGCCGAGCTGGCCGGTGCCTGGGACGTGGCCGCCGGGGTCATCCCGAGCGGGCCCGGCCGGGACACCGACGGCATCCTCGCGGAGGCTGCCGAGGGCAACCTCGGCGCGCTGCTGGTGGCCGGGGTCGACCCGGCCGACCTGGCCGACCCGAGGCTGGCCGACGCGGCGCTGGAGAACGTGCCGTTCCTGGTCAGCCTGGAGCTGCGGCACAGCGCGGTGACCCGCCGCGCCGACGTGGTCTTCCCGGTCGCCCCGGTGGTGGAGAAGGCCGGCAGCTTCCTCGACTGGGAGGGCCGGCTGCGCACCTTCGACGCGGTGCTGAACACCCCGGCGATGACCGACGCCCGGGTGCTGGACGCGATCGCCGCCCAGCTCGACGTGCGGCTCGGCACCGGCGACGTGAACAGCGTCCGGCGCGAGCTGGGCTCGCTGCCGGCGACCGCGGCCAACCGGACCGCGGCTCCGGCCGTCGAGCCGGCCGCACCGGTCCGGCCCGGCCCCGGCGAGGCGATCCTCGCCACCTGGCACCAGCTCGTCGACGCCGGCACCCTGACCGAGGGCGACCCGGCACTCGGCGGCACCGCCCGGCCGCCGGTGGTCCGGCTCGGCAAGGCCGCCGCCGAGGCGCTCGGGGTGGCCGAGGGCGACCCGGTGACGGTCGGCACCGAC